>CAZFOG010000437.1:0-4997 GCA_964520685.1 uncultured Nitrospiraceae bacterium | reverse complement strand
GAGGAGAATCGCCGGGGTTGTTCCAAGCGCACCGCCAGCCCTTGATCAGTCCGTATGCGCCCCGGCCGCATCCTCGCGTGACAGGACGCCGTCACCATTTGCGTCCAAGCGATCGAAGGCTGCACGGGGGAACCCGGGTCTCTTCGCGGTGACCTCGCCGTAGGTCACTTTGCTGTCGCCATCGGCATCCGCCTGCAGCACTTTGTGGACAAATTGGCCCCGTGCCTTGCGGCCGGAGTTCGGACCGCCATCGGAAGCAGCCGGACGATCGGCCTGGCTCAGTACACCGTCACTGTTACGGTCAAGCATGGAAAACCGTTCTTGCGTCAGTTTCGGAAACGTGGCCCGCAGCTCGTCGAAGGTGACCTGACCGTCGCCGTCCTTGTCCGCTTTCGTAGCGATTGCCCGGATGTCCCGCCTGGCCGTCGGCACGCCTGGCTTGCCTGTGGCCTCGTCGGCTTCCGATATAGAACCGTCTCCGTTCCGGTCGAAACGGACGAACTGCTCCCGCTTGATCTTCGGCGCCACCGCGGCAATTTCTTCGAAAGTGACCGCGCCATTGCCGTCCTTGTCGGCTTGTTGCAGGAGCGCCCGAATGCCAGCCCGGGGCTTCGCGGCCCGGCCAGAATCGGCGCCGCGCGAGTCCGGCATATCCTGCCTGGTCAGGAATCCGTCGCTGTTTTTGTCATACAAATCGAAGGCGCTTCTGTCGGCCTGCGGAAAGGCCGCCATGAACTCATCGAAATCCACGCGGTTGTCACTGTTGGTGTCCGCCCCCTTCAATTTGCCCATGCGAGCGGCGTTTGGTACAACCGCATCAGCAACAGCCGCTCCTGCCACGGCCATCGTACACATCACCGATACAATCAGCATTTTCGCATGCATGTTTTCGCTCCTCGGGGCCATTCGCCCCGCGTTTTGTGGAATGCTCCGTTACAACTGGCGTTCCTGCGCGCGATTCAAGGTCTTGCTTACGCCGTGTTTAACACCTCAGAAATCCAGCGGTTCCGTGTTCTGCAGTGGCGGAATGGCACACGGAATCGCAATTTTGTCCAAATTCCCGCAGCCGCCTTGTAATCGTTTATGGGATGACATAAAATACGTGCGACGGATTTGGCAACCCGCGAATCGGCGGGTTGAAGGCCTTTTCAGCGTTTCCCGGGAAGTTTGCACAACAGAAACGTAGAACTATCAACGGGTTAAGCATTTTTAATGTTTTGACACACCACCTATTTCGTGTTAAGGTTTCGGGTTGGAGCCCCAGTAGGATTGACCGCTTCGAAGTGGTTTCTGAATCGAATCGTGCGCTATGGCGATCCGCAAGGCTACGCCTGAGGAGACGGAGTAGTGGCAAAGTTCGAATACAAAGCGATCGATGGCCAGGGCAACGAGACTTCCGGAGTAATAGAGGCCGAGACGGAAAATGACGCGCTGAACCAGGTTGGCCGTCTGGGTCTGTATGTGACATCGATTCACAAGGCGCATATTGGTACGATGTTACGCCAGCGTTGGACCGAGCAAAAAGAGTTACGGAAGAAATACGTTGAACAGAAACGGGTCGAAGCGCGCAAGAAACATCCGCGCCAACGCCTTGTTGTCCGCTACAGAGATGGCAGGATTGCCTACGGGGTCTGTTTTGCGTTGAACCCACAAGACACAGGTTTTTATTTGGATACCATGACGCGCGAAGGCGCCGCGTCGGGCGACACGGTGCAGGTGCGGTTTAACGAACTCAAGGCTGTGTTTCAGGTGAAGAGTTTCGACGGCCATTTCGATCCCCGCCAGAAATATCCTGAATACCATCCGGAAGGCGGGGAACGCATCTGCGAGTTTCAGGATGGCGAATTCATCCGGGGTTCGACCCTGCATGCGTATGATCCGGATGAAGCGCGGTTTTTCCTCATTCCGACGGACTCCTCGAGCAACAACATCTCGATACTCGTGGAACGAGCGGCCCTGACAAATGTGTACACGCCGGAGGAATACGAAGCGAAACGGCTTCGTGAAATTGAGGAGCGCAGCAAGGAAGAGGTTGCCGGAGACATGACGCACGAGGAGTCGATGGGCGACTTCTACTTCGAGACGCGCAATTATCCGGCGGCGCTTCAGCAATACAAGACGGCGATGAAAGCCCAGCCGCGCTCGTCCCGTCTTCGGAAAAAGATCCTGGCGACGGAGTACAATATTGCGGTTCAGTTCATCAAGCGCCGCGACTATGAAAAGGCGCTGGATGGTATGCAGAAGATCCTCGAGGTGGACCCCTCGAACCCGCATGCCCGCAAAAAAGTGGCGCAGTTACGTCGGATCATCGAGAAGGAAAGACACAAACAGCCATCGGAGTAAAGCCGCTGCGCGAACGATGAGAGTATTTCCCCTCAAGGACGAGTAGATGTTAATTGCGATAATATCGGACCTGCATGCCAATCTCGAGGCAACCCTTGCGGTATTCAAGCGTATCGACGAGCGGAAACCGGACCGTATTATCTGCCTTGGCGACCTGACCGGGTACAACGCCAATCCCAACGAAGTGGTGGACATCATACGCGAGCGCGAGATCCCGACGATCATGGGGAATCACGATGCGGCGGTATGCGGTCTCGAGGATCCGTGGTTTTTCCGGGCGGCGGCCAAGAAGGCCATCGAGTGGCAGTACGAGCAGATTCGTGACGACAACCGGCGATGGCTGGCAAGCTGCCACGAACAGATCGTGTTTAACTCGGATTGTCTGGGTGTGCATGGCTCTCCGAGCAATCGCGACGATTATATTATTGACTGGCTGGACGCGGTACGGCAGCTGGAGTACT
This sequence comes from uncultured Nitrospiraceae bacterium, assembly GCA_964520685.1. Lineage (GTDB taxonomy): Bacteria > Hydrogenedentota > Hydrogenedentia > Hydrogenedentales > SLHB01 > UBA2224. The sequence goes on along the minus strand of CAZFOG010000437.1, from coordinate 2,193 downwards.
TGAACGGGCGGGACATCAACATCTGCTACTTCGGGCACAGCCACAGGGCGTCCTTCTTCAGCGAGAAGGGCAACAGCGCGACCGCGACTCCGGACGGGGTGTGCCAACTGAGCCCCATGAACCGGTACTTCATCAATCCGGGAGCGGTTGGGCAGCCGCGGGACCGGGATCCCCGGGCCGGTTTTGGTTTCTTCGATACGGATAACCGGACCTTTGAATTCTGCCGTGCCGAGTACGACATAGATGCTTGCGCCCTGAAGATCGTTCAGGCGGGTTTGCCGATCGAACTGGCGCGGCGCCTCTCCAAAGGAAAGTGAGCAACGCGCCGTGACGGTCCGCGAGCAGATCGAGGAGCGAGAACGGGTAACGCTCAACCGGCATGCCATGCTCGTGGTGAACAGCCGCGGGCGGGTGTTCGAGGAACCGGATCACGCCTTTCGCACGGCTTACCAGCGCGACCGCGACCGCATCATTCACTCGAAGGCGTTCCGCCGGTTGATGCACAAGACGCAGGTTTTTCTTGCTCCCGAGCGCGATCACTACCGGACACGCCTTACCCACACACTGGAGGTTGCCCAGATCGCGCGCACGGTCGCGCGGGCGCTTTTCCTCAATGAAGATCTTACCGAAGCGATTGCCCTTGCGCACGATTTGGGTCACGCGCCTTTCGGCCATGCTGGTGAATCTGTACTCGATGAGCTGTTCTCGGGAGGGTTTAACCATACTGCGCAGAGCCTGCGGGTCGTGGAGAAACTCGAGAGCACGCATCGCGGCCCGGGCCTCAACCTGACGTTTGAAGTACGCGACGGCATTGCCAATCATTCAAAGGGCAAGTGTATTTTGCTTGGCGAGAGGAAACCCAGCGCGGCGACGCTTGAAGGCGACATTGTGGCGGTATGCGACGCGGTGGCCTACATCAACCACGACATCGACGACGCGCTGCGCGGAGGGATCATTTGCCCATCCGACCTGCCTGCGGCCGCCGTAAAACATCTGGGGCAATCGTCTTCAGAGCGCATTGACAGCATGGTGCTTGGAATCATCGAAGGTTCGAAGGACGGCCCCATCGGCATTGTGCCGGCAGTGCGTGAAAGCACGTGCGCCCTGCGGGATTATCTGTACACCGCGGTGTATCCGTGCGAGACCATTCACCGGGAGATCGAGAAGGCCAAGAAAGTGCTGCGGGAGCTGTACGCGCAACTCCTGGCCAACCCGCCCGAGCACATTCTGAGGCAAGGAGACGCCGCGGATTCCGTCGAGCGCCAAATCGTGGATTTCATCGCGGGGATGACGGATCACTACGCCCTGGAGTTATACGAGCGCTGCCTGCTGCCCGCCGCGTGGAAGATATGACCGCCGCGGCCCCCACGGCCATCGTTGCAGGGTCGGGCTTGAACCTAATGGCTGTGCTGGACGGCGTAACCTGGGAAAGCCCCTTCGGCGCATTTCAACAACTTCCCCCACCTTCGGTGGCGGGCCACGCAGGCACCTTCACCGGGGGCACATGCGGCGGTCTGCCGGTAATTCTGCAGCAAGGACGGCATCACTTCTACGAAGGATGCGGCTACGAGGAAGTCACGGCATCCATGCGGGTGCTCTCAACCCTCGGGGCGGAGCGTGTTCTGTTCACAAATGCCGCCGGAGGCTTGACACCCGAACTGGAGCCGGGGTTTCTTGTGGCGGTGGACCGCATCTTGACCTGGCCCTGCCGCCTGTGGCCGGAGCGCCCCCCGGAAATTGTGCCGGATTGGGTCGTGCCGGGGTGCGACGCGACAGGAAGCTATGTCTGGGTTCATGGTCCAAGCTACGAAACGCGGGCCGAAATCGCGGCGCTTCAGCATATGGGCGCGACCGCCGTGGGGATGAGCACGGCGCCCGAAATGACCGCTGCCCAATCCCTGGGCATGCGCACCGCAGCGATTTCGTGCATCACGAATAACTGCTGCCGCATCGAGCGTCTGACCCATGCTCATGTGTTGGCAACGTCGCGGCAGACCTCCGAAAGGCTGTGCGCGCTGTTGCGACGGGCACTCCCCCTCTTCGGAGAACGGTCCTGAACAGGCCCATGCCGCCGCCAGGAGTCTATTCCTGCTCGGCGGGTTCCTCGGCGGGTTCCTCTGTCTGAGACAAGCGCCCGGCAGTATCTTCACCCGTAATGGGCTTGGTGGGTGCGTACAAGGAGATGTCCGACGT
>CAZFOG010000436.1:0-4997 GCA_964520685.1 uncultured Nitrospiraceae bacterium | reverse complement strand
CCCACAACTATAATTACATGACAGTATTAGCGGTATTCGCAGATCAGCACCCCTTACAATCGACGAACTGCCAACACTCACCGATGCCGGCATGTTGCTTGGCCTTACCGGTTGGATGGACGGCGGCGAGGTGTCGACCGGTACGGTCGAGTACGTGACAGACCTTCTCGATGCGCGGTGTTTTGCGAGCATCAACCCGTCGCCGTTTTACATCTACAATTTTCCGGGCAGCATGGAGGTTTCGTCCCTGTTCCGGCCCCATGCCGCCATTGAAGACGGCGTCGTGGGGGACTATCTGGAGCCGGTTAACCGGTTCTACGTTGCCGAAGGCCAGAACCTCGTGCTGTTCGAGGGAAAGGAGCCCAACCTGCGCTGGCCCGATTTTGCGGAGTGCATCTTTTCGGTGGCCGAGAAATGCCGGGTCCGCCGGATGGCGTTTGTGGGCAGCGTGGCGGGAATTGTGCCCCATACGCGCGAACCGCGCCTGCGCGGTTCCGTGCCGGGCGAGCGGTATCGCCCGCTTCTGGCTCAGTACGGCCTCTTGCCCACGGAATACGAAGGGCCCGCGAGTCTCGTCACCTATCTGTCGGTTCTGGCGGATATGCGAGACATTCCAATAGTCTCCATTGTGGCGGAGATCCCCGCCTACGTGCAGGACCGCAATACCCGGTGCATTGAAGCGGTCACGCGCAAAGCCGCCGAGGTGCTCGGGCTGTCCCTGTCGCTTGACGAGCTGCATGCGGAGAGCGTCGAGTTCGAGCGGCGCCTGTCCGAAATCGTCGATGCGAAACCCGACCTGGCGGCGCTGGTGCGGAAGATGGAAGAGGAATACGACAAAGAAATCACCAGTTCGCAGATGGACGACCTGAAAAGCTGGTTCGAGAAACAGAATATCCGGCTGCACTAGGCTGCCCGCCCCGGCGGTGCACTGCTTCAACTCTATCGCGGTCCATCACAAATAATCCGCCACGTTGATCTGGTGTTCCTGGGGATCGATCGACCGAACGATGCTCCGTAGATAGGCGCCGTTGGAATCGCGGTCGGCAAGACTGACGACTCGAAATGCCCGGCTATCGCCATACGGCTCGGTCAACAGCTTGGCCTGGGGACGGTAGATGTCGTCGGGATTGGGTTTGCAGACCACGGCCAATTCGTCCGTATCGAGTTCCACGAGGGTCCCGACGGGGAACATGCCCGTCAGATTTGCGAAAACCTTGGTCAACTCGGGATGAAACGTGGTGCCTCTCCCCTCGATGATGATTTGCATGGCGCGGTCGGGCAGCATCGAGGTCCGGTAAGACCGGTCGGACGTCAGCGCATCATACACGTCCACCACCGTCACCAGGTGGCTCACGAAGTGCAGGCCGCCGGGAATTTCGTATTCGGGATACCCGCGCCGGTCGAAGTGCACATGATGCTGGGCAGCCGTGACAACCGCCAGCGGGTCGGCGCCCTGTTCGGCCAGTAGGCGCGCGCCCTCGGCAGCATGGGTCTTCATGTATTCGAACTCGTCTTGCGTGAGCTTGCCGGGCTTATCCAGGATCTCGAGAGGCATCCGCACCTTCCCGGCGTCGTGAAGCAGCGCAGCAACGCCAACCTTGTGCAGCAGCCCCTCGTTGAACCGCAGTTTCGAGCCCATCAGCATGCTCAAAATGGCTACGTTGACCGAGTGGTAGAACGAATACTCGTGAAAATTCTTCATCGTGCTCAGGCCGAGATAGGTGTCGGGATGCTGCAACACCCCCGACACGAGCATGCGCGCAACGCCCTCGACCAGCTCGAGGTTTACCATTTCGCGGGCGCTGATTTCCGCGAAGGTCTCGATTACCGCATGCACGGCCGAAAGGTACGCCTCCCGCGACACCCGCGTCGTCTCGGCCTCTTGTCCGGTATCGTCTTCGGCTGGGAGCGCCAGGCTCTTGCGGTCGATGAGAACCCTGCGCACCCCCTTCTGCTCGAGGGCCGATTCGAGCCCGCCCATGTTGTCGAGCTCCGGCGGTTTCGCCACACTCAGCAACAAGAACGTGGTAAGCTCATCCGGAGTTATGCCCGGCAGAAACGTGACGGACACCAGTTCCCGCCGGGTCAGATCCGAGATCATCGGCTCCAGCAGGCCGTCGTCGTCTGGAACATGGCAGCCCTCGATGAACGCGTCGCCATCGGAGATCGACAGGGTCACACTGTCGCGAACAAGCAGCAATTCCTCGAGAGAGCCGACGAGCAGCTCGCGGGATTCCTGCACGTAAGGATGCTCCGGCGGGTAGATTCGGGCACGCTTGCGGGCCTTATCCAGGTTCCGTAGAAACGGGCGCGCAGCCGCCACCAATGCTTCTGAGTGGGTCATGTGCCGGCCCTCTCCCGGTCGCTCGAGGCTGGTGAAACCTCCTCCCTGCGGTGAATCTCGGCCATTGCCTGGTCGCACGCCTCGACAACGCCGGCGTGCCGTATGAGGGTCAGTCCCTTGCTGTGCTGTTTGAACGCTTCCAGCAGCGGAAGGTCCGATACGTCCCCAATACGGCCCAGGGCACGGACCACCCCCGCCGCAAGATCCTGGCAGGACCGCAGCCGCCGGTCGTTGTCCCGGAGCATTGCCCGGAACTCGTCAAGAATTCCTGGCGCTTTCATGATGCCAAGCCATTCCGCCGCCAATCCGCGCACCGCCGGTTCGGGGTCGTCCAGGCAGTGCCGTAACAAGCTCTCGGCGTCGGGTCCTCGAATTGACGCGGCCGCGCGCAACACCTCGCGCCGAACCCGGATATCCGGATAATGAAGCACCCGTTCGAGAGCCCCGAGGCCCGCCGTCGATTTCAGCTTGCCGAGTAAATAGGCCACGTTACGCACGACATACCAGTGCCGGTGTTCGATCATGCGGCTCAGGAAATAGACCGCGTCTTCGCCCAGGTCAATAAAGGCGAGTATCAGGCGGCGGCGTATCCCACGGTCGCGTTCTTTAGCCAGCAGTTCGAACAGCTCCTCATAGGCCCGTTCCCCTATGCACCTCAGCAAACCTGACAGCTTGTGGTAGGAACCTTCGTCAAGATCCGGCCGCAACAGGGTCCGGATGATGCGGGTCACATACTTCTTGCCCGCGAGACGGGTGATGAACTCCTCGAGGGTCTGCCTCGCAGTGCCGTCTTCCTCGTCCCCCGCTAGAATGCGCACGCAGTCAAGACAGTTCGTCACAAAGATGAAGCGCCCATGGTCAACCGCCCGCTCCAGCGCCGTGTGGACGGTCCCCCAGACGGTGGAATCCAGAGACGCAATGTGTTGCGCCCTCCGCAAGCCCAGAATGTTCAGAACGGCCCGCTCCAAATCGTCTTCGGGAGATACCCGGTACGCCGCCTCGGTCAAGGCCGCAAATTCGCACTCGGACAGCGCCAGCTCCCGCGCCCGCGCATCGCGCGCAATCTCCGCGCTCTCGCGTTCGGTGCGGTTCTCGGGCGACTGCCTTTTGGCCACAACGCGCGCGCCCCGGGGTTCGCCTTCGAGAAGCGATACAACCTCTTGCTCCCGGGTATCCCCGGATTCGCGCAGTTCTCTCGTAATCATGCGCTTTATGGTTTCGCGGCGTTCTTCGTCGCCCGCGAAATCGTCCAGAAAGTTCGAGATGGTGTTCGCCGTGCCGCGATGGAGCCGGACATGGGCGCTCAACAGATGCGCCACCACGTCGTCCGGAAGCGACGCACATACATCAGCCACCAGCGACGTCTTGCCGACTTCGGCCGCCATCGCCTCGTCCATGACCTGTTTCCGCACGGACGCCTCGGTCGCCAGGACCGCCTCGGCGATATTGCGCACCATGCTTGCCCGCGCTTCGCCCGGCAGTTGGCGGATGGTGTCCGATATATGCCCCAGGGTTTGACGCACCACGTCGACCGGCATCTCGAGACCGGTGTTCGCCGGCGGGTGGATTCTGGCAAGATACGTGAGGGTCTCGGCCAGCCGGCGCGGATCCGACAGATTGTTATACAGATATTGCGTCTTTTCCTCGGAACCCTGGGCTATTTCAAGGAAAAACTCCGCCAGGTCCGAAATGTCCTCGACTTCATCCTCGGGCAAGTCACCCGAAAGCGGGTCACTATCTTCCAAGGGGGCACGGCGGCGCGCCTGTTTCGCCCGAAGATACGACAGCATGTCCATGCGCGCCGTCGCTTCGGTGCGGTCCACAAGCTGAAACGAATCAATAATCTCGAGTCCGGCATGTTCGAAATCAGCTTCCTCGAGGGCCGCCTCGAACCGGTCCCTGTTCTCCGCGCCGGCTACTGCCTGCAAGAGCTGCTCAAGCTCGGGCGCGGAAAGACCGGGCCGCAACCACAAAAACTTCACCCCGCGTTCATACAAATCCTCCGCGAGGCGCCGCGGCCCCTCGCGGTGTGCCGCAACAGGTTCCTCGTCGAACAGAAACGCCTCCCGCGTCACCCGGATGATTACGTAATCGCGTTCCGCGTCGCCCCGGTCATCCGCCTCGGGTTCGGAGGCGCCGCATATGCACCCACATGCCTTCTGCGCTGCAACGACTGCTCCCACAACGGCTTCGCGGATACGCGGATTGCCCACCGGATAGAGCTGCACCGCCCGCCACGCCTGCACCAGATGGCTCAGAAAGAATTCAACGCTCTCGAGTTGGCCCTGTTCCGTCACTGTCGCTATATCCCCGAAACATGCCTGTACACGTGGTTGACAGCGCTCACATGAGCGGGATTCCGCATGGCCCCCAGCCTGCCGCCTTTATACTACCACACTACGTATTCTGTGCTGCCCACGCATCAGCCGAAACAATACACATGGCCTCTTTTCTTGGATTTGCGCCCGGGGGCATCCAGGGAGTACGCGGCATGTGCGGCACTGCGTTGCTGCGCAGCAGCTGGGCCCCTGCTTTCGAAGGGGAGACGGGGGACAGCGAGCCAGGAGCCCACCGGTTCACCCGTGGACGATGAAAATGGGGGGGTGTGACGAGGGAAACCGTCGCACATGGACCCACACGGACCCACACGGAC
>CAZFOG010000435.1:0-5003 GCA_964520685.1 uncultured Nitrospiraceae bacterium | reverse complement strand
GGTCAATCGCCTTGAGAAGGGTAAGTACCAGCTATTCCTGACCGGCACCATCCTCCATTCCGACGACCCGGATGCTCCGTGAGACCGATTACGCGCCAGGCGAGACCGTGACACTGTCGCGCACCGCGGTGTTGCCGCAACCAATCCGGGATTTGTCTACCGCGGCTTTCCCCGATGATACGGATGAGACATGAAAAGAGAAGCAAAGGTCACGCCAGTGAATGCGAATGTCAGCAAATGATCTCAAAAAGACCCCGAAACGGGGTCCAATTTGAATAGCCACGGGCGTCAGCCCGTGGATCGCCCTTCCTCTATCCTCTCAACCCCGAAGTGGGTTGAACAGGAATTCGCAGGTACTGACCTGCGGGGGACGGCAAGGAAACCCTACGGCTTGTAGCCTTTCACGTCGAGAACGACATAGGACCATGTCTGTTCACCTTCCCATAAGATTGGTTTTGAAGCCGTTATGGTTAGTGTTCCTGATTCATAGGGACCGATTTCGCCGGTGATCTCATAGGGTTGTACCGCTACCGGCCGGTTCTTCTCCAGGACCGTGACCTCAAGCAGGGCGGACTTTATTACGTAGGGCGCACCATTGTCCACGTGAATGCTTAGATACCGCCACAGCCCACCAGACAGACCACTGTGGTCTATGTTTCCATTCGAAAAATACAATGCCCGCCAGTGTCTGCGCGGGAGCGACCGAATCTCCGGATTAAGGGGAGTCCATCCATATAAAGTACTCACCTTCTCTATCTGGCCGGTTAGGCGATGGATCCGAATTGGGAGATTTTGTGACCCCATCGTGCTGTAAATAAACGGCGTCGGCCAGACCGTGTAGGCAAAGACCAACATCAAGACACCTCCAACGCCTATGGCCAGTCCTTTAAGGGTTCGGGAATGCAAACGCGGCGATTCCCCTTCCGGTGCATTTGCCGACGCCGACGTAGCTACAGCTGTCTGCCCAGTCTCTTCGGGCACGTTTCCCACGAATTCCTCCCTCTGCGCCATGACTTGGCGTAGGGCCTTTGCCACCCGCTCGATAGTCTCTTTGTTCCGAGACCTATAGACCGCGAACTCACCGAGCGACGTTACGGCAGTAAGCCCCCAAACGTCACGGGCAAAAGACTCGAAAAGAAGTGCGATGATACTCGCCAGGAATAGGAGAAGGCTGCACACACATAAGGCCCCGGACAGCAGCAACCCGATGGGATAGACATTCTCGCCATAGGACATGGCGCCGGTCGAAAACGTATAGACGGCAAATCCGCCCGCAAAGCAGACAAACGCGAGAGCGAGCAGCATCGGACTTTGAGGCCAGTTCGGCCTCCCCGGACTTTTCTCAACGCGCACGTCCTGAAGGGCGTCGGTTGGGAATGCGCAGGCCTTACACCTCACCTGCCGCGTTGAAATGGAAACCCCCGGCATGTGCAGAATGACGCCGTCTCGCCCTGCTCCGTCCATAGTTCACCCCGTGGTGTCTCGCTGCCCGTCCCCCCGCTCATCTTCTGCCAACGGCTTGCCACACACCGGACAATAGGTAGCCCATAGTGGGGCGGCGTGCCCATTGGGGCAGAATTTCCCGATTTGGTATCCGCACAGGCCACAGAACACGCCACCATACTCTGGGCCGATAACCGCGCCATTGCAGCGTGGGCACACCATCTCCGCCTGTGGGAGCGGGTTGTCAAGTAAAGGACCGAGCCCGAGATCGTTCACCATCTTAATCAGTCTTTTCGGGTACTTCGTTTCGTCGCTCGACATAGCACGTCTCCCACAGCGCGCATGAAGGAAGGGGTGGCCGGATGCTATGATGTGCGCAGCCGCCCGCATGCCCTTTTCATGCGTCGCGGTCAGCCCTCGGCAAGGTGCTCCAACACCTTCCGGGGGCGCTTAATTTGTTGCGGCCCGGGAAGCCCCTGCCCCGGCGCCACAATCGGAATATACCGCAAAACTCCGCATTAGGCAAGAGTATCTTTTGATCACCGCCTCATCGGCGGATGGTTGTTTGCCGGTGCTGCCCCGTTATACGCCGTCAGCGTCCGGCCGCCAACCACGTCCTGCAACCCGCCCATCAGCGGCGCGTAAAACAGCGGCTTGCGATGAATACGCATCGGCGAAAACCCCTGCGTCAGGGGCTTTCCTTTGTCTTGCGGATCAAAGGTCGTATACGGGTCTAATGCGTCCCAAAGTGCCACTTCGGCAACCGAGCCTATGATCGACGGGATATACACGTTATCCCCGCCGATCTGGATGTAGCTCGGACTCCCGTTCGGCCCCTTCACGCTCGTATTCGCCACCCACGCGGCCCCGTTCAGACTGAGCCACACCTTGCTGTCCGTAAATCCCGTAGCCACCATCACATGCTGCCACACGTTCGCAGCGTACCCAGTTGTGCTGTCCACTGTGTACTGCGTTCCTTCGCGTTGCGACACAAACCGCACCGGATCCCCGGCCACATCGCCCCGCGCCTGAATCATGATCCGGTTGTTGTCCGGGTCATCGAATTCAATCTTGACCAGCGTATGGTGATTCGTCACATCCGCCGCCCTGAACCACAGGCTGAACACCAGTTCAGGATCAAGCATCGGAGCGCTCGCCGTCCGCAAATAACCGTGTGACGGGCTTTGTGCAAATTGGTACGCCATGTCTCAAATTACCCCTTTCGATTCGAGCGCCGATACCGCTAACGCTTGAGCATCCCCATCCCCGCCATCCGCCACCCGCTTGATCTGCATCAGGTCATTCGATACCAGCAGCTTATCCAACGCCGCCGCAGTATTCTTGTCCTTCACCCGAAGCACCACATTTGCCAGACGCGACGGATCCGCCTTCTCGATGAGCAGCCGCAGCGCATCCTCGCCCACCTGGTCCGCACACCGCGCGGCCAATTCCTCGAGTATCCATGCCGCGTCATACTCTGCCTCCGCAATCGCGGCGATCTCCGCAGCCGTCCCCTCGACACCGCCCGGATACTTTTGCCCGTAAAGGTCCACTGCCCGGTCACATGCGCCCCATTCCCGAAGCAACCCAGGCGTAACACGCAACGTGTTGCCCGGCTCTGCCCAGGACACCGGCGCGACACACAGCGCCCCCAGCGCCAGGAACCCCCGCCTTGAAACATTCATGACCACAATCCTCCGTTACGCCGAAATCCGAATGCCGCAATCGGTCAGAAACGCCTGCAGCTCTTCCGAGAACCCGCGCCCCGTTTCCTGTCCGCCGGAATGCGCCCGCTGCAATTTCGAGTATGTCTGAATCGCCGCAAGCCGCTCCCGCGGGCTCAGTTCCGCGTTATCCGCCAGAGTCAACGCATGGCGCATCAATCGCTGATCGTCTGTCAGGCCCTCCGGCATGTCGGCCTTCCGCTTCAATTCAGCCAGGATTGTCTGCACCTCCGGCATCTCCACAAATCGCGGCCCCCGCTTTTCCGCCACGTCCCGCCTGCCATTCGGCCTCACTGCGAGATAAGCCAAAACCGAGTCACCGGTCTGCCGATAGACCTCCGCAAACCGCCGCAGCTCATCCGCCCGAGGTTTCCGGCTCTCCCGAGTCGTCCGCGCCATCGCTTTCACCCTTCCGCGTGCTGCCTGCGCTGTAGCTGCCCAAAAACCATCAAAAAAACGACGACCTCACTCGGGGCAGTACCTTACCCCTACCCGGCATGAGAAAACGCCGTGGCGCTTGCCAAATGGCCTCCCTGGTGCCGATCTGCAGGACGTTTTCCGAGCCTCCACGCCCACAAATGGCAGTGAGTGGATTCACATTCAGAAACCGCCTTGCTGCTGTTCCCCATGCAGAAAAGACATTCACGCCGGATCGCCTTGACGCGGCTTGGCGGGTTCGGGTCGCGGCTCCGGTCGCACCCTCGCCCCCTTCGGTAAGGCCACAGGTGGCAAATGTCCGGCGTCGCGGTGCAATTTTCGACCTCATCGAAGCTCTCGCCCCCGACGCAGTGCAAACACCGTTTGCGAATGGATTGCGCCGGTGTCAGGCTCGGGTCAACCGTGAAATCGTACCCGGTGATGTTGTTGTGTATTGTCCCGCTCGATTTGAAATCAAGATACTTCGGCATTTTCAGTTTCCTTTTGCGCCTTCAACCGCTCGCGCCGCCGCCTCCGGTATTCCCGCTTGACCTCTGGCGGCGGCCCAAGCTGCTCCGCTCCAAGTTTCACGCACAGACGGTCCCAGAGCCCCTCACTGATGCTCTCCGGAGCCACACCAAGTAGTTCAACTATCTCCAGCGCAAGCAGTTCGGCTTTCATGTTCTCTTCGGTGCTCATGCGAAATATAGTACCGCACACCGAATCTGCCCGCTTGTCAGGGGCAAGGGATCGCTATCCCTTACGGGGACACAGCAGGATCAGCCACGCCTCCCTGCGCTGGGTGCCGTCGCAACAGCGGCGCCAATACGCGCCCTGGCCGCACCCGCATCGCCCGGCCCGGCCCGCGCGGACTGCGTAACAAAAACCCAGCGCGAACCAAATCCCGGACCGCGCGCTTATGGGTGCCTTCAGGCACGCCCCAACGCCGCGTCTTGAGCGGACTGAACCCGATGAATCCCGTCGCCTTGGCCCCTGGCGGATATTGAGTCTCCCAGCGCTCCAGAAATAGCATCAGCGCCAATTTCCGTGACGGGGGCAAAGTACGAAACGCATCAACCGCTAATAGTTCCATGGGAATTTCTAACTTCATTTCTGCACCTCGCTTTACGTGCTCTCACGAACAACGGGCGCAACGGCGCAAGCCGGGGCATCCCCACAATCGGGGAATCCAACCGCGCCGACGGGAGTCGCGGCACCAGCGCCAGGATCATCCCGAAACCCTTGTCCTGTGGACTCTTCATCTCTCGCTTGCCCGTCTTTCCGGTCGCGGGTCGTCAGAGTCTGGAACCGCCGGACATCCGCAGGAGTCGTGACATAGCCATCTCCCACGCAGCCGGTCTTGTGGCCCTTCCTCGATTCCGCTTCCATACTCATCGAGCATCTATCACCATCCGGCGC
>CAZFOG010000434.1:0-5013 GCA_964520685.1 uncultured Nitrospiraceae bacterium | reverse complement strand
CGAGGCCATCGAGAACCCGTTTTTAGTGTTTCTCGAGGGGTAGCCGCGTGCATACGAAAAATCCCTGGACGACCAAATCCAGCCGAATGGTCTATGAGACCCCCTGGCTGCGGGTGATCGAGGACCGGGTGGTGCGTCCCGACGGGGCTGACGGCATCTACAGCTACATCGAGACGAGGTTTGCCGTGGGTGTGGTGGCGCTGACGCCGGCAAACGAGGTGTACCTGGTCGGGCAGTACCGGTATCCGACGCGGGAGTACTCGTGGGAGATTGTCGAAGGAGGGACGGAGCCGGGTGAGGCGCCGCTGACCTGCATTCAGCGTGAATTGCAGGAGGAGGCGGGATTATGCGCGGCGAAATGGACGCCTCTGGGGGGCGAGATTCACTTCAGTAACTGCATCTCGGCGGAGCGCGGACTTCTGTTTCTGGCCGAGGGTTTGGAGGAGACCGAAGCTTCGCCCGAGGGCACCGAGGTGCTCGAGGTGCGGCGGGTTGCCCTCGATGACGCCGTGGCCATGGTGCATCGGGGTGAAATCAAGGATGTGTTCAGCATCATCGGGTTATTGCGCGCGCAGGACCTGGTTGCACGGCGAAGCCGCGACTAGCCGTTGATGGCCCCGACTTGCTATGCTGACGGCGTGCTGCTGTAAATACCGTTTGTGAAATCAGGGGGAGGAACTGCCGTGAAAACATGTGCCGTCGCCGTACTCGATGTCGGCAAGACCAACAAGAAGATCCGGTTATACGATCGCCAGTTTCAACCGCTTGCGGAGGAGCGTACGAGCCTTGATACGCGCATGCAAGACGGGCTCGAGGTCGAGCCAACCGAAGAATTGCTGGCGTGGTTCCGGCAGGCCATGGCCCGGCTCGGCAGCGAGTACGATATCCGCGCGATCAGTGTCTGTGCTCATGGCGCGACGGTGGCGATGCTCGACGAGGCGGGCAAACTGGCGTATCCGGTGATCTCGTATACGAGCGAGAAGGGCGCCGAAATCGAGCAGGAGTTCTACGACGTGTTCGGCAAGGCCGAGGCGCTGCATTACGATACCTGTACGCCGAATGTGGGGTTCACCAATGGCGCGAAGGCCCTGTATTACGTGTCCAAGCGCATGCCGGAGGTGTGGGACAAGGTCGCCACGGTGCTGTTTTACAATTCCTACCTCGGTTACGAATTGACGGGCAACTACAGCATGGAACCCACGTACCTGGGCAACCACAACTATCTATGGAATTTCTTCGACGGAACCTGGAGCCAGGTGGGCATTCGTATGGGTGCGCACACGCGGTTTCCCGACAAGATGGGGAGCCCATGGGATTCGCTGGGCACGGTGAAGCCGGAGTTGGCGAAGGCGTGCAACTTGCCCGAAGATTGCCAGGTGACGCTTGGAATCCATGATTCGAATGCCAATTTCCTGCCCTATTTGGCGAAGGGTTATGAGCATTTTATCCTGAACTCGACGGGCACCTGGTGCGTGCTGATGAGCAAGTCGCCCACGCCGCTCCTGACCGAAGCGGAGGTGAAATCCAACGTTTTCCACAATCTGGACGCGTTCAACCGTCCACTGAAGACCGTGATCTTCCCGGGGGGAATGGAATACGAGAAGTTCGGGGCCCTGACCAGCGTGAAGGACGAAAGCTCGGTGGACGACGTGAAGAACGTGATCGCCCAGAAGCGCGTTTTCATCGTACCGGGGGTCATGCCGGCGGCGAGCGCGTTTCCGGGCGTGGAGGCGAAGGTTTCGGTGGACGGCGAGGTGCGGTTGTACAAAGACCTCGAAGAGGCTGGGGATGCGCCGTATTCGCCGCTCGGGCAGGAGTACTACGCGGCGCTGAACGTCAGTCTTGCGCTGGCTACGCGGCAGCTTCTGGAGCGGTGCGGTGGTGAGAAGGGAGCGACGGTGTTCATCGAGGGCGGGTTTGCCCGCAACAAGCGGTATTGCGAGCTGCTTGCGGCGTTGTGCCCCGACTATACCATTGCGCTGACCAATCAAGCCGAGGGCACGGCGTTCGGGGCGGCGCTGACCGCCTGGATGCTGGCCGATGGAATCGAGTTGGCGGCCATCGGCAGGGAATTCGAGATTGAGACGACGCCGATAATGCCCCCCGATTTCGGGGACCTGGAGGGCTATTGGGCGGCGTTCAAGGAGTACGCGCAGAAGGCATAGACGTGCCGTTTCCGCGCATTTTTCAACATACCAGGATTAAGACATGAGTAAACCGCTTAAGACGCAGGTGGCTGTCATAGGGGGAGGTCCGGGAGGGTATGCGGCCGCATTTGCGGCGGCCGACCTTGGTCTGGGAGTGACCTTGGTCGATCTGGAGAAGAATCCGGGCGGGGTGTGCCTCTACCGGGGCTGCATTCCGTCGAAGGCGTTGCTGCACTGCGCGAAGGTATTGAAAGATGCCGAGGAAGCGGCGCACTGGGGCATCCACTTCGAGAAGCCCCGCATCGATCTCGAGCAGATGCGCGTGCAGAAGAACGCGGTGGTCGAGAAGCTCACGAGCGGATTGGGACAGCTCACCAAGGCGCGGAAGATCCGCTTTCTGCGGGGACGGGCGGCGTACCAGGATTCGACGACGCTGAAGGTCACGGCGGACACGGGTGAGGAGCATATCGTGCAGTGTGAGCAGTCGATCCTGGCGGCGGGCTCGCGGCCGACGACGCTCCCAAGCCTGCTCGTGGAATCCGAGCGGATGATGAACTCGACGGTGGCCCTGGATATCGAGGACGTGCCCAAGACGCTGCTGGTTATCGGCGGAGGCTATATCGGTCTGGAATTGGGCAGCGTGTACGCGACGCTGGGGTCGCAGGTGACGCTGGTGGAGATGATGCCGGATTTCCTGCCGGGTGTGGATGAAGACCTGCGGACGATCCTCGCGGAACGCGTGGGGGGACTGTTCCCTGAGAAGCATTTCAATACGCGGGTGGAGAAGATCAAAGAGGTTAAGCAAGGGTTGCGCGTGACGTTCAAGAGCGGAGAGGGAAAGGTATTTGCGGAGACATTCGAGAAGGTGCTGACGTGTGTCGGCCGCACGCCCAATTCGAGCGGGTTGGGACTGGGCAGTACGGACGTTGAACTGACCGACCGGGGTTTTGTGAAAGTGGACCCGCAGCGCCGGACGAGCGATCCGGCGGTTTTCGCGATTGGCGATATCGCGGGCGAGCCCATGCTGGCGCACAAAGCGTCGCACGAGGGGCGGGTAGCGGCGGAGGTGATCGCGGGGCACAATTCGGTGTTCGAGCCGCGCGCTATTCCTGCGGTGGTGTTCACGGACCCCGAGCTTGCGTGGTGCGGGCTCACGGAGACCCAGGCGGAGAAAGAAGGGCGCCCGGTGCATGTGGCGCGGTTTCCGTGGGGGGCATCGGGGCGGGCCACTACGCTGAGCCGGCCGGATGGCCTGACCAAGCTGATCACCGATCCCGACACGGACCAGGTGCTCGGCATGGGCATCGTGGGAACGGGCGCGGGCGAGCTGATTTCGCAGGGCGTGCTGGCCATCGAGATGGGCGCGACGGCAGAAGACATTGGGTTGAGCATTCATCCCCACCCGACATTGAGCGAAACGGTGATGGAATCGGCGGACATGATCTTTGGGCAGAGCGTGCATATGTACCGGCCGAAGGGGAAGCAGGAATAGGCTCTGGATACGCGTGGGGCCTTCGGGAAAAGGCACAATGGGCCGGGGCTGGGAATTGCGGGAAGAATGGGAAGAATGGGAAGCATGGGAGGGAGCGGCGTTTGAGGCGGCATGAGCACCTGCTCATGGTTGCCGGGACGGGGGCGGCGGCCTTGGTGGACGGAGACGTCCGGATGCAGGCAAGAAACCTGCCTAAGGGGGATGCGTGACGGATCGGGAACGGTTTCTGGCGTGCGTGCTTGGGGAGCCTTTGGACCGGCCGCCCTATTGGCTGCTGTGGGGGCCGTGGGGCACCACTCTGGAGCGGTGGAAACGCGAGGGGGCCGGTTTCGGCATCATGGGCGAACCGCGCCTGTTGTTCGAGCCCGAGACCCCGCCCGTGCCGGTGCCGGCGAAGTTCGGGCCGTATCCTGCCTTCGAAGAGAAAACGCTGGAAGAGACGGAGGAGTACCGGGTTTTCGTTGATCCCTGGGGTGTAACGCGGCGGGTCTTCAAGCACATGGAGTCCATGCCGGAATTCCTCGATTTCCCCGTCAAGAACTGGCGCGATTGGGAACGGTACAAGGAAGAGCGGCTGAATCCCGATGACCCGGGACGGCTCGAGGGCCCGTGGCGCGATGCGCTCGCGGTGTGGCCGGAACTCGGGTTTCCCATCCAGATGGGCGAGTTTCCCGATGTGGGCATCTACGGCGGGTTGCGGTGGCTTCTGGGCGACGAGGACTGTCTGGTGGCGTTCTGCACCGATCCCGAGTGGGTGCATGAGATCATGGACCACCTGACGTCCGTGTACATTACCGTGTTCGAGAAGATCGCGAAGGTGGTGCGGGTCGACGTGATTCACATGTGGGAAGACATGTGCGGGCGCAACGGGCCGTTGATCTCGCCGCAGCAGTGGGACGAATTCCTGGGCCCGTGTTACCGGCGTATCGCGGCGTTCGCGAAAGCGCACGGCATACCCGTGTTCTCTGTGGACACCGACGGGCAGCCGGATCTGATCATCCCCCCGATGATGGACGCAGGCGTGAACTACCTCTGGCCCATGGAAGTGGCCGCGGGGTGCGATGTGAACGTGATGCGGGCGAAATATCCGGAACTCGCCATGATGGGCGGGATTGATAAGCGCGCGCTGGCGCTGGGTTGCGAAGCCATCGACGCCGAGCTCGAACGGATCCGGCCGGCCATTGCGACGGGGCGCTACATCCCCGACCTCGACCACGCTGTGCCGGATGATGTGTCGTGGGAGAACTTCTGTTATTTTGCCGAGGCGTTGAAACGGCTGGTGGGGAAAACGTGAGGCACGAGGGGCTTTCCGGAAGCGACCTGAAGCACTCAAGCTCCCCGAAAGGCGACAGGTGGGAGGCATGGCCGGGCGCT
>CAZFOG010000433.1:0-5021 GCA_964520685.1 uncultured Nitrospiraceae bacterium | reverse complement strand
TCCGCATTCAGCGAAAATTCCTGAAATCGACCTCAAACTGCGGAAGTTGGGCTAACAAATGGGGGACTCTTGTATGCACGCCACGGCTGCCATTGACCTGGATACCGTCCGGGCGGTCTATTCCGGCGCCGAATACCGCCTGTGGGAGCTCATTATGGGCGAACAGATCCACATCGGAGGTCTGGAATCCTCCATGGCCCTCGCGGATGCCGCCACAGTTGCTCCCGGAAGCCGCGGCATTGATCTGTGCTGTTGTACGGGTGCCGGCATGCGCTTCTTGCTCCGCTTTCGAGACGTGGCTTTCATGACCGGCGTGGATGCCACTCCAGAAGTCATCGCCATCGGCAAAGAGCGCTCACAGGCCGAAGGGCTTCTCGGCCGTATCGAGTTCGTGCTCGCCGATGCCTGCAATACGGACCTCGAGGATGAATGTGCGGATTTTGTCTGGGGAGAAGACGCCTGGTGTTACGTTGCGGACAAGCCGGCGCTGATTCGTGAGGCCGTGCGGCTGGTCCGGCCGGGTGGCGTGGTCGCCTTCACCGACTGGATTGCGGGCGATGTGCTTATGGAGGCAGACGAAGCAGAACGGCTCCTGCTCTTCATGAAATTCCCGACATTTATAAGCGTGCAGGAATATGTTGCCCTTCTCGAGGAAGCAGGCATGCACCTGGAGCATGCCGCGGATACCGGCCGTTTCGCGCCTTGCGTCGACTTGTACGTGAAGGCGGCATCGGGACAGTTTGCCTACGACGTTTCGCGGCTGCTGGGGTTCGACAACGGCCTGATAGGCGCCGTCAGCGAAGGCATGCGTTTCATGCAGGGCCTCGCCCATGACGGCAAACTGGCACAGGCGATGTTCGTGGCCCGCAAACCGCGCGAGGCGCGAAAGGGATACCAGAAATGAAAAACAAGCGTAGCGCCGAAAGCTGCAGTGGGGCTCCTGCGCAGCCTGCAACGCCATGCGGCAGCACTGGCCAGAGCTGCGGCGCCGCTGCACACGAATCAGAGTCCTCCTGGTTCGACAAGATGCTCGGCCACTGCCTCGAATACGCGCGCGAGGCCCACGCGGCCGGACGGCCCATCGTCGGGATCATGTGCGAATATACGCCCCGCGAACTCATCATGGCGGCCGGCGCCGTGCCCGTGTGCCTGTGCGGCGGTTCGGCAGACACCATTCCCGCGGCGGAACAGCATCTGCCGGCGAATCTCTGCCCTCTGATCAAGTCCACCTATGGGTTCAGCGTCTTGCAGTCCAATCCATTCCTCGAGATGGCTTCCCTGGTGGTCGCCGAGACCACGTGCGACGGCAAGAAGAAGATGTATGAACTCCTCGGAGAACGCTACCCGATGTACGTGCTCGAGTTGCCACAGATGCCCCGGCGCGAGTCGGGCCTGCTGTACTGGGAAGAGGCCTTGCGCCAATTCAAGGCTGAACTCGAGACGCGCCTTTCCGTAACCATTACGGACGAGAGCCTTCGCGAGGCTATCGCCGTGATGAATACCGAACGCCGTCTGCGGCGCGAACTGGCCGCGCTCATGCAACGCGACCGCCCCCCGATGACAGGCAGCCAACTGCTCGCCCTGAAAAGCAGCATCTCCGGCATCCCCGCTGAACTCGAGGCGCTCGAATCGACGCTCGCCACTCTGCGCTCGCAGGAGGGCCCTCCCGAGTGCGCCAGCCGAGTGCGCGTCCTGATGACCGGTGTGCCCATGGTCCATGGCGCCGAATGGGTGCTGGACCTCGTCGAACAGCGCGGAGGACTCGTTGTGTGCCTCGAGAATTGCACAGGCATCAAGCCCATTTACGAAGATGTGCGGGAGGACGCGAATGACCCGCTATCCGCCCTGGCGGAAAAATACTACCACCTCCCCTGCTCCGTCATGAGTCCCAACGAAGACCGCATGGAGCTGCTGCGAACGCTTGCCTGCGAATACCGTGCCGATTGCATCGTCGATCTCGTGTGGCAGGCGTGCCTGACCTACGATGTCGAATCGTACTGGGTCAAGCGGCTTGCGGATGACGAGCTGGGCCTGCCGTTCTTGCGCATCGGCACCGACTACTCGGTGGCCGACAGCGCGCGCGTCGAGGTTCGCATCGACGCCCTGTTCGAGTCCGCGCGGCAGCTTCGTCAGCGGGCCAGCCATGCGCGGGCAGAGGCTTCTGGGCCGGCCACGGGGGAATGCGGATGAAGACCGTATTGCACGTGGGCCCCCACGTCCCGGTCGAGTGGATAGCCGCCCATGGCCTGACGCCCCGGCGCCTGGTCCTCCATGTAGACCGGAATGGCGCCTGCCAGGCGGGCATCTGTCCTCACGCACAAGCAGTGTTGCATGAAGCGCGCTCGCACGGCGGCATGCTTTTGGTGCTCGCGGAAACCTGCGACCAGATGCGCCGCGCAGCAGCCATGCTCTCCCTGGAAACGGAGCGCGACGGCTTCTTTCTGTTTCACGTGCCCTCGACACAAGGGCCTGCCGCGGTACAGCTCTACCGTGACGAATGCCTGCGGTTGACCCGGTTCCTGCTCCGTTCCGGAGGAACCCTGCCCCACAAGGACATGCCGTTCCAGCCCGCCGCCGAGCTTCGCCGCTCGGCCGGTACCCGGGGCGTGCCCCTTGCCGTCGTCGGCGGGCCGCTGCTCGCCGAACATGAAACACTCTTCGCCGTAATCGAGCAACTCGGAGGGGCCGTCGTGGTCGATGGCATGGAGGGCGGCGAACGGTCCGTCCCCCGCCTTCCCCCGCATTTCCGTCCCCGGGATCTGCTGGATACAGTCGTTTCCGCGCGGTTCGATGGCATCCCGGACGTGTTTCGCCGCCCGAACGCTCCTCTGCGCCACTGGCTGCTCGAGCGCATAACCGAGCGCGGCGTACGGGGCCTTATCTGTGTATCGTATACGTGGTGCGACCTCTGGCGGGCCGAACAGCGCCATCTGGGCGCGGAGGCAAAGATTCCCGCGCTCTTTCTCGAACTTGGGACCGAAACGCAGGTAACCGGCCGCAACATCACCCGAATCGAGGCGTTTCTGGAGTCACTCAAAACATGACCAGCGCGCCAGCAAAGATCAGTCTCGACGCCTGGGACGCACGTCACGCCGAGCTGCGGCGCGCCGGGTTGCATGAGCCGTGGTATGGCGGGCCCTTGAGCCGTCATGTCCTCGACGGCGATTACCGGTTACACGCCCTGCAGTTTGACAATTCGCCCGCGTCCCTCCGCCTCTGGAACCTGGTATTGACAGAGGAAGACCGCCTGCAAGAACACCGGGACCAGGGCAGGAAACTCGTCGGAGCAATGAAGGACCTCGGCACCATCCCGCTCATCGCCTATTCCGCGCCGGAACTGGTCTGTTTCTATCCGGACGGTTCGTGGTGGACTCCCTGTTTGATGGAATGCTCGGATGGGTTGTTTTCGGTCGCCGACCGCCTCGGAATCGACGATACATTTTGTCCCGTGCGCGCTATGCTGGGCGCCTTCGAAACCCGCCGCCATTTTCCCATTCCCGATGTGCTCACGTGCAGCGCGGGTGCAACGTGCGACGATTTTTCCGCCATAGCCCAGACCCTCGAGCACCTTGGCCACCCCATCGTCTGGTGGGAGATCCCGCATCGCCGAACGCCGGAGCGCGATGAAAAGGCCATTATATTGCCCACCGGGTTCACGGCGCCCCTCGCTCAAGTCGAGTATGTAACCGGCGAACTCGAGCGGGTGCGCCATGCCCTCGGGGACCTGGCCGGTCACACCCTTTTCGTGGACGCTCTGTGGAGCACCATACACGCCGCCAATGAGATTCGCGCGCTTGCCAGCGAAATCTGGGACGTGGTCGCCCATGCGACCCCCTGCCCGTTACCCGCCCTCGAAATGCTCCTCGTCGATGTGTTGCCCGTGCATTTCTGCTCGGATTGCTCTGAAACCCGCGAGATTCTTGAAGCGCTCCTGGCCGAAGTGCGCCGCCGCACCGCCCGCGGCCTGGGCGTGCTTCCCCGTGACGCCGTTGGAATCTATTGGGTGAATCCCGTCGCCGACCTGCGCGTAATGAACCTCATCGAGGATTGCGGGGCATGCCTCCGCGGGGCCGATTTTATGTTTGCTCATGCCCGCGCCCCCATCCCCACGGGTGGTGAACCCTTGCAGGCTTTGGCACAGATAGCTCTTGGCGATCCCATGGTGGGACCGGCTCGCGACCGCGCCCGGCATATCGGTAGCCAACTCGAGCAGTGCGGCGCGGAGGCCCTTGTCGTTTCACGCATTCCCGGCGCCAGCCACTGTGCCACCGAAGGGCAGGCGATTCGTGAATATATCGCGCGGCAGTTTCCTGACCTCCCCATGGTTGAAATTGAAATACCACCCGTGGCCGACGCGTGCATGCCCTCACTTCGCACGCGCATCGAGGCCGTCGTCGAAATGGCCAGAGAAAGGCGTGACTATGTTAACTGCCGGCGTTGATGCAGGTTCCCGGTGTATTAAAATTGTCGTCTTCGATACGGATGCGAACCGTGCCGTGTGTTCGGGCTGCACCAGCCAGGGTGTGCAACAGCAGGCCCTGGCACAATCCCTCTATGACGGCCTGCTCCGCGACGCCGGCCTGCTCGTGTCCGATATCCACGCCGTCGTCGCCACGGGTTACGGCCGCAACCGGATTGATTTCGCGGATACGACCATCACCGAGATCACCTGCCACGCCCGCGGCGTCCGCCATGTCCTGCCCGACGTCAGAACCATCGTCGAAATCGGGGGCCAGGACAGCAAGCTCGTGCGCCTCAACGGACCGGGCGACGTCCGTGATTTTGCCATGAACGATCGGTGTGCCGCAGGCACGGGAAGGTTTATCGAGGTCGTCGCTGAACGCCTGGGTGTGGCCCTGGATGATATGGGCGCGCTGGCCAGCCAGTCCCGCGCCCCCGCACTCATCAGCAGTACCTGCGTCGTTTTCGCGGAGACCGAGATCATTGGCCTCCTCGCTTCAGGCGCCGCCACACCCGATATCGTGGCTGGCGTTCTCCGGGCTATCTCGAACCGCGTCGGC
>CAZFOG010000432.1:0-5021 GCA_964520685.1 uncultured Nitrospiraceae bacterium | reverse complement strand
GATCGGGTTTCTTGTGGCCGAGCCGTCGTTAGAAGCCATGGGGCCGCACAACCGGGCAGCGTGGGAGGTGGCGCAGTCGCTGGGCGAAGCCACGCTCCTGCACGCCGCCGGCGGGCGTGGTTTTTGCGATGCGGCGGGGTCCGAGCGCGAACTCACGGAGTTCGGCGTGGTCTGGTATCACCAGGGAGACAGCATCCATCGTACGGGGCTATACGCCGGACCAAGTCTTGATGCGATTCGAGCCCATGCCGAAAACGGCGGGGGAGTGTTGCTGTCGGGCGGGGCGCTGGCCATGGTGGCGCAGCTCAGACTGGAAACGCAGGTGCGGCCGCAGCGCCACGAATTGGAGAATTGGCGCGAGCCCGCCGCAATGGTTCTTCTCGAACGCGCCCACCCCGTATTCGCCGGCTTGACCGAACAAGACGGCCTCATCTGGTTGAGCCGGGGTGGATGCCCCGCGGTGGCCGATTTTTACTGGGGCGGTCCGGCCGAAGGGATGGTGCTGGGCAACAGCCCGAGGGGCGTCCACCGGCCCCTCGCCGAATACACGCTGGGCTCGGGACGCCTCGTCGTTTTCGGATGGCATTGGCCCGATTATGCCGATGTGGAAAGTCCTTACCGGTCGAATCTTTTGACGCTCACCGGCAACCTGTTGGCCTACCTGGCCGATTCGGAGTCCTGGCAGCCCGTGGTCATCCCGTCGGATTTTCCGGCGGTGGCGCGTGCCCATGAACGGGGCATCGCGGGGCCCCGGTGGGACGGGTTGCGGCTGGCCATCGAAGACCTCGTGCGCACGTTCGAGGACCGGTATCCGCGCGGCGCCGAGTTCCTGGAATCGCTCGATGCGTTGAAGGCCGAACACGACGGTTTGGCGGCCGATGCGCCGCCTGAAACGATTGCGCCGCTGGTGCACCGATTCGAGGCGCTTCAGCGCGAGGCGTTGCTGGCGAACCCTCTGCTCGACTTCGACAAGGTGCTCATGATTCGCCGCCGGGCGGAGCGGCTGGGATTGCCTTCGAATTTCAACAGCAATTCCGATCTGCCACCCACGGGCTACGAGAACAGTCTTGTCAGCCTGTCGCCGGTCGCGCCGGGGGGGGCGCTTGAATCCGTGTTTACGCCCGAGGGCGACGCGTTTATCGGCGACATCGATTTGCACTACGACGCCGAACGGATGCTGATGTCGATACCAGACGCCGCAGGCCGCTGGGGCATCGCGGAACTCGAGCTGGCCACGGGGGCACTCACCCGGCTGAGTCTTATCGACGAACCGGACGTGCATAATTACGATGCGTGTTACCTGCCCGACGAGCGCATTGTGTTCTGCTCGACCGCGCCGTTCATCGGCGTACCGTGCGTGGGCGGGGGCTCAAAGGTGACCAATCTCTACCTGCTTGACCACGGGGGCCGCATCCGGCGGCTCACCCACGATCAGGACCACAACTGGTGCCCGGCCGTGTTGAACAGCGGCCGCATTCTGTATCAGCGCTGGGAATATGCGGACATCGCGCATACCTTCATGCGCATCCTGTTTCACGCAAACCCCGACGGCAGCCAGCAGATGGAGTATTACGGGAGCAATTCCTTCTGGCCGACGGCCATGTTCTTCGCGCGCCCGGTGCCGGGGCATCCCACGAAGGTTGTGACGGTCGTTGGAGGCCATCATGAAGCGCCACGCCAGGGCGAACTGGTGATTCTGGACCCCGCCCTCGGCCGTCACGAGGCGGATGGCGTGGTACAACGCATTCCCGGATACGGGAAGGCCGTCGAGCCGGTGATCCTCGATGGCCTCATCGGCGCCAGTTGGCCGCGCTTCCTGCACCCGTATCCGCTGAGCGAAAAGCACTTTATTGTGTCCTGCAAGCCGGTCAAGACGGGTCTGTGGGGCGTCTACCTAGTCGATATCTTCGACAATTTCGTGCTGCTCCATGAAGAACCGGGCTGGGCGATGCTCGAGCCGACCCCGTGGCGCAAGACCGAACGGCAGCCCATCGTACCTGACGTTGCTGACCCCGAGCGAAAGGACGCCACGGTGCTCCTGGCGGACGTCTACCGCGGTCCCGGGCTCGAGGGTGTGCCGCGGGGCGCGGTGAAAGCGTTGCGGGTAGCGGGTTACCATTTCACGTATCACGGGTTTGGCGGCGAGCCCGATCGGGTCGGTCTCGACGGCCCGTGGGACGTGCGGCGGATCCTGGGCACGGTGCCGGTCGAGCCCGATGGGTCGGCGCATTTTGAAGTGCCTGCGTGTACCCCCATCTGCGTGCAGCCCCTGGATGCCGAGGGAAAAGCCCTTGCGCTCATGCGAAGCTGGTTTACGGCCGCGCCGGGCGAAGCGCTGTCGTGCGTGGGCTGCCATGAGAAGCAGAACATGACCATACCCGCCAATTCACGGCCCCTGGCAGCCCGCCGTGCGCCGTCGGCCATCGAGCCCTGGTATGGGTCCCCGCGGACTTTTTCCTTCGAGCGTGAAATTCAGCCCGTGCTCGATGCCTGGTGCGTGAGTTGCCACAACGGCGATACCGAAGCGGCGTTCGATCTGACGGCCCGGCCGGTCGAGAAGGTGCCCTCGGGTTTTCAGATGCATTTCTCGCCGTCGTACATGGCGCTTCGCCGGTGGGTGCATACCCCGACCCTCGAGAGCGATGCCCACATGTTGCCCGCGCGTGCGTTTCATGCCGACACCAGCAAACTGGTCCAGATTCTGCGCGACGGGCACTACGATGTGCGATTGAGCGAAGAGGCCTGGGACCGCTTGATTACCTGGACTGATCTCAACGCGCCATTCCACGGTACCTGGGGCGAGGTGATTGGATATGACCCCGCCAAACATGCCGCGGCTGTGCATGGCGCCGAGCGCAGGCGCGAGCTGCACCGCCGGTATTCGGGCATCGACGAAGACCCCGAGGCGCTCCATCCGGCGGCCGTGCTCGAGGGTCCGCAGTCTCCGCCTGCGTTACCCGAGCGGCCTTTGTTTCTCGAGGCGGAGAAGACCGCGGTCCCGCGCGAAACCGGGAATCCCGCTGCCACGCCTGATGCCGTGGCATTCGACCTCGGCGGTGTGCCCCTCGAATTGGTGCGCATCGAACCCGGCCAGTTCGTCATGGGGTCGGACGAGGCCTATCCCAACGAACGGCCTGCCCACGCGCAGACCATCGAGAGTGCGTTTCTCATGGGGCGTTTCGAGATCACCAACGCGCAGTACGCCTGCTTCGACCCTGCCCATGACAGCGGTCTTGAAACCGGCGAAGCCTATCAGTTTGGCGACGACGAGCGCGGCTTCCCGCTCAACCGTCCCGGACAGCCGGTCGTGCGGGTCTCCTGGGAACAGGCCATGGCGTTTTGCGAATGGCTGTCCGAAACCACCGGCCGGCGGTTTTCCCTGCCCACCGAAGCGCAATGGGAGTATGCCTGCCGCGCCGGGACGGAGACTGCCCTGTGGTACGGCGGACTCGGCCACGATTTCAGCGCAGCCGCCAACCTTTCGGATGCCACCCATCACACCGTGTATTACCCGCACTCCCCGAATGCCCTGCCCCCGTGGCGGCCCGCCGACAAGCGCTTTGATGACGGGTGGCGTGTTTCAGCCCGGGCCGGAGCATTTGAACCCAATCCCTGGGGGCTTTTCGACATGCACGGCAACGTGGCCGAATGGACCCGGTCCGATTACGCGCCGTACCCCGGCGGCACGGTCCCGGGCGAGACGGTGTCCGGGCGCAAAGTGGTCCGTGGTGGTTCCTGGATGGACCGGCCCCGGCGGGCCCGTAGTGCGTTCCGCCTTCACTACGACGCGAGCCAGGCCGTCCACGACGTGGGATTTCGCGTCGTCTGCGAAATCGAGAACCCATAACCCGCACCAGCCCCGCCAGTCCGCCTCAGGTGGAGACACAAGACCCGTAAAGCAAAGCATTTGAGCGCCTCTCCGGCCAGGAATCTTTGCGGCCTGCACGAATTTCAGAAGGTCGTAGCACAGATTCCCAGACGGCCCGCCGACGGGGGTATTGACGGGCTGGCAAAAATAGGATACAATCCTATCTACAAATCAATTGGAGGAGGGTGGCGGCCCATGGCTGTTTCTCTCGAGGTTGTTGAAGCGCGCATGGCGTCGTTTCGCGAGGCGTGTGTGCGCAAACAGCTTCGACTCACGCACCAGCGGATGGAGGTGTATCGGGCGGTGGCCTTGACCGAGGAGCATCCCGACGCCGAGACGATCCATCGTGCGGTACGCAAGCGCATTCCGACGATCTCCCACGACACGGTTTACCGCAATCTGAAGCTGCTCGCGGAGCACGGGCTTGTTTCCGTGGTGGGGATGAGTCATGAGCGCCTGCGTTTCGATGCCAATATGGGGCTGCACAATCATTTTGTTTGCGTCCGATGCGGCATGATCCGCGACTTCACTTCGGAGGGCCTCGAGCACCCGGAATGTCCGGCGGAGGCGCGGGCTTTCGGGACCCCCGTTTCGCTGCATCTGGAAGTGAAAGGCATCTGTTCCGCGTGTCAGAGAGGCGCCAAGCGGAAGCAGTGACGGATTTTCTGGCGCATGGCATATAGGGCATGGCTGCGATTACAGATACTGGTAACAGAAGGGGTCACGTGGCAACAGGCTGCGCCCCGCGGGCCAGAGAGACGAAGTACAAAAGGAGGAAGGTATGAGCAAGAAGAAGAAACCAAAGCTGACCACGAACGCTGGCGCACCGGTTGCGCACAACAACAATGTCATGACTGCCGGTCCCCGCGGCCCCATGCTGCTGCAGGATGTGTGGTACCTGGAGAAACTCGCGCAATTTGACCGTGAGGTCATTCCCGAGCGGCGGATGCACGCGAAAGGCTCGGGCGCGTACGGGACTTTCACCGTCACGCATGACATTACGCGCTACACCAAAGCGAAAATCTTCTCGAAGGTGGGGAAAACGACCGAGATGTTTGCCCGCTTTTCGACGGTGGCGGGCGAACGGGGCGCGGCCGATGCCGAGCGCGACATCCGTGGATTTGCCATGAAGTTCTACACCGAAGAAGGCAAC
>CAZFOG010000431.1:0-5050 GCA_964520685.1 uncultured Nitrospiraceae bacterium | reverse complement strand
GAACCCTTTGCCGACGACACCAAACCCGTCGTGCACGTATGGCGGGTGAGGTAAGGCGGCGCCGGCGCTCGAGGCCAGCCCCTATTCCCTGGCCCCTGGCGCCCAATCAATTGCCCATTGCATCCACGGGCTTGACGACCGCGATCTTATCGCCGAGGCTGGCCACCAGGTCCGGCAAGTCGTATACGCGCAACGCGCCATGGACACAGTTGGCCATCTGGAGCGTGTTCTCCCTGGTGGTAACGACGCTGGTCCAGGTTTCGAGACTGCCTTCGAGACGGACGGCCGCGAACAATGTGGGTTCGAGGGCCGCGGCATGCAGCACAGCGGGACCGGCTTCGCCCACACCCACCACATGAACGTTTCCGCCCAGCTCGCGTGCGGCCATAAGAACCGATTCCGCGCGCATGCCGAGCAGCGATTTGTCGAGCTTGTACGCCAGAAAGAACTCCTTCCAATTGGGTGTGAATTGCCGCGAGAATCCACCTTTCGGGTCTTTGGTGCTGGTGGTTTCGCCCAGACCCGGCAGGTCAACGGCCACAACCGTAACGCCCTGCTTCACAAGGGCCTCGATGGCGCCGCCGGGGCCGGCTTCGGCCTGTTTGCCCGCGCCATGCACATACAGGCAGACGGAACCGTTGGCCTGGGCGGGCACGAACCGCAACCCGGGCACCACAATCCCGCCGGATGGTGTGAAAACCTGTTTCTCGATATGGTAGCCGTCGCGCTCGAGGGCGCCGGCCGTCCCGACCGTGCACGCGGGCAACGCGTCGAGTGGACGGATATCCGCGAGATCACGAACCCGCCCCAGGGCTGCCGCCGTGTCACCCGACCAGATGGCTTTGCGCCCGGGAGCAAGGCCCGTTTCGACCTCCGCGTTGATGTCGAATACCGACCGCGCCCCGTCCATAAGAAGAACCTGACCCTTTTCGGTACACAGGGCTTCGTCGTCGGACAGAACGGTGCATTCTCCCTCCGTAATGGGCTCGTTAATGTCCAGCAGCCACCGGCGCATCCAGCGGGCATTGCCGGTGCGGAGGTTGACGGTCCACCCGTGTTGTTCATCGGTTTCGACCAAATCCACCCCTTCGGCAAGTCCCAACCGCGTATAGATGCGTTTCGCTTGACGAAAACTGTCCCACACACCCTGGATATCAAAGAAATCGCGCGTCGCGCAACAGAGCAAGGTGGGCTTCGGCGCGCGCATGATGATGTAATCGGCATGGTCCATGCCGCGGGCGATCTGGCCGTGGATATTCTGCTCGGCGTCCTGCGGCCCGATCGTATCGGTCAGGCGCCGGAGCGAGGTGATGTAGCACGACGGCGCAGCGCACTGAATGCGTTCATCGAGGGCCATGAAATACGCGGTCTGCGTGCCGCCGCCCGAGTTCCCCGCGCAGCCGATACGCTTGGGGTCGATGTCCTCGCGGCTCTGCAGATAATCAATGGCGCGCATGCCGTCCCATATCTCGTACGTGGCCGCGTTGAGTCCAAGGAGGATACACCCCGTGCCCGCAAGAGTATGCTCGGTGGTGGTGCCGTGTTTCGGCTTGCCCTCGTCTGAAAGGACCTGGTACCGCTCGCCCTGCCCGAAGGGGTCGAAGCAAAACGCGGCTATCCCGTGCCTCGACATGAGAATGCTCCCGATCTGGTAGGCTTCGGACGCCTTCCCGTTGGCGCTGTGGCCGCACGGAACCAGCACCGCCGGATACGGCCCCGGCGTGGCGGGAAGATGCAGCAGTCCGGTCACGTAAAACCCGGGCCGGCTCTCGAAGATCACCTTCTCGATGCGGTAGCCGTCGCGGTCGAGTGTCGCAACGGTGCGGGCGTTGAGCGGCGTGCGCTCGGGAAATCCGCCGAGCTGCTCGACAAAAAAGTCCTTCAACTCCTTCTGATACGCCGCCACGTCCTCGGGTGTCTTGAGCTGCTCGTACCGCTCGGCGCGCTGGTCGAGCGCCGCGTGGGCCTGCTGCTGCAGATGGGCATACAGCAGTTGGCCGGGCGCCGGCTCCCCTTCCTTCGTCCCGAGCACCGTCAGGTCTTCCTGCGCGCACGCTGAAAAAACCGCCACCGATACCATCGCTACCGCCGCCAGATATTTCATGGGTATTCTCCGCTTCGTGCTTCAGGCTTTTCCGGCCATTGTAAGGACGCGCCCCGCCAACATCAACGCGGGCCGGGACCCCGTGGGCGCAACCACACACACTTCGAGCGGAGTGGTTTGATCAGGCCCTTGGAATGAAGACCGTTTCCGCCTGTGTCAGCCTACGCTCCATTCGTCGTTCTGGACCGGACTGAAGAGGCGGCGCCGATCGGCCTCGGTCATGGATGGACGCTTCTGGAGCGCGCCTTCGATGTTCGGAAAGCGGTCGAATTTGAGGCGCCGCAGCGCATGCGCATGGATCAGATGCAGATAAAGCAGCAGGCGCGCGGTGCGGTACTGCCGCGGGCTTGCATACATCAAGACAACGCCGTTCTCCACCGCGTGCCCGTACGGATCGGCCACGGTTCTCGGTTTTGCGGCGTCGATTTCGGACCACGCAAACAGGTCGATGTCGCTGCCAGCATGTTCGTGCAGGGCCTTGCTCTCGTACTCATGCCCCAACCGGTCGTACAACGCCACCAGACGGTCCAGCCACCAGAAGATCGCGCGGTACCCTTCATCTTCAATATCGATGGTGATCTTCGCCTCTTCGACGGTGGCGCTGGTCTGTTTGTGCAGATAGGTCAGGCGCTCTTCATCCTCTTCGGGCACCATACGCACGCGCGCCTTCTCCGACGCGTCGCCAAAATTGAACTTCTCGAGAATCACCGGAATGGTAAATTTGGACCGGGCAAGCAACCGCAGCTCCTGGAGGAGCGGGGCTGCAATCGACTCGCGCTCGAGGGCCTGCTCGAGGGACGGCTCGGGTGCGAAGATCTCCGCGCCCAAATCGATCCACAAGTCATGAAACAACCGTACGAGTTCCCGGCCGCAACCCTCGGCGTTCGCGCCGCATGCCCGCGCAACGATTTCGTTCAACCTGCGACGCATCGTATTGCCGTGACGCCGAAGTACGTTGTGGCCCGTCAGAAAACGCAGCACGATGATTCTGTCCAGGGTGAGTTCTGCCGCCTCCTCGCGTACGTGGCCCTGGGACACCAGAACGTTCTGCCACCGCTGACACCATTCGCGCAAGTGACGGGCGACGCTGCTTCGCGGCGGCCTGCGCAGTTCCTCGAGGGACCCGCCTGCGACCTCGGAGCGGCGCAACGTCTCCTCCATTTCCCGCGCGAATTCCGCCGGCGTATCGGCGCACAGCAGCAGTTCCTCGGTCTGGGTATCGTAAAGATACGAGCGGAACAGGTCGGATATGAAGGCATACTTCACGCGAAAACCTTTTGTAACCGTGACGAGCACGCGCGTTACATCGCAGAAATCGAGCCCCCGCTCTTCCAGGGCCGATGGCGGTTCCAGTGAACCCGGCGTCTGAAAGTGGGCCATAACGGGCTGCCGCCCCTCCGCATCGAGCAGATACGATGCCGAGGTCGAGGCGGGAACGCCGGCCAGACTGAGCCGTTCGGCGCCGTCCCACTCGAGCAACCGCAAAAACTGCTCCGCGTAGCGGGTTTGCTCGGCCCGTGGCGAATAGGCCAAGTGCTCCCACCACGTTTCACAAAGCTGCCGGATTTCGTGTCTGTATTCCATGCTATGCGACACCTCTCCCCTTGCTCACGTTGTATCCAGCCAATTCAATCCGTCGCCAAATCAGGTCGTCCCGCCGGCCGAGAAGATCCACCCCCGTAGACAGATAGGGCCCGAGCTTCTCCGGCGATGTGGCCAGCAGTTCCAGAAAATGGTCCGCTGTCATTAGTTCAACGCTGTACGGTCCGGGTACGCTGCGGCCCAGCCGTGCGGAACCTTCCGTCACGAGCAGAACCTTCGTCTGCGTCTCGTCCAACAAGGCCACAACGATGCTGCGCTCCATGGCGGCGAATCCCCGGAGCCGGTCATACTCGTCGCCCGCCTTGAGGACCAGCCCCTGCAATTCGGGAAATAGCGGAAAATCCACGTCGACCTGGTAATACGTCCGGTTTCCTTCCACCCGCTTGAATAACAGGCCGAGACGCGAGAGTCTTTCCAGTTCCCGCTGAACCGCGCGAATGGCCAGGCCCGTAGCCTTCTCGATCTGCCGCTGGTAATAGGCCCGGTAGGGATCGACCATGAACAGGCGCAACACCGTCGCCCTTGCCGATGACGCAAACAGCGTGGCAAGTGTCTTTAACGAAATATTTTGACTACCACTTGTCGGCATCAATATCCCCAGACTGGCTATCAAAGCCCCCGCAGCCTGCTGCCTCCCCTATTAGAACTCCCGTCCGCAATGCATAGTATACTTACAGTAGTCATTTATGTCAACTTCTATTTTCTTTCTACCCTCAATATGTTGACTTCGACATCCTCAATGCCGCGAACCCCACCGTTTCAGTCCATTTCCATCCGCGGCCAGTACCCTTGCATCACGGCCAACCGCCGGGTCGCACCCTCCTTTATTTCGTACATTTCGGTAGCCTCGGGCCGCGGAACTACCTACATGAAGGAAGGCCCGGACATAGGGCTCACCAAGCCAGAGCACTCCGCGTTCCCTCACAAAAGATTACATCCAGGGCACTTACGGTGGACCTGCCGGTCCTTTGGGCGCATTTGGCACGGGCTTTGCAGATTCGCAGCCGGATGAAGGAGTAGACACCAGGACCACTCCACACCGGGGCCCCGTCTCTTCGAATCTGGAGACCGCCAACGGGCCGCACGGGAAATGTCCGGCTTTTTGCAGGCAAACCATGTGCCGGGAGCGGTGCATCCGCCCGGCCTGACAGGGGCCTCTCCCGCGGGAGACCACTGGGAAGGAAACACGGTGAAGAAAGTAGAGGCGATTGTAAAACCCTTCAAGCTCGAGGAAGTAAAGGAGGCCCTCTCGGCCGTGGGCATACAGGGCATCACGGTCACCGAAGTGAAGGGCTTCGGACGTCAGAAGGGGCACAAGGAACTGTATCGCGGGGCGGAGTACGT
>CAZFOG010000430.1:0-5086 GCA_964520685.1 uncultured Nitrospiraceae bacterium | reverse complement strand
CAGGGAAATGGGACATCAGGTGACGGTTCGCAAGTACATAGCGGTCATGGCCGGGATGACCGTGATACTGGCATGGGCGCACGCCCAGCAAGTGCTCGTGCGCACAGCGGCCCGGTCGGCAGCGCGCGAGGAGACGCGGCAAACCCTGCATGTTGTGGATATGACCACGGGCGAGGTATGGCCGTGGCGGGATATGCTGCCGGGGATGCAGACCGTAACGCCCCTGGCCGCAAGCGCCGACGGTGCGTGGGCCTTCATGACAACCCGGGCGCTGTGGCCACATACGGACGGGTGGCCGGCCAGTATGGCGGTCACCAGTGCGATATCCCTGGATCCCGTCGGGGTTATTCGCGCACAGGGAGCGGGGGTGCTTCTGGGGCATGGTCAGAAGTTCGGATGCGCCATTCCACAGGTTGGGGAAGCGGCGCCGCTGGTGGTGATGCTCGAAAGCGGCAGCAGCGATAGCGCCGCGGATTCGGGGCTGGTCACGCTTCGCTCCTTCAGCCCATCCTCCGGATTTGGGAAAGCGCCGCTTGCCTCGTGGCGGGTACCGGGTGTACCGGTTCAGGCGCTTCCTCTCGCGCCCGAACCTCAGATTGCCGTCTTGTGCCGGGGTTCGCTGGGCGTGTATCTGGTCGTCGTTCATTTGCAGACGCGCGAGGTGGTGGCGGACGTGATGCTGTCGGCGCTGGGTGACCCGGCTCGCGGCCCTGGTGCTCCAGTCGAGATGGCGCTTTTCAACGATGCGGCGCGGCTGTTGGTGCTGACCTCGGGATTCTCGCTGGAATCCCCCGGAGGCGAGCAACGGACCTGGCTGCACCAGGTGGATACAACCCGTTTCGAGATTGTCGAGGAGGCGCAGGAATTCCCGGGCGCGGCACAGACACCGTCACAGAGTCTGTGGCCCCTCGCCAATGGCGCCTGCTGGCTGGCGACGATGAGTCCCGGCGAGGGGTTTGCGTATCTTTACCGGCTGCCGCTTGTACACCCGGCTCCGCGAGCCGTCGAACAGCCGTTTACGAGCGTCGCGGGGCCGCTCCGGGTCGCGCCGGCACCGGGAGAGGATGGCGTCGCCGTGGGCGTGCGGAACCGTCTCGAACTCTGGCCCGAGGGGGAACCGGCCGGAACGCCGTTGCCGTTCGAGAACGACATCGCCTTTGCCGCGTGGTGCGAATCCGGCGTGCTCGTTGGAGAAGGTCACCGGCTGCACCTGGTAGAGCCCGAATCCGCCGCGATTGTGGAGACGGTATCGTTCCAGAGCGGTCTTGTGGCCGAGGCGCTGGTGCTCGGTGACGATGGGGGAGGCTGGGACGCGGCGCGGTCTGCAGATGCGACGGCGCCACAGGAACTTCCCGGCGTGGTGGTGTTTCGAGGCGAAGCGGTGGGGCGTGAGCGGCGTGTCATAGGAATGCACGCGAAGGGGCGGCCGGAAGTGCCGTGGCGAATCGAGTTCGATGCGGCGACCCTGCCGTGGCTCCGTGTTCATCCGCGCTCGGGCGGGCCGGGTCAAACCGGTTTTACCGTTATGGGCGTCGACGCGTCGGTCATCTCGACGCAACCCCCCGATGCTGTGCTTCGAGGCGTGCTGCACGTCGAGATGGGCGAGCCCGGTCCGTTGCCGGGGCACCAGGTTCAGAAGCATTCGATGGTGGTCCGGGTTTCTCCGCGTCCCGTGGGGCCGCGAAGCATTCTCTGGCTGCTCGGGAGTAACGAGGCCGGGGGAGGGCTTCTCGAACCGGACGCGGAAAATCCGTATCAGGCTGTGGCGTCACTGCTGGCAGGACCGCCTCACTGGTTCAGCCACCGGCGCGGCGCGCCTCCATACAGCGAGCCCCTGGCGGAACATGCCCTGGTGGTCTTGTCGGCCCGGGCCGCATCCGAGGGCGTTGTCACCCGCCAGGCGCTGCTCTCGTATGTGGCATCGGG
The DNA here is from genome assembly GCA_964520685.1 of uncultured Nitrospiraceae bacterium. Taxonomy (GTDB): domain Bacteria; phylum Hydrogenedentota; class Hydrogenedentia; order Hydrogenedentales; family SLHB01; genus UBA2224. Next base: position 3,160 of record CAZFOG010000430.1, on the reverse strand, counting down.
AGGAGGGGTGCTCTTTTTCGGCGCATATCTCGAGGAAGCCGACGGGCGGACGCTCGCGGATTGGCTGGGGCCGATCGGCGTACGGCTCGATACCGCGGAAAACGTTTCGGGAACCTTTGGCGTATCCGGCGCGCCCCTGCTGTGCCGAAACTGGGGCTCGGTGGCCATCGACCGGGGTTGCCGAATTCAGGTCGAGCCGCCGGGCACGACGCTGGTGCGCGATCCCGAGCGCGGCGGCGCAATCTTTGCCATCGTGCCGCATGGGCTCGGCCGCATCGCCCTGCTCGCCTCGGGCAGTCCGCTCGAGGCGCGCGCCCTCTCCGATGCGGCGCACCGGCGTTTCGTCGGCGACCTGATACGCTGGCTTGACGATGCCGGGCGCGAGGTTTCGGATGTCGATGGCGACGGGCTCCCCGACAGCATCGAGGATGCCAACCAGAACGCTGCCCTTGACCCCGGCGAGACGGATCGCTTCGAGCCCGATACGGACGGAGACGGTATTCCGGACGGTATGGAGGACCGCAACCGCAACGGCCGCTCGGATGAGGGCGAAACGAGCGCGATCAATCCCGATTCCGATGGCGACGGGATCTGGGATGGGGCCGACCTCTCGCCTCTGCCGCTCGCCGGAACGCCGGTGGTCGAAGCCGTGCGGCCCGCCGAATGGCCCGCCGAGGGCGGTATCTGGGCGCAGGTTACTGGACGCAGCTTCGCACCGGGCCTGAGCGTGCGTTTCGGCGAACGCCTGGCCGGGCGTGTACGTGTGCTCGGACCGCAGGGACTGGAAGCCGAAGTGCCCCCCGCCGATTCTGCGGAAGGGGGTACGGTCGATCTTGTGGTGGAAGGTTCCGGAGCAGGTCAAACCGGCGTGTTGCCGGGCGGCTTTCGCTATCTTCCCCTCAGCGCCGTTGTTCTCGAGGTGGCACGTGCGGACGAGCCCGGCGAAGAAGTGGTCCGGCTCTTCATAGACGCGTCTTCCGAACGGCCTGCCCAGGTCGACCGGCTGACGTTGCGCCTCGAAACAAAACCTTCCCGCGCTGTCGAGTGGCTCGATGTTGTGGCCGGGCCGGATGCCTTGCGGAACGGACGGCAGGTGGTGTCGCGGCCCGATCCTGAAGGCGGTGTTTGGGTCGATGTCTCCCCAGCGCGCGCGGGCCAGTCGTTGGGCAGGGTGATCGTGGTGTACTGTCGGCCCACCGGAGAAGGGCCTGACGATATCCCCCGCTTTACGATCACCCGCGCCCGCGCTTTTGCCCCCAACGGCGCTCCTCTCGAGGTGCAAACGGCGTACTAGCGAACCCGTATTTCATTCCAACTCGGGTGTGCCTGTGTTCTGAAATGCGCAGATGTTCCGGGCTAAGCAGTTTCTTTGCAATTACTTACAAAAGAAATGCATGGAAACAGACGCGCCCCGAACGGGTTCGGGGCGCGGGCTCTTCAAACGTTCGTGCAGACAGGAGATTACCCGACGGGAACCCTCTTGAGCAATCCCGCGAGGGGATCGTTCGACGAGACACATTTTGTGTTGGACGGCACAAAAAGGTATCCACAAACCGTGTCTTGTGCCGTGCGAGGCAACCGTTCTGCTGAGATGCGCTTGAGATGTTTCATGCTTTAACCCTCCCTACCACGGGTGACATGCTTGGAACCGCTCCAAGACACTGTTCGCAACAACGTGAAAAACCGCCATTCTATTCCACATCTGGCAGGACTCTTGCAGCGTCATGGGAGCCGCTCGCGAAGACGCGCGCTTTTCTGCGCGGCCTGGGGGCGGATTCGGGAGAGGCCAACAGGAGTCGCGTTACTCGTTGACCTCCCAGCGGCGGAGTCCCATGCGCGAGAGGTAGGTCGGAATAACCTGGAACGCGGGATCGATGTCTGGCACCGCTTGGATGAACTTGCGTTTGTGTTCGCCCTCGGCATCGCAGAGAATGGTGAGTGAGCCGCCATCGCCGCCGGCGCCGTTCACTTTCCAGCCCACGGCGCCATACTGTCCGGCGAGCTCGATGATTGCCCGTGCATCCTGGGAGACGAGTTTCGGGTGGAGCGCGGCCTGGGCCTCGGTATTGTGGACCATGGCCTTGCCGAGGGCGTCGAAATCGCCGGCGTATACGGCGTTCTTTCCTGCAATGGCCGCCTGACGCAACGGCTCGAGCACCGACTTGTCCGCCCCTTCGCTTTCCAGACGTTCGATGACGCGGCCGTGGACTTCGCTGGAAGAGTGGGTTCTGCCGAGATAGACGAGGACCAGGCGCCGCTCGAGTTCCCACCAGACCGAGTTCGACACCTGGATGCTGGACACGCTTGCCAGGGGGTACTGATACATCTCGATGAAGCAGATGCCCCCGTGTGCGGAACAGATCTGGTCCTGAATGCCGCACTGCAGACCCAGCTTCTCCGTTTCAACGCGATGAGCGAGGCGCGCAATCTCGTGCGGGGTGCGGCGTCCGGGTGTCAGGAGGTCGAGCGCTCCCAGCAATGCGGTCGTGATGGCGGCCGAGGTACCCGTCGAACACCCGCCGGGCGCTCTCGAGTAGAGGTTGATGTCGAAACTCAGATTATCGGGAAGCTCCATGATATCGATCGAGGCCTCGAGCAAGGGGTGGCGCTCGTATTCGATCTTGTGCGGGTCGATGGCATAGCGTTCATCGTAGTTTTCCGCATGAATTACGATGCGCGGGGTATCCGACTGGCCTTCGCGCACGTATATCTGCACCTCGGCATACGGATACACGCCGATGTTGAACACCGCCCCCGTCTCGGCGAACCAGGTGTCGGTCCATCCGCCAAGGTCACAGATCCGAATGGGCGCCATTGCATTGATTACGCGTCGCGGAGTCCCCATGGTGTGCGAATCCTCTTTTCCAAGCCTTACTGTTCCCCCGGCAAGCTTACCGCATACGCATAAAACCGGGCAAGCTCGTGGGTCCCTGTGGGTTCCTGTGCGGTGCGGTGCGTGCCCGAAAGCGGGCCCCGAAACCGGACCCCATGGACGCAGCCTACCATTCCGGGTATTATAGACGGCGAGACCACACGGGGAGTTTAAGGCGGTTGCGGGGGCCGTGACAGCGTATCTGTTTCCGGCGCCGCGGACACGTCAACCAATCGTCAACGTGCTGGAGGAAGCTGTGGCATCCGAGATTAGAATCCGCAAACAACG
>CAZFOG010000429.1:0-5093 GCA_964520685.1 uncultured Nitrospiraceae bacterium | reverse complement strand
ATCCGGTCCACCACGCCTTCAATCATGTCAAGACCGTCCGGCCCGGGGGGCGTATCGCTGCGAGGAAGTTCCCCCTGCTGCCGATCGCCGCTGGGCTGCGTCGCCTCCCCCGTCTTTCTCTTCTGGTGAAAGTGCCTCATGCCACCTCATTTTGCCAAGGCTCGCCCCAAAGGTCCACTCTGTACGCTGAAGACCCGACGAAAACCTGGGTTGACCACTGTGGTTTGCACGACAAACCCGCGCCCTCCCCGTGGGTTTTCGCATCGCGCAACCACACGAGCTCGCGCCGTTGCATGTGGGCTCTGCCCAAAGTGTCCCGCTGGCCTTGATCGACGCCATGGACCCGCCTGTCCATTCCGGCCATACGGTCTATTCTCTTCGCACAATGGCTTCCCGTCTCGCCACCCTGGAACACTCCGGTTTGTGCCGCTGTTCACTTGGTTGGAGGCATGCGATATGGCAAAGAAGCAGAAAGCCCCGGACATCCGGCTGGGCACGTGCAGTTGGAGTACCCAGGACTGGGTGGGCCGTGTGTATGCGCCGGGGACGCCCGCGACGGAGTTCATCGCCCAGTATGCGCAACGGTTCAATACGGTCGAGATCGACGCGACGTTCTATGCGGTGCCGCGCGCGTCGACGGTGGACGGCTGGCGCGAGCGCACCCCCGATGGATTCTTGTTTTCGGCGAAAGTGCCCCAGGCGATTACGCACGAGAAGTTCCTCGAGGATTGCGGCCGCGAACTCGATGCCTTCCTGAAGACCATGGGCCGGCTGGACGGCAAACTCGGTCCGGTTCTGCTCCAGTTCCCGTATTATGCAAAGAAATCCGGCGTGACGCAGGAGACGTTCCTTGCCCGGCTCATGCCGTTTCTCGATGCCGCCCCGCTGGACGAATACATCTTCGTTGTCGAGGTGCGCAACAAACCGTGGCTGAACAAGGCCCTGTTCGAGCCCCTGCGCGAGCGCAACGTGTCCCTCGCGCTCATCGACCACCCCTGGATGCCGCGTCCGGCAGCACTGATGGCGGAAAATGGCCTGTTCACGGGACCGGTTGCGTATATCCGCTGGCTGGGCGACCGCTACGGCATCGAGAAGGTCACCAAGACGTGGGCCGAGCCAGTCATCGACCGGAAACGCGACCTCGAGAGCTGGGTTCCTGCCATCAAGGCCGCTCTCGACAAGCAACTCCCCGTCTTCGGGTACGTCAACAACCACTATTCCGGCCACGCTCCCCACGACGTGGCGCTGCTGGAGCAACTGCTGGGACTGGAAGCGCGCGCGCCGTCGTAGGGCATGGCATGTTTGAAAACCCGGGACTGACCCAAGTGTTTGCACCGCAAACGCGGGTCTGTCCCGAGGGTTTTCATGCCGCGTCAATGAGAGCAGGCTGGAAGCCTGCACCACAACAAATCCAGGCGTCCACTCGTCCGGTGTCCCGCACGGCGCGGGACCGGACGTTGCATTCGGAACTGACATTCGTGTGACGGACTGTTACTATGTGCCTTCGCACTAAAAGATGAGGCCGGTTCAATCACCAATGGAGGCGGGGGCCGTGGGGCAGCGGGACCGTGAACAACCGAAATGCGTCGTCGTGACCGGCCGGCCCGGTTCGGGCAAGACCACCCTGGCGGCTACCTTGAGCCGGCGCCTGTATCTGCCCAAAATCAGCCGGGACGAGATCAAGGAGGGATACGTCAACACCTTCGGGGTCAAACACGATCGCCTGCCCAAGGATACCAACGGCGTGGTGAACGAGGTGTTCTTCGAGACCATTCTCAGCCTGTTACGGGGAAACGTCTCGGTCCTGGTTGAGGCGGCCTTTCAACACAAGCTTTGGGACCTCGTGATACCCAGAGTCATTGAACTTGCGCACACCTCCATCATCGTGTGCGAATCCGGCCCCGAACTCAGTGCGCGACGCCACCTGGACCGGGGACTCGACGACCCCAGGCGGGAGTTTTACCACGGGGATAAGCGCGTGGCGATGTTCCGCGAAACCGGCGCCTTCGAACCCGGCGGGGAGTATGTCCCGCCCGACTACGGCGTGCCCACCCTGACGGTCTCCACCATAGACGGCTATGCGCCCAGCCTGAACAAGATCGTTGCTTTCGTGAAAAAAGCGTGGTGAGCTGTATCGTGGCCGTGGAGCTGTTGAAGAAGCCAGCCCAAAGCCTTCGCGACATGACCAGGCAATCTGCGCTCGATTGACGTCACCAGGACGAGGCAAGATGCCTCGTCTACATTTCGCGTCGAATTTGAAGAATTTCCGCAATGTAGAAGAGGCTTCCAGCCTCTTCCCGGGGACAGCGGCGCAGGTAGCTCAGTGGGATTCCTCGCTCCTGCCTGAAGCTCATAGGGCTTTTTCAACAGCTCCGCCGTTGCCATATATAGGCTGGTCACTCAGGTGAGAAGCCATTCCGGCCTACTCCATCGCCCGGACCACCATATCCCCGTGCCAGGCGCCGTTGCCGGTAATACGGAGGGTCATGCGCAGGGTGGTGCGGCCCCGTTCGCCCTCGATGACCTGGTCGGTGCGGCGGAGTTGCCACGCGTTGGGCTGGTCCAGGGACGTCAAGAGGCGAGGGGCTTCGGTCCCGGCGATGAGAGGAACAGCGTCTTTCACTTCGAGCACGCCGCTGCCGCCGGTCTTGCGCAGTTCAATGGCGTATTGTCCGGGGCGCGGAATCGCCGGCGTGAGGTCGATCTCGACGGTCTGCCAGGCCCCGGTGAGCCGAACCCGTTTCCAGTCTGCGATCACCACCCATGGATTGGATTCTTCGTCTGAATCCGCAGAACCCGCCCGCGCGCCGGCCTCGTAGGCGGCGAAGGATTGGATAATTGGCTCATCCACCGCTTCCGTAGCGCGAAACCGCAGGGCTTCGACCTCGACGGGGTCCACAACATCAATTCGCTTGTACCCGATGGATGAGCCGGCCACGAGTTCCGTCCATGCGCCGCCGACCTTGCCTTCGATGACGTATCCCCGCACGATCTGCCCATGCCGGATGTCTTCCATGATGACGATGTGGTCGACTTTCGCCGGTTCCTTGAATTGCAGTTCCAGCACGCCGCCCTTGCCCGCGGTTTCGCCTTTCTTGTTGGCATAGAGGGCGCGGATGGCTTCGCCGAATTCCCGGTAGCGCGCGACGTGGCTCTCGGGAATGCGCCCCGTCGTGTCCGGCGTCGCATTGAGCAACAGAACGCATCCCCGCCCGACGGACTTGTAGTAGATGTCCATCAAATGCTCGACGGATTTCAGCATGTGGTCGGTATCGGGCCCCCAGAACCACTTGTGGTCGAGGAGGGTCGTGTCCATCTCCATGGGGAGCCAGGCGTCGCCGTCGGGATCGCTGTTGGCCCCGGTGGACACGCCGGACACGGCGTCCGCATTCTTCACGGTCTGCCACGTGGGATAGGGTGCTATGCCGCGTTCGTTGCCGGGCCAGCGCAAGGTGGCGTGGGGCCCCTGGAAAACCATGGCTTTCGGGGCGTGTTTCTCGAGGATGTCGCCGACCTCGATGACGCAGCTTCCGTCAAACCAGACCTCAGACACCTCGCCGTAGCGCGTGAGGACCTCGGTCCACTGTTGCCGCAAGACCTGGTTGTAGTCCTCCTGTTTGGCGGGGTCCTCGGTCTTGCCGCCGCTGCCGATACCCGCGCCCCACTGGTCGTCGCCGGGATAGATGTAGACGCCCAGTTTCAGGCCATACTTCCGGCAACTCGCGGCAAGGTCCGCCAGTACATCGCCCTTCCCGTCCTTCCAGGGCGTGTTCTTGATGCTGTAGTCCGTGGTACCGGTCTGCCACCAGCAGAAACCGCCGGTGTGCTTGGCCACGAAGAGAATCTGCTTCGCGCCGAACAATTGCGCGACCTCACACCACTGATCCGTATCGATTTGCGCGGGATTGATTTCGGAAAGGGGCGTGGAATGGTCGTCGTATTCGCGGCCCTGCCACGTGCACGGATCGAGGCAAAGGAACATCTCGATTTCCATCTCGTGCCACGCGATTTGCCCGGGTGTCGGCACCCCGCGCGGCGCCTGCGCCGCATGGGTGGCCGAAACCATGAGTACTGCTGCAGCCACAACGCAAGCGCTTCGCATCGTCATGGGACGCTCCCTTCAGCAATCCAAGGCGTCGCACGAGCACACTGGGACCCTTCACTCGAAGAATTCCCACGCAGCCGAATCGAAGGGGCCGCCCGCCTGGCTATTTCTTCTGTTTGAACAGCCAGCGAATGACTTTTTTGTTGCGGTAGGCGGGATCCCACGAATTGTGGTCGGTCTTCTCGAGTTCGGTGTACTGGATGGTGCCGCCCGCTCGTTTCACGGCCTCGACCATTTTGCGGGACTCCTCGGGCTTGACGGTTGTGTCGTCGGCGCCGTGGTACGCCCAGATCGGGACTTTCGCAAGCGCGGGGGCGTCTTCGACATTGCCGCCGCCGCAAATCGGGAGCATGGCGGCCCAGCGGTCGCTGTGCTGGGCTCCGTACATCCACGTCGCATACCCGCCCATGGATAAGCCCGTCAGGTAGATGCGTTCGCTGTCGATGTTGTACTGCTCACGCGTCAATTCATACGAGCGTTCGATATCCTCGATGGCCTTGTCCCACCAGGAACCCTCGGGGCATTGCGGGATGACCACGACGGCGGGGAACCAGTCGGCATAGCGGCGGATGGCGCTCGGCAGGCCAACCTCAGTCTGGAGAAGCCCGTCGTCGCCCCGCTCGCCGGCACCGTGCAGGAAGACGATCAACGGCCACTTCTTCGAGGGGTCGTATTCCCGGGGGACATAGACCGCGTATAAACGGTTCGTGCCCCGCACGTCCATGCTCTTGTTGATGAATCCCGTCGGGATACCAAGTTCTTCGGCCGTTCGTGTATTCATGGTTGTCGCACATCCTTCAATCCAGAGAACGCTTAACAAGAGTATCGCTGCGCACGTTATACGTTTCGTCATCGCTCCACCCTCGGCTTTCGCCTGCTCGTAATGCGCCAAACCATAGCAGAACGGCAAGACCGCAGACAACGTGCAGAAATCGCCGGGATCGCCGGATAAGAAAGGCCTCGTTGGAGGGATCTTGTTGACTCCATT
>CAZFOG010000428.1:0-5100 GCA_964520685.1 uncultured Nitrospiraceae bacterium | reverse complement strand
GGCCCCTTTTAGGGGCCTTCCTCATACCACCGGCTCTGCCGGTGGTTGCTGATTGGAGCCGCGACTGTTTTTGCCTCCCGCATTCCTGGAACACCACAGTTGGTGACGGAGCGGAATGTGTATGAGATCTACAACGACCGGTACGAGACGACGTACGAGTCGTCGGTGGAGTTGGACGCCATGCGCGTGCATGACATGGATTTCTTCGACCTGCCTGAGAACCACTACGTCTACGTGCAGGGGATCGCCCATTGCGCGAACGACAACGGCGGATTCGGCTGGTACCGGCCCATACTCCCGGACGGGGGCATCACCCACGCCCTGTTTTTCAACGTGACGATCCCCCAGGTGGACGACCTGACCCTGAACGGCGACTACACCGCCACCTTCACCCCACCCACGGAATGGGGATTCTACATGCGCCGTCCCGACGGAACCGGCGAATGGCTGCTCGGGACAGTCCCGTCTCGCGCCTGCGGCGCTCGCTTGGTACAGTCCCTGGGCGGCACGCCACCCCCGACTGCCTAAAGCACCTTACGCATCTGCTGGGAAGACCGCACCGGCGAGACCTCCGACTACGACCACAACGACCCGCTTCCCCGCGCTTCCTGATCAAGCGTCGAAACAATCATGTGCAGGATGCTCCTGCCACCTCAAAGACCGCCTCCACCCCGGCGCCCGTTTCGGCCCCGGCCCAAAGGCCCCGCACCACCGAATTTCCCCTCCATGCCCGCAGTTTCCTCATTTTACGCACCAGAATAGCCAATTGCGTCAACTAAATTACCCTCTTTTCGCGTTTGGATACATCCGGACTACTATCTTCTCAAATCCGCGCACTCGGCAGAGATCCTTCCTCGCACAGGCGCTCAAACGCGTTGCGTTCCCGGGTTTCTGTCTTCGCCTGAGACAGACTGGCGGAGAATCCGCAGTGCCGAAGGCATGCGTCTTCTAAACAGGCATCTTGCCTCCTCATCGGGGTCACGCGGAGACGCGTAATAGGGCTGGGTTCCGGCTCTCTCTTCGCTCTCTCTCGCTCTGCGCACCTCCGCGTTCCCGGCGGCCTCTGCGGTGGGAAAAACCGGCGCCATTGTCCATGCGTTCCAGGTTGCGGGCAAAGCCCACGTGGGTGTCCATTCGTGGTGTAGACTCTGGCGCAAGGACTGGCTTCCCCCGGAGGCGATGCGCTATCATGGTTTCACGCTTCGGTTTGCTGCAGGGGACAAGGTTGGAGGATCGACCCATGCGGGGATTGTGTTTATTGCTTAGATGCGCGGCAGTCCTATCGCTGATTGCCGTTTTGCCGCTGTGCATCGGCTGTGGCGGCGAGCAGACCGCTTCACAAGGCCCCGGCGACACCGAGGCATCGCCTGACAAGCCCCGGGTAGCGCTGATCATGAAGTCTCTCGCCAACGAGTTCTTCCTGACCATGGAGGAGGGCGCCAAGGCTCACCAGAAAGAGAACGCGGGCACGTACGACCTGATAGCCCAGGGCATCAAGGATGAACGCGACGTGAACCGCCAAGTGCAGCTCGTCGAGCAGATGCTCGCCCAGAATGTCGATGCCATCGTTATTGCCCCCGCTGACTCGAAGCTTCTAATCTCCGCCTGTCAAAAGGCCATGGACGCCGGGATCGTGGTCGTCAATATCGACAACAAATTCGACGACGAAGTTCTGGCCGAGCGCGGCATCAGAATCCCGTTTGTGGGCCCCGATAACCGCAAAGGGGCCGCCAAAGTGGGCGAATACCTGGCCGGGAAACTCTCCGAAGGTGACCCGGTCGCCATCGTCGAAGGCATTCCCACCGCCTTTAACGCCATTCAGCGCAAATTGGGATTCGAAGATGCCATGAACGCTGCCGGGATGAAGATCGTTGCCGCGCAGTCCGGCAGTTGGGAGACATCCAAGGCCAACCAGGTTATTTCGGCCATGATCACCGAAAACCCCGGTATCAAGGCCTTCCTGTGTGCGAACGACAGCATGGCGCTGGGCGCGGTTGCGGCCCTGCGCGCCGCCGGGAAACTCGATTCGGTGTTTGTGGTTGGGTTCGACAACATTTCCGCGGCACAGGAGCTTCTCACGAAGGGCGAGCTCCTCGCCACGGCCGACCAGCACGCGGACCAGCTTGCGGTCTATGGTATCGAATACGCCCTGAAGATGCTTGCGGGGGAAGCACCACCCGAAGACTTTGAAACTCCGGTTGATCTTGTTACGGCCGAGACGCTGTGACCCCTGCGATGATCTCCAGCCCCTATAGAAGGCAATATCCGCTATGAGCAGCGCCAGGCGTTCCTATTTCTTCCTCCTGGATTACGTTGGGCTAACATTGGTGCTGCTTTTGCTCATCGTAACGTTTGGGTTGTTTACCGAGAATTTCTTCACACTCACCAATTTCCGCACCATCGTAAACCAGACGCCCGACGCGGTTGTGATAGCTGTCGGCATGACCTTCGTGCTCATCATCGCCGGCATCGACCTTTCGGTAGGGTCTGTGCTCGGTCTCAGCGCGGCCGTGCTGGCCGTATGCGTGCACCGGTTTGAGTGGCCCCTGCTTCTCGGCATTGCCGCCTGCCTGGGCACCGGCCTGCTCTGCGGCATCCTGAACGGCATCACGACCATCACGTGGCGCTTGCCCTCGTTTATCGTCACCCTGGGCATGCTCGAGATCGCCCGCGGCGGCGCATACCTCGTCACGAACTCGCGCTCGCTCTATATCGGCTCCCAGATAGGCCCTTTCGCCTCGTTGCGCATCGGCGGGGTTTCTCTCATGTTCGTCATGGCCATTCTCGTAGTCGTGACAGGACAAATTGTGTTATCCCTGACAGCGTTCGGCCGCCATCTCTTCTCCGTTGGGTCCAATGAGGAGGCCGCGCGGCTTTCGGGTATTCCCACCCAGCGGCTCAAGGCTGCCGTATTCGCCCTGAGCGGGCTGCTTGCGGGCCTCGCAGCGGTGATTAGCGCCGCGCGTCTCGAGGGGGTGAACCCCGAAGACGGCGTGGGTTACGAACTCCAGGCCATCGCGGCGGTCGTCATCGGTGGCACCAGCCTGTTCGGCGGGCGGGGTTCGGTGGTCCGGTCGTTTCTCGGGGTTATGATTATTGCGGTCCTGGCGGGCGGCCTGGCCCAGGCCAATGCCCAGGAACACACCAAACGCCTCGTGACGGGGCTGGTCATCGTCGCCGCGGTGATTATCGATTATTACCGTAACCGTCTACGCGCCGCCGGCGCTGCGAAATAGACGCGGGGTCTCTATCGAATCGACACGAGGTAAACCCGATGCTCAAAACCCTGTTCATGCTTGCAGCAGCCATCCCTGCCGTGTCCCTGTGTGCCGTTGCCGGCGCGTACGAGGACCAGCTCGCGGATATCCGGGAAATCAAGCAGCGCATGGCCGCTTCGTGGCGCGTCGGGAACACAAGCCTCGATGCCACAGTCTCCACGCTGTTGAACGCCGAGAACGGCTGGTGGTCCGAATACACCCTCGAGCACCCCGGTATCTACCACCACGGGCGCGCTGTTTCTCCGGCCCTCACCCTCGCACGGGCCTACGCAAGCCCGGAAAGCGCGCACCACGCAAACCCGGAAGTCCTGGCATCTATCGAGAACGGGCTGCGCTACCTGCAAACGATGATCCATCCCGGCTGTAAGCGTGTGGGAAACTGGTGGTCGTGGGACATCGGGATGCTCATGAACCTTCTGCCCATGCTGTATCTCCTGGAAGGCACCATGGAGCCGGACTTGTACGACCTGTACGTACAAACCGTGACCTATCTCTTGCGCTGCGAAGAAGAAGTCCAGGCAAGCGGCGCCTATGCACCTCCAACCGAACCATTCACCGGCAAAACCGACACCAACGCCCTCTGGATAGCCCATCGCCGCCTCCAACTGGCCGTGCTGGTGGAAAATCCCGCGATGGCAGGCAAGTGGGCCGACCGTTCGTTCGGCGAGATGGGCGCGCCGGGCGAGGGTTTCCTTCAGGCAGATTACAGCTACAAGTTCCATGGCGCGATCCCGATGTGGGCATACGGGCGTTCCTTTCTGATCGACTACGCCGCCATGATTGGGACGTATCAGGGCACCTGCCTCGGACCCACCGAAATCCAACTGCGCCGGTTTGGCGAGATGGCGAAGCATTTCGTCAACGGCTTCTCGTATCGTGGCCGTGTCTGTCCCGCCATCATCGGGCGCGAGATCAGCCGAGGTCCCGCCACCTACGCATCAACGTGCGGATTCACCGCCGTGGACGCCCTGGCACGTTCCGGCCATCCCGAGGCGGAATGTTTTGCCGCGCTGGCCGCGCGCGAGGGCGCATATCTCGGCCAGTCACCCTCACGGCCCGGCATCGAGCCCGAACCCGCCAGCACAGGCATCTTCGCCTATCCCGACAGCGATTTCGTCCAGATCACCCGCGAGAATTGGGCGGCGGGCATCAAGATGCATTCGTCTCGCAACAAGGGCTACGAGTCCATCAACAAGGAGAATCTCCAGGGGTGGTTTCTGAGCCATGGGAGCATGTTCTATTTCCTCGACGGCGACGAATGGCACAACTGCTGGCCCACCCTTGATTGGACCCGATTGCCCGGCACCACCGTTGCGGCCGGCATAAAGGAACAAAGTGAATCCCCGTTTGCCGGGATGGTTCGGATGTCAGACGATATCGCGCTGGCCGTGCAAGAGCTCCGCGCGGATGGTTTTCAGGCCCGCAAACTCTGGCTCGTGGACGATGATGTCATCCTGTGCGCGGGCAGGGACATCGAAGGTCCCGGCCGGGTCGAAACAACGGTCGTCAACCTGCCCCTCTCGCTGGATGCCGAGGTGGTGGTCGACGGACAGGCCCTCCCCAACGAGGCGTTCGAGAATAGCGTCGACGCCTCCTGGATATGGGCGGGAAACGTGGGCTACGTCTTTGTCGAACCCGCCAAACTCCATCTATTGCGTGAAATTCGGCAGTCCGACTGGCACTCGATCCGCGGCGACCACGTGGGCGGCAAGGGCGACGTCGAGACCCAGGCCTATTTCACGGCGGTCATCGAACACGATGCGGACACGCCCGCGTATGCCTACGCTTTCTGTCCCCGGCGCAATGCCGAAGAGATGCCTCA
>CAZFOG010000427.1:0-5103 GCA_964520685.1 uncultured Nitrospiraceae bacterium | reverse complement strand
CCGCGCATGCGTTCCCGGTTGCGCCGCGTTTTCCGGTCGCACCGGCCCGATATCCTGCACACGTTTCTGTTTGGATTCGACTACCAGGCCAACCGGGCGGCCCGCGAGACAGGCGTCCCCGTGGTGATCTCGAGCCGCCGCCAGCTTCCGGCCTGGAAGAAATGCCGCCACATCCGGCTTCAACGTAAAGCCAACGGCCTGGTCGATTGCATAGTCGCCAACAGCCAGGCCGTTGCCCAATATGCCTTCGCCCAGGAAAACGCCGACCCCGCCCTGTTTCGCATTATCCACAACGGCATTGCGGTCGAATCCCTGAAAACTCTCGCCGACCCGGGCCATGTGCGCGCGCGATACAATATCCCCCCCCGGAAGCGTGTCGTCGGCATGGTTGCCAACTTCAGCCCGGTCAAAGACTATCCTCTCTTCGTCAAAATTGCCGGCGAGCTGCTCAAGCGGCGCGATGACGTGCATTTTCTCGCCGTGGGCACCGGGCCCATGGTCAAGCCTGTGTGGCGCCTGATCAAACGGGCCGGCCATGAAATCCACTTCACCCGCGTCGCAACGCTCAGCGAAATCGCCGATATTTACAGCATCATCGATGTGTCGGTATTGTGCTCCCAGGCCGAAGGGTTCCCCAACGCCGTCATGGAATCCATGGCGGCCCGGCGTCCGGTCGTGGCGGCCAGCGTGGGAGGCATCCCCGAGATTGTCCGGGACGGCGAAACGGGCCGCCTGATTGACGGCCGTGACCCCGCAGTCTTTGCCGAGGCCATTGACGCGCTGCTGAGCGACGACCACGCGGCACAGCGCATGGGCGAAGCGGGCCAAGCCCACGTCCGCGACCACTTGAGCGTCCAGCGGATGGGGGAGGCCTATCGCAAGTTGTACGCGGAGTTGCTCGTACGCACCACACGAAACGGAGCGTGACCCATGTGCGGTATCTGCGGCTCCCTGTCCCTCGATGGACAGCGCCGGATTGACGAGGATGCCCTGCGCCGCATGTGCGAAGCGATGGTCCATCGCGGCCCGAACGATGCCGGTCTCTGGAACGGCGGCCACGTGGGGCTCGCCATGCGCCGGCTCAGCGTTATCGATCTGTTCCGCGGCCACCAGCCCATGATCAGCGCCGACGGCAACCTGGCGGTGGTGTTTAACGGCGAGATTTACAACTTCAAACAGCTCCGCGAGGAACTTGAGGACGGCGGCGCCGAGTTTCGCACCACCTGCGATACCGAGGTCATTCTGCACGCCTATGCGGCTTGGGGCGATGCTGCCCTGAACCGTTTCAATGGCATGTTTGCCATCGCCCTGTTCGATGCTCCCCGAAACCGCCTCCTGCTGGTCCGCGATCGCCTCGGGATCAAGCCCCTGTTCTACACGGTTCACAACGGCGTGCTGGCTTTTGCCTCAGAACTCGATGCCCTGTTCCGCTCGGGCCTCATACAGGGCGCCCTGAATCCGGCCGCCCTCGACGCCTATTTCACCTACCTCTACATCCCCGAGCCGGACACCATATTCGAGGGCGTGCACAAACTCCGGCCCGGCGAAAAACTCATCGTCGAGCACGGCGTGGTCCGCTCCGAACGGTACTGGCAGCTCAAGTACCGGCCCGACGATGCATGGACCCTCGACAGCGCCGCCGAGCAGTACCGGGAACTCCTGGCGGACTCGATCCGGTTGCGCCGCGTCAGCGATGTGCCCCTCGGGGCATTTCTCAGCGGAGGGGTGGACTCGACCAGCGTGGTCGGCATGTTGAGCGACATGAGCGCCGCTCCCGTGCGCACCTTCACCATCGGATTCGACGATGCCCACGCAGACGAACTGCGCTATGCGCGCATCGCTGCCCGGCGGTTCAACACCGAACATACCGAAGCACTCCTGCATCCCGACATGGTCGAGGTTGCCTCGCAGCTTATCCGCCATTTTGGCGAGCCCTTCGCGGATTCCTCGGCCGTGCCCACGTGGCTCGTGTCGCGCCTCGCCCGAAAAGACGTGGTCGTCGCCTTGGCCGGCGATGGCGGCGACGAGCTGTTTGCGGGGTACACGTGGCTCCATATGACCCGCCGTGTGGGACAATACAAGCGTGTTCCCCCGGCAGCGCGGCGCTTCATTCGCACGGTTCTGCGCGCCGCTCCGCGCTCGCCGTTTTTCGAGAAACTGCGCCGTTTCGAGGGCGATGCCGCGTTGCCGCTCATCGAGGCGTTCCGTCGCCGTGAAACCTGTTTCGACGCTGCCGCCCGCGCTGCCCTCTACAGCGGCGCGTTGTGTGAACGCGTCGCCGTTTCCGCCGTGGACCGCTTCCACGAGCACGCCGCTGCCGCGGGAGATGTCTCGGACGAGGACCGCATGCTCTACCAGGATACCGTCATGTATCTGCCAGGCGATATATTGACCAAGGTCGATCGCATGAGCATGGCCAACAGCCTCGAGGTCCGGGTGCCGCTCCTCGATTACCGCATGGTCGAATTTGCGGCTGCTTTGCCGTTTCATTTGAAATGCCGGGGACGCACGTCGAAGCTCGTGCCCAAACACGCCCTGGCCGGGTTTCTGCCCAGAGAATTGCTCGTCCAGCGCAAACGCGGCTTCGCTATCCCCATCCAGCGGTGGTTTCGGAAAGAACTGCGGGGTCATTTCGAAGAATTGGTCTTCAGCGACAGCGCCCGCTGCCGCGACTACTTTAACCGCGACACGGTCCGCGCCCTGTTCGACACCCACGCCGCCGGAAAGGAGCACTACGGCCACCACCTCTGGGCCATCCTCATGTTCGAGCACTGGCTCCGCTACATCGAATCGGTGCCGGGCATCCGCGTTTCATAGCTTGCGCGCTGGGATGAGGCCGGCAGCCGCATCTACATTACACGCGCAACGTAGCCCTGGAGGTGGCACGAGCATCCTTGCTCATTTTCTGACGATGTAGACGCGGCAGCTTGCCGCGTTCAAGGGACTGCGTGTTGAGGTGGCATGAGCATCCTTGCTCATGATTGGCTCCTGGACCGGAGGGCATTCGTGTTAATCGTCACAGATCCTGTGAGGACGGTATCACTAATCCTGTAAACCGGCACCTGCAACGCACGGTCGAGATCGAGCCCCCGCACGTTGGTCAATTCGCGCACGGGTTCGGTGGGTTCGTGAGGAATGGTTTCGATCTCGAGAAACATCCGGTCGAACCGGTGCTCGAATATGGCCGCAGGCTCAGCGCCACCCCTGATCTGCTCGGATTCCTCGGGGTACCGCCCGTAGAACAGCTCCTGCCAGTCGGTTACGAAATAGTGGTGGGGCGCTTCCCACGGCTGGTCCATGCCCTCACAGGTGAGATACCACGACACCGGCCCCTGCCACGAACTCGCGATGGTGGTCTCGCCCTGGGCACGCAGCCATGCCAGCACTTCGGGATACGCTGACCGGAGCTGCAGGACGCGCACGGTGTTGCTGAGCGAAGACCCCGCGGCAATGATCAACGCCCCGGCAATGGCCCAGCGGCGCCATTTCCGGAGCGACTGGTCGCCCCGCCACATGGCCACGGCGCCCATCGCGATCATCGTCAACAGGAAGGGCCACGCAAACCCGTGCACGCGCGCCGCCACGATCGTCTTGGCCGAATACAGCACAAACGGCACAAGAAACGCCGAACCGAGGTAGATGGCAGGCAGTACGATGCGGGGGCTGCTCCGCAGGGCCGCATTCCGGCGCAGGCGGCTTCCGATATACATCAGGCCGGCGAGCAGCAGACCAACGAGTATCCAGAGCGTCAGCCACCCCTCGCACAATCCGATGAAATACGGGAACACGACAACGCCGGTGGGATGCCAGCCGCGGGTCGTGTGGTAGGCGAACCGGTCGATGACGCTCTCCACGAAGGTTGCGTGCGGATACACCAGGTCCACGCTTCGGAACAGGAGAAACAGGGGATAATTCGCGAACTCGAGGGTAAGGATTGGCAGCAGCATCCCGGCCGCAAGGAGGACGCTTCCGCGCAGGGTCTCCGCGATGCGCCTGTACCACGTGCGCTGTCCCATGCAGATCAGGGCATGCGCCACGAACACGGCAAGCAGCGCGGGAATGATCTGCCACGATGAGAGCGCCGCCAGCCCCGCGAAAACCCCCGATATGAGCAGCCGGTTCTGTTTCTTCCGGGCCAGCCGCGGCCTTCGCCACACGCGGCGTCCCCATCGGGTGTGCATGTGGAACGCGAGGAGCCACCAGAACAACGGCATGGTCTGGCAATAAGTGTTACGCGAATAATAGACATGAAAACACGATACCGCCAGCATGCCTGCCGCCAGCAGAGCCACCCGCCGCGAGGTAAGCTGTCTTGCGTAGAAATACAGCGCGGCGACGCACCCCACCCCGAAAATCGCCTCGATGAGATTGCCTGTCCACGGCGTGAAGCCCCAGATAAACATGGCCAGGGCGCCCAGATAGCTCATCATAAACTTGGGAAAGACCGGCTGGTGGGCTGCGAGCGTTGCGTGGGCCCGGGGCAGGTAGTCGGAGAGCAAGAACTCGGAACCGCCGTGCATCTCGCGCCATTTTGCCGTAAACATACCGCCGATGACCCGCATCTCCTCGTATTTCGCGCGGGCATCCATCATCGAGCGCGATTCGTCCACCCCATACACACCCGTGGACCGGATGTCGTAGAAGCGCAGGAATCCGGCGACAACAAGAATGACGGCCAGTACCAGCCAGCTTCGGCGCATCAGAACTGCTTCTCCTTCCCCACCGGATTGTAACACCGCCGCAGATGGCCCTCAATCGGGAGAGCGCAGGGCAATTGCACTTAATGCGCCCCGCACGAACGGCCCTTGTGAGACAGGTCGTTCGTGGCGCCTGCCTCGAAAAATCGGTTTCTGGAAGCCGAGAATCCTCCCCCAGAACGCCTTCCGGCGTTCCACCCCCTCCGAAGGGGGAGATGCGCCACGGCGTTGAGGTGGCATGCGCATCTTGCGCATGATTTTGGCTCTGGGGCGGGGCTTTTGAACATGACAGTCCCGATTTTCATCGTCTATGGGTGAGCCGCTGGCTCATGGTCCACTGCCTCGAAAATCTAAAAACCGGGACTGACCCAAGCGAGCGACGCAGGAGCGAGACGGGTCTGTCCCT
>CAZFOG010000426.1:0-5117 GCA_964520685.1 uncultured Nitrospiraceae bacterium | reverse complement strand
TATGTATCATAGTCGCGATATGCTAACCGGAGGGTTCTGTCGATGCACCGTGACAACCGGTCTTGTCCTGATGCCATGTGCCTTTTCCTCCTTGTACCGTGCTTCGCAGGGTTGCTTCTGTCCGCCACACCACCGGTTCAGGCGCAGGAGCCTCCCGCCTGGCAAGCCTTGGTCGAGGCGTCCTTCCTGCAGGAAGACGCGCTCTATGAATTCGAGCCTGCCCAATTGAGCCGTGATGTGACCACGCAGCAAGACGCGGCCGGCGGCTGCGACGGTATCAAGACAGGCGCGTACGGATTTCATGTTGCCAGCAAAGAGCAGGACCCCTGGTGGCAGGTGGACCTGGGCGCCCTCTACGTACTCGACCGCATTGTGGTCTTTAACCGTACGGACAGCGGCACCGCGCCGCGAACCCGCTCGTTAAGAGCCCTGGTGTGTCCCGACGAGGCGCAAGACGACTTCCAGTCCGTCTACGAACACGACGGCTCGGTGTTCTACGGCGTCGAGAACAACGCGCCACTCGTGATTGACCTCTCGGGGAAGGGGGTTCATGCCCGCGTGGTTCGCCTGCAGATTCCCGGAGCGTGCTCCTTCGCGCTCGATGAGGTCGAGGTCTATGCTTCCGGCAACCCCGGCGAGAACATCGCGCTCGGAAAGCCCGCCGACCAGAAAAGCGTCGGACCCTATTCGCGCGCCGGGGATAGCGCAGATGCTGCCCGGTTCTCTGCCGCGCACATCCAGCAGGTCTTCGCGCGCGGCCGCGCCCTCGCTGCTCGTCTTGCTGTAATCGGAGAATGCCCCGGACTGGCGGGCGCGTTTCAGGCCTTGCAAGATATCGCCCGTGAATGGGAAGCCGTGTCGGCGGAGGGCAGTCCGGACGAAGCCGTGCGCCGCACCGTCTATCTCAAAGCACGCTGGGCGCTGCGCGATATCGCTTTCTGCAACCCCCTGCTGGACTTCGACCGAGTCCTCTTCATCAAGCGCCACGATGCGAAGGGCGTGTTCCAC
This sequence comes from uncultured Nitrospiraceae bacterium, assembly GCA_964520685.1. Classification (GTDB taxonomy): domain Bacteria; phylum Hydrogenedentota; class Hydrogenedentia; order Hydrogenedentales; family SLHB01; genus UBA2224. The sequence continues at coordinate 4,109 of CAZFOG010000426.1, read as the reverse complement.
ATGTGCGACCAGTATTACGGTTTCAACGCGGTGCCCGGCGGCGGGCTGTTCGTGCTGAATGACCCCTTCGGCAAAGACCCGTCTCTCGAGAACCTCCTTGCCGGCAAGACAGTTGAAGCAGGCCGCCTGGCCGGTTCCACCCTCACGCCGGGCGCGTTTCTTTCGCCCGAGCTTTCCTACGACGGGCAAGCAATCTTCTTCGCTTATACCGAAGCCCAGGGCGGGGACCTCGAGTGGACACCCCGGAGTTCCTACCACATTTTCCGTTGCAACGCCGATGGCACCGGCCTCGTCCAGCTTACCGACGGTCCCTGGAACGATTTCGACCCCTGTGAACTGCCCAACGGGCGGCTTGCGTTTATCTCCGAGCGCCGGGGCGGATACCTCCGTTGCGGCCGCCATTGCCCAACCTATGCCATGTACGGTATGGGCGCCGACGGAACGGATATTATCCCCCTCAGCTACCACGAGACCCACGAATGGCACCCCAGCGTGAATCACGAAGGCATGCTCGTTTACACCCGGTGGGATTACGTCGATCGCGATACGAATGTCGCCCACCATATCTGGACCAGTTACCCCGACGGCCGTGATCCGCGCAGTTTCCACGGGAATTACCCCGAAGACCGCTCGACCCGCCCGTGGATGGAGATGAGTATCCGCGCCATTCCCAACTCGCACCGGTATGTCGCCACCGCTGCCGCGCACCACGGCCACGCCTTCGGTTCCCTGGTGATGATTGATCCCCGCGCGGAAGACGACAACGCCATGGGCCAGCTCACGCGTCTCACGCCCGAGGTGCCGTTCCCCGAAGCCGAACGCCACATCCGCCCCATTGCCGAGTGCATGGTCTACGGTACGCCGTGGCCCCTGAGCGAGGACGATTATCTCTGTGTGTACGACCCCAAGGTCAAGAACCGCGGCATTTACTGGCTCGACCGGTTCGGCAATAAGGAATTGCTCTACCGCGACCCCGCCATCTCGTGTCTGAGTCCGATTCCGCTCCGGCCCCGTCCCAGGCCGCCCGTCATTCCAACCGCAACGGTTCAAACCGCCCAAACCCCGCCCGAGGACCAGGCCGGCACCGTCGCCGTCATGAATGTCTACGAAAGCGATTTCGACTGGCCGGAGGGTGCCCGGATCACGGCCTTGCGCATTATTCAGGTCTTGCCGAAGACCACGCCCCCGCCCAACGAGCCGCGTATCGGCATCGCCAACCAGAGTAACGCCCGCGCGGTATTGGGCACCGTGCCCGTCGAAGCCGATGGCAGCGCGCATTTCCGCGCCCCGGCCGGGAAACTCATCTATTTCCAGGCCCTCGACGAACAGGGCCTCGCCATTCAGTCCATGCGCTCCGCGACGTACCTGCACGCCGGCGAAACCCTGACCTGTCTCGGATGCCACGAACGCAAACACCGCGCCGGCTTCCACGTGGCGAGCGCCCCCATCGCGCTCCAGCGCGCGCCCTCCGAGATTCAGCCCGATATCGAGGGCTCGAATCCATTCAATTACCAGCGGCTCGTCCAGCCCGTGCTTGATCGGCATTGCACTGACTGCCACAAACAGAAAGAAGCCCTGCCGTTGGACGGCGAACCCCAGGGACCCCATCTGTGGGCCCGTTCCTATGACAGCCTCGCAAAGGACTACGGCTTCTATTTCAATGTGAGCAACGGTTCCATCAATGATGGCGTGCACGGCGGCAGCCGGACCATGGCCGGAGCTTTCGGCGCCCGCGCATCGAAACTCTTCGACTACCTCAGGGGCCATCATTATGACGTGAAACTGCCCGATGAAGACCTCTACCGGCTGGCCCTGTGGCTCGACTGCAATTCGGAGTTCTTTGGCGCTTACGAGGATATCGAAGCCCAAAGTCGCGGTGAATTGGTCATACCGTCCCTCGAGTGAGGGCGAATAGGGGGGTGCATGCGGCTAACGACGACCCTGACAGCACTGGCCGTTTCCGCCTTGCTCGCAAGTGCAACGGCCTGGGCGAATCCGTTTCGCGAACAGGTCGAGGCCGACTGGCTTATCCAGGAGGAATACCGGTACGGCGCCCAGTCAAATGAAATTACACCAGAAGCCGATGCGGCAGGCGCCTGTGATGGCATCAAGAACGGCACGTGGGGGTTCCACACAGACGCGGAAGAGGCTCCCTGGTGGCAGGTCGACTTGGGCACCGAGCATCCCATCCAGCGCGTCGTCATCTGGAACCGGAGTGACGGCGTCGCCCCGCGTGCCGCGCGTCTCAAGGTCCTGGCATCCTCGGACGGCTCCTCGTGGCAGGAATGGTACATCCACGACGGAACGGTCTTTTACGGTTTCCCCGACAGCGCGCCGCTAACTGTGGAAGTTGGCGGAAAATCCGCCCGTTTAATCCGCATCCAGCTCCCCGGGAAAGACTTTCTCCATCTCGACGAGGTCGAGGTATTCGGAACCAATGCTCCGGACCACAATCTCGCTCTGAACCGTCCCGCCCTCCAGAGCAGCATCTCCCAATGGTCGAAGAGCCACCATATCCCGCGCCCGGTGGACTGGGCGGAACGCCTCGCGCGGGTGCTGGCGCACACGGAAGCCCTTCTCGAAGAGTTGCAGGCGGAGGGAGTCGCTGTCTCTACCGAACGCGCAGCGTTTGCGAAGCTCACGGCGCGCGAGGCAGGCAAGGAGGCCTATTTGGAAGCCCGGTGGCTTCAGCGCTCGCTGACCTTCAAACAACCGGTGCTTTCTTTCGACCATATCTTCTTCGCCAAACGTGTCCCGGGGCTGTATAACCACATGTCAGACCAGTATTACGGCTGGTGGTCGCGGCCCGGCGGCGGGCTCTATATCCTGAGTGATTTCGATAGCCCCCAGGGGCCCTCTCTCGAATGGCTCAGCGAATCCATGGGCCAGCAAGGCAGTTTTCTCCGCCCCATCCTCTCGTACGATGCAACAAAGGCGCTGTTCGCCTGGTGCCGCCATTACCCCGGCCTCGCCGGCGAGCCGGACAAACTGAACAAGGACAACGTACCCGAGGACGCCTTCTATCACGTCTTCGAGATGGATCTGGCCACGCGGCAGGTACGGCAACTGACCCGCGGAAAATACGACGACTTCGATGCCCGTTACCTGCCCGGCGGCGACATCATCTTCCTTTCGACCCGGCGCGGGCAGGCTCTGCAATGCGGCAGGGAAAGCGCCCGGCAGACCCTGTTGAACCATACCCTGCCGGACGCCTACGTGCGCTGCGGAGGCGGGCCGGAAAGGCCCGTGGCCGTCTACACCCTCCACCGCATGAATGCCAGTGGGGGAGACCTGTGCGCAATTTCGCCCTTCGAAATGTTCGAGTGGACGCCCAGCATCGCCCACGACGGACGCATCCTCTATTCGCGCTGGGACTACGTCGATCGCGACAACATGCCCTACATGGGCCTGTGGTCGATCAATCCCGACGGCACCAACAGCAGCATCGTATACGGCAATTTTACCCACAAGCCCCATTGCACCTTCGAGCCCCGGTCGATACCAAACTCGCGAAAGATCATCTTCACCGCATCGGCCCACCACGCCCAGACCATGGGAAGTCTCGTGCTGCTCGATCCCTCCGCCGGCACCGAAGGCGAGGCGCCAGTCACACGGCTCACGCCCGAAGTCGTCTTCCCTGAGATCGAGGGGTGGCCCGAGACGTACTTCGCGAATCCATGGCCCCTCTCCGAGCGGTTTCATCTCGTGGCCTGGGGCAAAGTGGACAGCGTGAGCCAGGGAGGGCGCATGGCCGGCAACGCCATGGGCATCTACCTGTTCGACGCGGCCGGCAACCTCGAACTCTTGCACCGTGACCCGGCTCTTTCGTGCGCCTGGCCCATGCCGTTCGAAGCGCGTCCCAAACCGCTTCAGCGGCCTGACCTGCCCGACTGGGCCAGTCCCCAGGAAGGCCGATTCGTGGTCACCGACATCTACCGGGGATTGCCCAATACCCCGCGCGGCGCGGTCAAAGCGCTCCGTGTGGTCGCGGTGCCCGCAAAAACCCACCCCACGATGAACTTCCCCGCCATGGGCGTCACGCACGACGACCCAGGCAAATGTGTCCTCGGTACAGTCCCTGTCGAGCCCGACGGGTCGGCGCACTTTCG
>CAZFOG010000425.1:0-5121 GCA_964520685.1 uncultured Nitrospiraceae bacterium | reverse complement strand
ATCTCAACCGCCTGGCCCACGATGGCGTGAACGGACTGTGGCTGACAATCGAGTTCAAGGACTTGTGCAAGACGTCCCTGACGGAGGAAGTCAGCCCCGACCGTGAACAACGGCTGGCCAAGCTGCGCAAAACCGTGGCGAAGTGCCGGCGCTATGGCATCAAGACCTTTCTCTTCTGCATCGAACCGCGCGCCATGACTCTCGACAATCCTCTCTTGTCGGCGCATCCGGAACTGGGGGGCGGCACGATGGGCGCCACGAACCGGTTGTTCTGCCCGTTCTCGGAAACGGCGCAATTGTACCTGTATGAGGCCATGCACGATATTTTCTCGGAAGTCCCCGGCCTCGGGGGGCTCATCAACATCAGTTTCGGTGAACGGGCAACGACCTGTCTGAGTGGCGCCGACGAGAATTGGCGCATCAATTGCCCCACATGCGCCGAAAAAGAGCCCTGGGAGATCGTCCACGCGGCGTTGTCGGCCATGGAACGGGGCATGCATGCGGCGAATCCCGATGCGAGACTGATTTCGTGGCTCTACGTTCCGGAGAACGGCACCGGAAGACAGTGGGCTACCTTCGAGCCCGTTATCGAGATTGCCCGGCACACACCGCGGGGCGTTATCGTGCAGTACAATTTCGAGTCCGGCGGGAGGAAGGTCCAGCTCGGCAAGGAACGGCACGCGGGCGACTATTGGCTTTCGTACGTGGGCCCGAGCGAGATCTTCAAGAGCATCGCGTCCGCGGCCGTGAGCAGTGGCGCCGAAGTGTGCGCCAAGCTCCAAGCGTGCTGTTCTCACGAGGTGGCTACGGTTCCCTACGTGCCGGTGCCGAGCCTGCTGTACCGCAAGTACCAGCAAATGCGCGCACTCGGGGTGACATCGGTCATGCAGTGCTGGTATTTCGGCAATATGCCCTGCATGATGAACCGGGCGGCCGCGCGTGAACTGGCGTTTGCGGGGGAAGCCCTGCCTGAGGAGGAGTTCCTGCTGAATCTCGCACGAACGGACTGGGGGCCGGTGCACGCCCCCCGGGTTGTGCGGGCATGGCGGCTGTTTGCCGAAGCCTATGACCACTATCCCCTGACCAATGCGTTTCAATACTACGGCCCCATGCAGGATGGTGTGGTGTGGCCGCTTCACTTGAGACCCGTCCACTTGCCCCTTGCGCCGACGTGGAAACTCGAGTATCCCCCTTCCGGCGATCGAATCGGCGAATGCTTCTCCGGGACGCACACCTACGCAGAGGTGTTGGAACTCTGCGGGGACATGGCGGATACCTGGAAGCGGGGGTGTGACATTCTTGTTGAATTGCAGCCGCAATTCGCCGGAAATCCAGAGCGGTTGCGGGACATTACGGTGGCGGAGGCGCTGGGGATACAATTCCGCTCGGGTTACAACATCCTGCGTTTCTACGACCTCCGCGAGCAGCTTCTGTATGGCCCGCCGGAAGCAAAGGCGGCAGACCTCGAGGAATTACGGGGCATTGTCGGGGAGGAAATCGACAACTCGCTGAAAATGGCGAAGCTGTGCGAAGCCAACGCGTTCCTGGGGTTTCATGCCGAGGCAGAAGGCTACAAGTACTTTCCCGCAAAGCTCCATTGGCGTGTAGCGCTCTTGCGCGAACTGCTCGATACGGAATTTGCCGAGGCGGAGCGCGCGCTCGCGGCTGGCGAGGCCCTCTTCGGGGCCTTCTGCGGAATGGCCGATGGACCCTTCGCGTACCGGAGCCGGGCCGTGCCCGAGTCATTCGCGGCGGGGTGGCAGGACGATTCGGCGTGGGAGTCACTTTCGGGCGAAACGGAGAATCACAACGCCTTGCTTACGCCCAACGAGCCCGCGACGTCATGGCGGGCAGTGCACGACGGCACGGCCTTGTATCTGGACGTCGCGTGTCCCCCGTCGGACACATGGCGGGCGTTGTCCGTCACGCTGCACCTCCAGTCGGCCCACATCTATCCCCGCCGCACGTTTCAGTTGGACATCAACGGCAGACGAAACACGAGGTTGGGCTGGCTGTTTCCGGAATTGGAATGGGATGCCGCCACGGCGGAGGTTGACGGAATGCGCACGTTCCGGTTCCGCATTCCCTTTGGCGTTTTCGGCGGCGAGTACGACCCCGCGCGTCCCCTGCGTCTCGACGTGCAGGTCCTTCACGCTTCACGCGACGGCTCGAGCCACCGGACGCAGAGGTGGATACCGCCCTCCCCCGCCTCGCCGATGGCGCGTCTGGGTTACGGCAACGAGGACCCGAGCGAGATGGGCTGGTTCTGGGCCGGGCAGTAGCTGGACGCGGAGCTGCGGAGGTCGTTGTCGTTCCAGGGAATTCAGAGAAAGGGGGCCTCGGCGGATTTATCCGCAACGCGCACGACATCACACACGATACCGGCGCCAGTCTATCCCCAGCTTGCGCATGCGCGCGCGAAGGGTATGGGGATTGATGCCGAGAAGAAGGGCGGCACCGCGCGGGCCTTCGATTCTGCCGTTGCACCGCGCCAGGACTCCTTCGATGTGCTGGCGCATGGCGGCGTCGAGCGTTGTCGCCGGGCCGGCAGGCGCCGGATGGGGAACGGCCAGGGAAGTCCCCGTTTTCGTACTCAACGCCACGCCAAGCGCCTTGGCAATCTCGAGGGTGTTTCCATCGCCGAGGATTGCCGCGCGGTCCATGACGGACGCGAATTCGCGGATGTTGCCCGGCCAGTCGTAAGTGGAAAGCAGGGCGATGTCTTCCTGGGTGGGAGTCTGCAGTCTGAGCCCGAAACGCCGCGCGGCGCGCTGGGCGAAATGCGCCGCGAGCCCGGGTATGTCGTGTTTCCGTTCGCGTAAGGGAGGCAAGACTATGGGGAAGACGGCGATGCGATACCACAGGTCCTCGCGAAACGTGCGTTCCTGCACCCGGCGGGCCAAATCGCTGTGAGTGGCGGCAATAATGCGCACGTCCACATGCAACCGGTGTTCGCCACCGACACGTTCAAACATACCCTCTTGCAGGACGCGGAGCAGTCTGACCTGGGCCGCCATGGGCAATTCGCCGATCTCGTCGAGGAGAAGAGTGCCTTCGTCCGCCCGTTCGAACCAGCCCTTGTGGCCGGTGACCGCCCCCGTAAAACTCCCGCGCTCGTGTCCGAAGAGTTCGGAATCAATCAGTTCCGGCGGAATTGCCCCACAGTTTACGCGGATGAAGGGGCCGCTTGCACGAGGGGACCGTTCATGAATGGCGCGGGCGATCACTTCCTTGCCCGAGCCGGTTTCGCCCAGGAGCAAAACGGGCACGTCGGAACGGCTAACCAGGTCCACCCGCTGCATCACACCGCTCAAGCCGCCATCGTCCCCGACGATCACATCCTCGAATTTCTCCCGCCCGAGGCGGTTGAGGAGTTTTCGCTTATCGGCTTCGGCAGCCTCGCGTAAGGCCACCAATTCATGGAGCCGCCGGTCGTTTTCGAGAGCGGCCGTCACAGGTTCCCGAAGGAGGTTCGCCAGTCTAAGCTCACGGGGCTCGAAAGGCGCGTCCAGCCTGCTCAGAATCAGGATGCCGAGCGTGCCATGCTCCGAACACAACGGGATAGCCGCAGTGTGGGCCTCTGGTCCGGAGCCCATTGCGGAGCCGAGCGCTCCAGGCGGAGGTTCGAGCGCCGAAGCGCTGCGGCACCATCGCGCGAGGCTTTTCAGGTGCCTGGGGGCAAGCCCGGGAGGCGGCGCCGGGGTGGCATGATTGCCGCTGCGTACCACAAAGGCAAGGCGCTCCAGAACGCCTTTCTGCATGTCCAGAGAATACAGCGCCATGGAGTCAAACCGGAGTTTTTCGGATAAGAGCGACGCGATTCGCTCGAGCGATTCGTCAATCTCGATATGGCGGCAGGCATCACGCCAGACCGCCAGCAATAGTGAATGGTACCGTTCCATTCGGCAAGCATACAGCATATCTGCCCGGAATTTCCAGCATATTTCATCATTGCCCTGTAAATATCACGGGAAGGGCCGCCGGATTGCAGCGTTTCGTTCGTGATAATCCAGGCAAAGCCGCACAAGTCCAGGGGCGGTCAATCTGCGGTATGTTTTTTGTTTTCAGCCTCTTAGAAGGAAGTCAGTGATTCGCCGTGGTACCTTTACAAGGCAGAGCAGGAACTTGGCACATTCCCTGCTTTCCCCATACTGCGGCAATGGCCGCGTAGTGTCTGAACCATACCGGATGTAACGTAAGGGTGATGATGCCGCTCTATGAATAACCAGTCACCAACCGCCCGACAACCTGAGACGGGTGCTGGTCAATCGTCTTTGGATGATTCCACCGCGGAGAAGATCCTTGCCGCCGTTGCAAGTCTTCGGTACGGCTCGGTTGAGATAACCGTGCATGACGGGCGGGTTGTACAGATGGAGAAACGTGAACGTACGCGGATCAACACGTCGTGAAGGGGCCACGCGCCGGGTCTTTTAGGGCCTACCGGATAGGCGGCGGCCATTGACAACAGCATTGGCGGAAGGAACTGACCGGACCACCGGAAGTCTCCACGCGAAGCAGGGAGACCGCAACCATGGGGCGACGGATTTGGGGGTGGACGGTACTGTCGGTCTTTGGCGTCGCCATGAGTCCCTGGGCGGAGCCGCCCGGCCCACCGTCCGCGGAGGAAATCGAGGCGTTGCGCGAACAGGTACGCATGCTCTCGGAGCAACTCAACCGTCTGGAAGCGCGATATGCGGCGGATAAAGCAAACGAGGAAAGAGCTGCGGAGGAGGCCGCCAAGGTGAACGACAGCCCCCCACGGGTAACCCTCGACGGAGACGGTCTCCGTGTGCGTTCGGCGGATGGCGCCTTCGAGCACCGGCTGCGGCTGCGCATTTCCCACGACTTCGCCTGGTTCGACCAGGACCGTGCGTTGGCGTGTGCCGTGGGCGACGAGCAGGATGGCACGGGTTTTCGGATGGCGCGAATCAGGCTGCAGGGGAGCGTATGGGACGACTTTGCCTACGTGGGCGAGTTCGATTTTGCCGGGCAGAACGGTGAGGATACTCCGAAATTCCGCGATGTGTACCTTCAATACAATGGCGTCCGCTATGCCGGGGAGCATGCGTTTGCCCTGCGGATAGGCCATTTCAAGGAGCCGTTCAGTCTGGACGAACTGAA
>CAZFOG010000424.1:0-5141 GCA_964520685.1 uncultured Nitrospiraceae bacterium | reverse complement strand
GCTGTCAATTGTCACCTTCACTTTGTCGTCGCTTGCCGTGATGGCGGCGAATTTTGTTTCGCCGCGCAGGCTCATCGGGTCACCGTCAAGCGTCGCCCGGTACGTGTAGCCGGTCAGGGTAAACGAGCCCGGGTCCGAATTATCGCCCACCGCCTCCTTCGCCATTCCACGCAGGCGGACATATACCGTTCCAGCGGGGAGCAGGGCGTCTGGAACTGCAAACGAGGCGCCGCCGTCAGCGGAAACCTCGCCAAAGTTCTGCCAGTTTTCTCCATCACGCGACGCCTCGGCCGTGAGGCGCCCCCCGGTGTAGTAGGATATGGCGACCTCGATTTCGGCCCAGGTCTGGGCGCGTCCCGCGATCTGGTGGCAAAACAGCAGTTCGCTGCCTGCCCCGAAGGACCATCGATTCGTGTTGAAATAGCATTGATGGCGCGTCAAGGGCCGCGAATGATTGCTTGACATGGAATAATTGGGCGCGACGAACTCATAGGCATTGCCCTCGATGCGTTCTCCCTGGCCCAGGACGACGCCTTCTTTTTCGGTGTAGAGGGGTTGCGCCGCGAAAACGGAAACGTTATCGAACGCCATTGGACCGCCGGCGTGCCACTGGCCGAATCGCAGCCAGCCTGTCTCACCCTCAAGCGTTGCCGGAGTGAAAAACACCGAGCTGAACGACTCCCAGTCCTCCGTCAGCGCGCCAAGATCGCGGTTGCAGAAATGCGGACCCGATATGGCTGTGCCACTGCCCCCGCCCCAGCTGCGTGCGTCAAACGAGACCACATACACCGACGACGGCTCCAGCGGGAGTGCCTCCGACCGCCAATAATTGGTGTCGCTGCCTGTTCCCGCGACCTGAATTGCCCGCGAACTGTCGGACGCCTCACCATCGAGCCATTTTCCCGCACCGCCCGACAGGGACCACCCCGCTGGCGAATCCTGTCCTTCTTCGAAGGACGGGTTTGGAATCGCTATGACCTGGGCCAGTCCGGTCATTGACACAACCATGGCCCACATCACCAGGATCGCACCGCTATACGCACGCCGCCTATTCATGAAAGAGTCCTCCGTTCTCGAGTTTCGCAAACCGGGTGAGACGAACTGCATTATAACAGTCCCGCCGCTGCAAATCTTATTGTTACACCGCGTTTTCACCGGCATGCCCCCAGTTGATGGGCTGCAGCATGTATCGGTGGCGACGGGGGACTCTCATGTGCGTACACGCGATGGAGGTGGCATCCAGTGCCCGCTCGGTTGCGAGCCAATCCCCCACGCTCGGTATGCGGCTTCAGTGCATCGGAGTTCAAGGGAAACCGCGCCCGCGGAGCCTTTGACTCCGGAGCGCGGCTATCGAGAACAAATACTTCCGGTTATTGCTGCGCGGCTTCCGTGCCGGGCGCCACGTGAGGCCATACTTGAGGCAGAATGCTTACGCCGGTCGTGAACTTGAACGGCAGCATGAAGCCTGGGTTGGGGAATTCGAGTTCGAGCAGAAATGCCGTCCATCCGTTTTCGGGAGCAGCGATGGCGGTTCTGTAAACGCCCGGCTCGACCGGTTCAGCCACGGAACTCGTATAGGCTTCCCCGATCGTCTCGAGGCGGAAATCGCGCGCCTCGGGATTGGCCGCCTGCCACAGCAATACTTTCGAAGGCTGGGTCTCGCATTCCACAACCAGATTACCGTCGTCCTCCATGCGCCACGAGAATTTCGGTCGCGGCGTGTCGTTAATGATCGCATAATGGAACGATGCGACGTTCATATACGCTTCCATACTAAGGCCATGGTCCGTATTGGGAACATACCGCAGGTATTTCTCGCCTTTCAGCTCGTCGAAATAGAACTGCCACGAATCCGGCAGGAAGAACTGATCGCCCGTCGAGTTGATGATGTACTTGGGCATGACCAGACGGTCGATGTAGGAATAGGGGTCCACGATGTCGCACAGCGCCTCGAATTCCGGCGTGTGCATGCGCGCCAGAACGTTCATTTCCTCGTATTCCTTGATAGCGGGCGCCCAGAACCCGTACGAAGCAAAATGGTTATCGAGCGAATGTACAACGTTCAGCACGTCGATCACCGCCGGAATAATCGCCACCACACGCGCGTCGACAGCGCCGGCGGTCCACGTGGTCCAGCCGCGTTTCGAGCCCCCGGCCACGGTGAACTTCTCGACCGAAGGGAACTCCTTTTGCACGATGTCCATGGCGCGCACGACGGCCTTGGTCATGGGCAGGCGCGTCAGCCAGATCGAATCGCCGGTTACAATGAACTTGTCCCAGCAATACGAGATGATCTCGTCTTCAGTGCGGCCCTGCTCCTTGTATTGCTCGAACTGTTCGTCCGAAAACTTCAGGCGCTGGTTCGGGATCTGCTTGATCTCGGCCACGATGGACTTGGTCATCACGGCGATGCGCGCGAGACCCTCATCTGCGTCAGGCGGCTCGGAATCGGGGCGGTTGCTGCCGCCGCCAATGAACATGAGCGCTTCCGGCTGCGTCACTTCTTTGGGCTCGATTACGATCAGCCAGTGTTCCCACTTGGTGCGGTCAACCTGTTCAGGCTTCAACCATTCCTGCGACACCATGTGATAGGTCCGAGCGGTGTACCCTTCCTGCTCATCCACTCTGGCCGGCGGCACGTCATAGGCAAACGCCGGATCGGGTGTCTCGACGTACTTATCCAGCGCTGTCTTCTGTTCCTCGGGGATCGGGAACGGCGAGGGCGCCACAGCTGCAGGAGCCGGCGCGGGCGCTTCAACCGGCGGAGGAGGTGCAACAACGGGCTGTTCAGCAGGCGGAGGCGCTACCGCTACAGGAGGCGCTTCCGGGACCGTGACCTTCGGGCCGCACGAGACCGCCGCCATAAGGAGGGCCAGCGACAGAGAAATCGCCAGCCAGCGAAGTTTCAGACCGATGCTTTTCACGGGACCACCCTTTCCTGCGCGCATTTCGCAACATCCCTTGGTAAGACTGGACAAGACTTGGCCCAACCATGGTAACCGATAACCGGCGTGTCGTCAATACGACGACCGGCCATACGACGACCGGCCACCGGCGAGCCACGTGATTACTGCTCCGAGCACAAGCAGTACGCGAAGAGGCGTCTCCGCAAACGTTGATCTCCCCTTACACGCGCCAAGGGCGGGTGCGGCCTTCGTCGCGTTTGGTCCAGACGTCGAGGAAAAGGTTGGTATTCTCGACGAGCTGGAAATCGTACATGCCAACACAGACGAAATCGGCCCCGAGTTTAAATGCGTAGGGCAATCCGACGGCGGGGTGAATGGCCCCCGCAGCCAGGGTCTTGAAGGCGATCCAGGGTTGTTCGAGCGTTTCCATGTAGGCTGCGGTCTCGACCGGATTCTCGCACCAGATGTTGTCCTCGTACTGCTCATCGGGCCGTGCGGACCAGTAGTCGGTATGGTGGAGGGTTTTCATCCAGAAATCGGGCAGGATGCCATGCTCAACACAGGCCTTGACGGTTTCGAGCTTGTGGGCGCCGATGCCTGCGGGCTTGCCGCTGGCGCGCATCACCTCGAGGGCCTGGGCGATTTGAGCCAGCTCGCCCTTCTGGGCCAGCGTATCGGCCATGCCGCCGTGGAAGTAGCAGGCGTGGGCGCCGCTGTCGAGCGACGCCTTGGCCCCGGCGATAATGTCGCCGCCCAGCCCACAGTCCGAGATAAATTGAATCTTGCCGCCCTCGTACCGCCAGTAATCGCAGATGACCTGACACAGAATGGGGTTGGTAATAATCGTGTTGATCCCGCATTGCTCGGCGATGCGGAAGGTCTCGAAAATCTTGTCGCGGGAATGGTAGGACTTGACGAGTTGCGAGACGTATATGAGGTCGCGGGCGTGGGCCCAGCCGCCGATGAGGTTTCCGCCGAGCATCATACGGCTCAGCTCGAGGTCGTGAATCTTGCCGTGAGGGACAGCTCCTTTGAGGTCTTCGAGCTTGGCAAACTCGAACTGCTTGATGGTCGGGCTGGTAAGGCCGTCGGTACCGCTCATCTTTGCGAGAAGGTGCTCCTCCTCGAAACTGGTCCAGCCGTGTTTCTTGCCGAATGCGAGGGCAAATCCGCCCGCTACGGGCACCGTGGCGAAATGACGCAGCCATGCGCGCCGGGGCACCGCCTCGGCTTCGCCTGAAACCTCCGACGCGCTTCTTTCGCGCCCCTTCGCCCGCAGATTGGCCACAAGCCCGTCAATGCCCATAAACTTGCCTGTCGGCACAAACAGTATGGCCAGCAGGGCGCACAACTCGACGAGGTTCTTGTCGATGAACAGGTAGTTGCCTTCGGCGCCGCGCGGCACAAGCTCGATAAGTGAGGGATTGGCGACATAGTACAATACCAGCAACAGGATGCCTGCAACGCTTGCGATGCGTGTGAGGAATCCAAAAATCAGGCCGAGTCCAATGAAGACCAAGCCCCACATATTCATGAGGTCTACGACCCGTAATGCGGCCGGGGTCTCCGCTATCCAATTGAAAGCATCGGACAGGACCCATTGGGACGATTGCAGATACCATGCAGAAGTCCATCCGGGGTCCGCCAGCTTTACCACGCCCTCGTATAGGAAATGCCAGCCAATGGCGATGCGCAGAATTGAAAACGCCCACATAGGCACGGGGCCCAGGGCAAATCGTGGCCGGCCTTCACTGGATTTCGATGATGCCATGTGAATTCACCTTCTTCGTCGCGACGCGGCATATGCGTCCCCCAGACAGTCTGCTTCCGGTCATAAGTGTACTCCTTTTCGCCCCGCTCCGAAACCTGCCGCCCCCCCAGCCTCGGCAGGGGTATAGCCTCGTTCCTCGATAATAGGGTATGCTGACCGCAGGCGATTCGGTGATTCGTGTGTTTCCGAAACTGACAGGGGGACATCAACATGGATAAACATGCGAACAAAAGCCAAAACCGACCCTTGTGCCTCTCTCGCCGGGGGTTCTTGCTGACGACGGGGGTCATGGCAGGGCACGGTCTTGTCGGTTGTGCTAGAACCACCGGCCGCACGCCCTTGACCGCTCCGGGGGAACGCCCCGCAAGGGCATGCGGCCCGGCTTCGCAATACACCCCGAGGGTCGAGGCGGCGTTTGTGCGCCGTGAAGGCGACTACGGCATGCGGTGGCCTGGAGCCATTTA
>CAZFOG010000423.1:0-5143 GCA_964520685.1 uncultured Nitrospiraceae bacterium | reverse complement strand
AAGGCTTTTCGCAGGGCCCGGCCCAATTCCGCGGCCTTTTCCAGCAATTCGGGGCTGTCGTCAAAATCCTCGATCCCGACCGAATCGACGGTGGCATGTTCGCCGTGGAGCATTTTGACGCCGCTCATATCGCAGTCGTCGCCGTAGCCGCAGCGGATACAGGGCACGTTTCCATGCAATACGAGGGACCCCAGATGGGTCATGCCTTCCTCGAGCATCCAGGACCGGAACTGCGTGGTTGCCGTCTGGACCGCCGGCGGCAGGCCGGGGTTGTTGTCCGGGGTAGCGGTCGTAATCACGGTAACGCCGAGCTTGCCTTTGTTCAGGCCCTTCTTGTGACGCAGGCAGTACATGCGCTCCATGAAGGTCTTGGTGCGCGCATCGAGGCTTCCGTAGGGGGTAAAGGCGCCCAGCACAAAGGCATCGGCCTCGGCAAATTGGCGGGCGAGGCGTTTGCCGTCGTCGTTGACCGGGCATTCGTTGGAATCGGTGCAGCACAGACAGGCGCGGCAGGGCACCAGTTCGAGGGTGCTGAGTTTGATGAATTCGGTCTCGAGTCCGGTGTTCTCGAGGATATGCCTGACCGCCCGGTCGGTGTTGCTGTTGGGCACCGGGCTGCCGCTGATGCCAAGGACTTGCACGCGCATCATGTCATCGTCCCCTTGGGTTGAACCGTTGTAACTACTCTACAGCATACACGGACGGTTGGAGGTGAACCAACGGACCCGTGCATATCCGTTTGAGCCTTTGTGAGGCTATTTTGACGGAACGAAGGGAATTGGTGCGGTATTCCCTCTGCGTTCAGTGGGTTACGGACATCTGGCGCCAGGATGCGGGGCATACAGGGCTATTCTGCGTTGGAGGGGTGCGCCTGAGAGTCGTCCGGCTCGTGTTGCAGGTGGTAGGCCAGTTCGGCCAGGCCCACGACAATGTGTTCATGGCGAACGACCACGCCCTCGGGGACAGTCAGGGTGGTGGGGCCGAAATTCCAGATACCGGAGATGCCGGCGCGGACCAGCCTGTCCGCCAGGGCCTGGCAGGCCTCGGCGGGGACGGCGAGAATGGCAAGGCGGGCTCCGTTGCGCTCGATGACGGTTTCGAGTTCGCTTGTGCCGTAGACGAAATGATCGCCGATGGTGGTGCCGATCTTCCCGGTATCTTCGTCAAAGACACCGACGATGCGCAATCCGTATTTGACGAACCCCCGATAGGCCGCCAGCGCACCGCCGAGACGGCCGGCGCCGATCAGAATAGCGCGATGGATTTTATCGAACCCGAGGACCTCGCGAATGGCTTCCACGACCTCCGCGGCGCGGTATCCCACGCGGGGCACGCCGCGCACGCCAATGGCGGCAAGGTCTTTGCGGACCTGGGTGTCGTCCATGGTGAGAAGCTGGGCCAGTTGCTGACTGGAAACGCGCGTGGTGTCGTCCATATCCACGCGCTCCCCCAGGAAATGGTAGTAATGGACCAGCCGTTCGAGGTGCGAATGGCCGAGTTCGTATTTTGCCTTCGACCGCCCCATACTGCTTCTATGCTCCTGCTTCTCGAGGACCCTGCCAACCCTGATTACAGTCGCCTTTTACGGCCACCCTGGCCGCGGCCCGGCTCGCGCCCGATGGACCGCAGGCGCCCCGGAATGCACAGGTGGCACGCCGCCGAGGTCTCGTCGATACATACCTTGGCCGGGTAAATTTCGTACCGGCTGCGGTACTGCACGGGCGTGAGATTCGGCATGATCACATTTGCTCCCCGCGCTAGACCCAATTCGCGCCCCTGCGCCCGATTCAGGGTGGCCAGGGCGGTAGTGCTGGGGATGTTGGCCTCCGGGCAGACGATGCGTGTCAAAGCCACCACCTTGTACGTCATCCGTTCCGTGTTCGGGACCTGCTCGCCGCCGGGCAGGGGCTCGCTCCATTGGCCTTTTCCCAGCGGCGTATCCGGATGTCCAATATACGGCCCCACGCCAATCATGTCCAGATCGAGGGAACGAAAAGTGTGGATATCGTGGGCGAGACTGGCGTAGCTCTGGCCCGGAATGCCCACCATCACACCGCTTCCGGTTTCGTATCCGAGCCCGCGCAGTTCGGCCAGGATTGCGAACCGGTCCGAGACCTGGCCACGCGCATCGGGATGGATGGCCCGGTAAAGGTCACGGTTGGAGGTTTCGAAGCGCAGGAGATAGCGGTCAGCGCCGGCTTCGCGCCATGCCCGCAAGTCTTCGTTCGGGCGCTCGCCCAGGCTCAGCGTGACCGCCAGGGGCGTTTCAGTTTTGATGCGGCGGACGATGCGGGCCAGCCAGCCAGCCTCGACACCGTAATCCTCACCCGCTTGCATGACGACGGTCCCGTATCCGTATCCGACGGCTTCGGCTGCGCATGCCATGATCTCGTCTTCGGACATGCGGTACCGCTCGAGGCCGCGGTTGTCAGACCGCAGGCCGCAGTAGCCGCATTGGCGGATGCAGTGGTTCGAGATCTCGATGAGACCGCGCAGATGCACCTCATCGCCAACGTGGGCCTTGCGCACGCTGTCCGCGCAGCTCCAGAGTTCCTCGAGGCGACCGGGGCTGTCTTCCCGGAGCCATTTGAGGATGGCGGCTTCGTCACGCGCGATGGCGGGGCCATTGGATGAAGTTGTTGCCATAGTCTGCGTTATCCCAGCACGCTAGAGGTCGTCGACCGCGGGCGCAACAACCGGTAGCATTCTTTTGGTGCGCGGCCCGAGACTGGCCTTCGCCTCATGGTAGGCGGCCAATGCCGCCGGGAACGGTTCGAGAGCGCGTTCGAAAATGCCCAGGCTGTACGAGATGGTCAGCCCGTAGTTGGTGATGGGGACTCCCGCCTGGCGGCATTTTAGGATACGGCTCAGGATCTCACGGCGGTTGGCCGTGCACGCGCCGCAGTGAATGACCAGCTTGTAGGGTGTGACGTCTTCGGGAAAATCGTGGCCCTGAACCCATTGGAAATCGAGTTCGCCGCCCACGTACTGGGCGAGCCAATGGGGGATCTTGACCCGGCCGATGTCGTCGGCGATGGGGTGGTGGCTGCAATGCTCGGCCACCAGAACGCGGTCGCCGGGTTGCAGTGTTTCGATGGCCATCGTGCCAAGGGTCTGTTGAATCAAATCTCCCCGGAACCGCGCAAAGAGAATCGAAAAACTGGTCAACAGGATGTCGCGCGGGGTGCTGGCGTCTACTTCGAGGAACGCCTGGGAGTCGGTAACGACAAGTTTCGGCGGCCGTGACAGCCGGCTGAGGGCTTCCGGCAGCTCGCGGTCTTTGACGACCACGCAAAAGGCGTCATTGTCGAGCAGATCCCTAATGGACTGGACTTGCGGCATGATAAGGCGGCCCTTCGGGGCCTCCTTGTCGATGGGAACGACGAGGACCGCCATCTCGCCGGGGCCAACGAGGTCGCCGAGGATTGTCGGACTGTTGACGAAATCGTCGGGGGCGCTTTCGAGGACGGCCTGCCGGAAATCGAGGATGCCCGTGCCCGTGTTGGCGGTGGTCTGAACCACCGGAATGCCGCGCTCGTCGAGGGTTTCCAGCAAGGCGGGTTCGGGGCGGCCCAGGTCGGTCTTGTTAAACACGACAATGGATGGGATCTCGCGATTGACAAGTTCATCGAGGAGTTCCTCCTCGAATGCCCCCCAGGCGCCGGGCTCGGTCACGATAACGCCCAGATCCGTCCGGTCAAATACCTGTCGCGTGCGCTGGGTGCGAAGCTTGCCCAGGTCCCCCACATCGTCAATGCCGGCCGTGTCGATAAACAGGACCGGGCCCAAGGGGAGAAATTCCATCGGTTTTTCGACGGGATCGGTCGTCGTTCCGGCATGGGGAGATACAATCGACACCTGCTGGCGCGTGATGGCGTTCAACAGGCTCGATTTGCCGACATTGCGGCGTCCGAACAGGCCGATATGGAGTCTGAATGACTTCGGTGCACGTTGCATGGGGTTGTTATCACCAGGTTGTTCAGGCCACGGCCGTTTTCGCACGCGGCTCCACAAAACGGAGTGCGCAGGCCGTATAAGCATATGATATATCAACGCAGAGACCGTTTGCATGATTCCGCCACGTGATTCCGCGGCACTTGCGCAAACGCGGCTCCAATACTCGGGGAGGCTCCCGCCAATTCGCAGGAGAGCGTCTACGAATAATCCTTCCCGTTGAGGCTGTTGACAACGCTCGAGAGCCATGTTTCGAGCTGTCGTTGCATCTCTTCCGCCCGATCGGGCCTGTCAGCGAGCACATTGTTTGATTCGGCCGGGTCCTGATTGAGGTCGTAGAGCTCGAAAACAACCTCCCCGTCCTTGTCTTCGATACGGTGGAGTTTCCAGGGCCAGTCGAGCCAGGCGCTATGGCCGGGAAAACGGTCCGCGGGATACTGCCGGGTGATATCGCCGGCATCGAGGCGCACCCGCGCGGGGTCATCAATATTCGTGCCCTGCTTCTGAGCCTCGAGGAGTTCCGCCATCCACTCGGCGGAGGGAGTCCGGATGCCGCCGGTGGGGTGGTCCCAGAATCCGATGGGCCTCGGGCGGGCTTCCATGGCGCCGTCGAGAAGGGGCACGAGACTGATACCATCGAGCGGCGGCTGGCCAGGCATCGTGACGCCGGCGAGCTCGAGAAGCGTGGGATAGATGTCCGAGGTGACGCAGGGAATCGCGGTGGTGTGATGTCCGGAAACACGGGCGGGCCATTCCAGAAGCGCCGGCACGCGCAGGCCTCCCTCGTAGATTTGCCCTTTATGGCCGCGGCCGCCGGTGCTGCCGAGCTTGGGGAGGCCGCCGTTGTCGCTGCAATACCAGAGCAGGGTGTTGTCTCGGATGCCCAGTTCGGCAATCGTCTGTCGCAGCTTGCCGAATGCCCGGTCCATGCCCGTGATCTCGCCATAGAAATGCGCGAATGCCTTGTCCTGGTCGGTATATGGTTCGAGATCGCGCTCGATGGCCTTGTGGGGATTGTGGGGCGAGCCGAACCAGACCACGGCGAGGAAGGGCTCAGGGCCGTCCGCGTGGTTACGCATGAATTCGATGGCGGCGTCGGCGGCGAGCATCGAACTTTCACCTTCCATCTGAACAGCGGTGCCCTCCCGGCTGAGGATGGGGTCGTTGTCGTAGTAATTGGGCGCGGACA
>CAZFOG010000422.1:0-5156 GCA_964520685.1 uncultured Nitrospiraceae bacterium | reverse complement strand
TGACCGTGACGGTAGCGGCTGTTTTGCCCTCGGGAAGGGTGAAGGCGAAGGTTTTCGCGCGGAGTTTGCCCCATTTCAGGTTGATGCGCGCCAATTGCGCTCCGCCTGAGCGCGATTGCTCGAACGTCCCCCAGCCTTCGGCCCAGGTGAAGGCCGCCTTGAACGCCTCGGGGGAAATTCTGGGCGCAAACCCGATGTGGCCCTTGGGGCCATGGTACTCGAATCCCGCCAGCGCCAGATAGACGCCCCAACTGGCGAGCGCACGGGCGTAGTGATCCCCGCATTCGACCTCGTTATAGGGATTCTTGAGATTCGGGTGGTAGCGGTCGTGCACCGCGCGGCAGATGACCAGAGCTTCCTCGACGAATCCCTCCGCCGCGAGGTGGCCCGCTACCTGGTACTCGATACCGGTCCACACTTCGCTCTTGTACAGCGTGCCGTCGGGCAAGAACCCGGTTTGGGGCCACGTGCAGGTAAGCAGCCCGGCCTGGCCCGGGCTGATGAACCACCGGAACGGTGGGTGCTCTTCGTTGTAGGGGGTAATGTCCGGCGCCCAGTTGTACTTCCACACGGCCTGGATGGCAGACCGGACGTTCTCTTTCGGGTAGATGTAGCCGAGACCCAACTGGTGCGCCCAACCCTGGCCGAAGAGGTGGTCGGACAGGCAGCCGTCCTTGTATTGATGGCGGGGGTATCTATCGAGATCGACGTCCTGCACGAAATACTCGCCGTTCCAGAGCCGTTCGAGGGTAAGGTCGCGTCCACTCTCGAAGATCTTGCGGGCCCGTTCGGCAAATGCTGTGTCGCCAACCTCCCGGGCCATTTCTTCCCCGGCGCGGAGTGCGGCAAGGTACAGGGACCCGACAAACGTATTGGCGCCGTGATAATTGATGTCGTAAGTATTGTGTTGCTCGTCCTCGATCAATCCATCGGCGTTACCATCGCGGCTGATCGAATACTCGAGGGCTTTCTTGATGCTGGGCCAGTTGCGTTTGAGGAAGGCATCGCCGGCGGACATCAGGTGTTCGCGATAGGCCTTCAGAATGGTCCCGCACTGGCCATCGGCGGCATAGGCGTCGTTGCTGCGGAACCCAACGAGACCGGTATCCGGATGGAACCCGCCGCCGTTCCCGGTGGGATTGAAATCCTGCATTTCACGAACACTGCGCGCGAGCTCGGGAAAGAGGCGCGCGTGACCGTGGGCGTAGTTCCAGACATGGGTGCACGTTCCCGCACAGCACGTCACGCCCTCGTAGGCGTAGAACCGGCCGTTTTTCCACCACTGGCAGGTGCCCGTGGCGAGATACGACAGAGTCGAGTGGAGGCGGTCGAGGAGCCAATAAGGCAACGAGCTGTCGTAATACGTGTCACGCCAAAGGCGGGTATCCGCGGTGAGCCGTTCGTGGTGTTCCATCGCGTAATTCGCCACGGCCGCGGCATCCTCGAACCGGGTTTCGTAGAACTGGCCGTAGTCCTGATTGGGGAAGTGCCAGGCGACGACGAACGTGAAGGTGTGCCTGGCGCCGGGCTGCAGCTCGACCTCTCGCGAACTCAGCACTCCGAGGCGTTTGTTTCTCAGATCATAGGCGTGCTCACCGTGAACGAGATATGCTTCCGGCGCGCCCGCGGGATAGAGGCGGTTCTCGAGTTCGGCGGGTTCGAGCGCATCGGCACACGCCAGGGCCAGGGTGCCGTAGTCGCGGGCCTCATTCAGGGGCGGGATTTCTGGTTCGCGCGGCGTGTCCGCAAATTCAATCTGGTCGACATTGATGTGGCCCCAGGCGCCGCTGGCGTCATCCACGATCTCGATGTGTGCCTGTTTTCCCGCGAGATCGGTGACGTCCCACACCTGCCAGGTAAGGCGTTCGTCATTGCGGCCGATGGCGGTACGAACGACCGCGCCGTCTACGAGGAGGTTGATGCACGTCTGCTCCTTATGGGAACCGCCGCCGAGCAGGAAGTTGATGAAGTTGCGGCGAATGGTGAATGGCGGCGAGACCAGCTTCCCCGTGGTCGCGTCCCCCCCAAGAAACGAGTTGACGAGTCCATCGCCCTGGTATCCGCTGACCTTCTGCTGGCCCGGCAGCGAGCCCCGGGCCGGTTTGTCTCCAAATGCCTCTCCCGAGACCTGCCATTCGCCGTAGCTGTCACCTTCGAACGTTTCGAACGCAATCGGTTCGCGTGGTTCCTCGACAGGCTTTCCGGACGCTTTGGGTGGTTCCTCCGCGGCGTGGGCGACCAATCCGCGGGACCCGCTGTGGGTGATGCGTGTCGTGCCGATGACCGGGGTATTCATTTTGTACTCGAGTGCCACGGCGTTTTCAAGGCGGCCCAGTACGCTGGTTTTGACCGGAGTCTGCGAGGTGTTCTCGATGGTGATGTTGAATACCGTTGCGGGCAGGCACGATTCGCGGGCATTCAGCGGGATATAAGGAGAATAGACCTCCATTTCCGCGCGGAGGGGTATGTCCGCCCCGGCATATGACACGGTCGCAATGGGATACTCGCCTTTGAACGCGATATCTTTGAAACCTTCGCGATTCAACGAGGCGAAGCCGCGTGAACCGCCGGCCTTTTGGGTTACCACCGTGAATCCCTGCTCGACGGGTTTGGCGATACCTTCGTGGGTGTAGGTGGAATGGGTTTCACCAACCCAATACGACCGGGCATTGTTGAAGATCTGCCAGTCTCCGAGCGTGCCGTCGCCACAGAGGTAAAGCTGGCCCGACCCGATGCCCCCGCAGGGCATGCCGATGGCGTCCAGGGCCTTCCCGGTGTAGATCTCCTTTGTGCCGCGCTCGAACAGCCCGAGCACCCAGGCAGGATCGAGCTTCTTGTCGGCGGGCACGGGGTGGTTTGGTTGCGTATCCGCGGCGCCAAACGGCCCCGCCATGATGCTCGCCGGGCGCCCGAGTGACGTGGCCAGCATGCCGCCGCCGGCGAGTTTCAGAAAGTCGCGCCTGCGAACTCCCCGGGAGCTGCCCGTGTTGCCGCTGCAGCAATCGGAACTGCAGCCGCACGATTTGTTGAGCCTTTCGGTCTTCGGCTCCGGCTTGTCTGCGTTTTGCCTGGGCTGCTTTGTCATGGTCCAACCCTCCGGGAAGTTAAGAGCATCGAGCCCGCGGTCTGGCGGAGATTCGGTGGCCGCACTGCGCAGCCGCCCGAGTGTAGCAGAGGCGTCTCGGCTTTCGCATCTCCCGGACACTGCAGGGCGCCTGTCCGCCGCATGCGGATGGACCGAGTGGACGGGAGGAACCGAGTGGTCGGGATGGACTGGGTGGACAGGATGGAATGCTCCCGGATATCCTGCCTACGGCGTTGCCGGAACGGGCGGGTCGAGGCGGATGGGCTGGGCATACTCGCCGTCCATGGTGTAGGGGAGCATGTAGAGTTCATCGCCGGTCGAATTGGTGAAGAACAGCCGCGAGGGCGAGAACCGGCTGGAATCGCCGTCGGCCCAGATGGCACAGAACGGGTCGACGGGGTTGTGGGGACGCCGCAGGTAGGAGTGATTCAGGGGACTGTTCCGGGTGATTTCCCTGGCGAGTTCCCAGTGTTCGCCGCAGTCGGGCGAGACCCACAGGCCCACCTCGCCCCCGGTATGATACGGCTGGGGTCCGCGAAGCGCGGGGGCGATAAGCGACCAGCGGCTGCCGTCGATGTAAAGGCTTCCCATGTCGTAGTTGTGGTCGGACTGGACGATCGGGCGGGTCACCCATTCGGAACCGGTCCAGCGGGTCGTGCGCCATATTCGCGGGTCGTTCTTGGGTCCGGGGGCAAATCCGGGGCTGTTGAGATAGAGGATAACAGGGTATCCGTTATCGTCAAACAGGAGCTTGAGGATATAGGCATTCTGGCCCTGGGCCTGGTAGTCGATAACGAGGGCGGGATTCTTGGGCCCCGCCAACGGCGTGTCGAGAGGACGGCCGTCGATGGTGGTCCAGGTTTGGCCGAAATCGTTAGTCTCGGCATAGTAGATGTTGGTCCGCGTGTCCGGGGTGCCCCCGGGATGGTAATTAAATGCGGTTCCTACTTTGGTGCCGTGGAGCCGGCTGACCTGGTAATGCCCCTCGAATCCGGCGAGTTTGCGCTGTTCGCTCCAGGTGCGCCCGTCGGGGCTGGTTTCCCAGTACAGCTCGCGTCCGGCGGTGTACTTCGTGAGGAGATGGAGAAATCCCTTGCCCGGGACCCACCATGGCTGCGAATAGGTCTGCTCGCCCTCACGAATCTGCTCGAATTCCTCGACCGAATACGGTTTGGTGGCGCGGAAGATCTGCCCGGGCCTGCGGCGCCCCCGGCCCGCAAGAAACACCCAGATGTGGCCCGAGTCATCGATGGCGATGCTGGGGTTGTCGTGCGGGTCGTCGACACCGCGCTGGTCGCGCACGATGGTCGGTCGTGGAACGCGGTGATGTTCATGATCGTAATACGAGGCCATGGCCAAGAGATAACGTTCGCCGGGCCCCGTGGTGCCGCCGTATACGAAGAACGTCTTGTTGACCTCGGGGACGTATAGCGCCATCGGGGTCAACGTATGGGAGAAACAGAATGCGAGACCGCCCGCGTATTTGTCACCGTATTCGCCGCTCATCTGGCCGAGGGTAAACCAAATTCCGCGGTAGCCGTCGACGCGGTCGCGGAATGTATAGAACTGCTTTTCCTGCACGGTCGTTCCCTGTTCGTTGCGGGCCGTAATTTCCGCCCGGTACGTTTTGTTGGGCACCAGGCCTCGCAGGTGCACCATCCGCTTCAAGGGGTCGCCGCTGATTTCGAGACGCCCGGTAACATCTTCGCCGTTGAGCCGCAGGCGGATGTCCGATGGCTTGACCGGCCGATCCGCCGTGACTTCGAAGCGGACACCGGCTTCAGGGTCAAGCAGGCCGCCCGGATGCGGGTACCCATCTGGAGTGATGACCGGAGGCGCGGATATGGCCGCCCCGTATGATGCCTCGAGTCCCAGAAGCAACACGGCCAGCGCGGCAATCATAGTTGTGAATCCCCGAAATGATTTCATGAGTAACTTCTCTATCCTGATTCGAGGCAATGCAGCGACCGCTGAAACTCGTTATCCGCACGGGATTTTCGTTTTCCCGCGAACTTTTCCGGCACTATACCAAACCACGCGGAGGGATTTCGTGTCGCGAGCCCGGTGGACG
>CAZFOG010000421.1:0-5172 GCA_964520685.1 uncultured Nitrospiraceae bacterium | reverse complement strand
AAAGACGTAAGCTCAAGCGAGCTGAAACGGGGAGCATCCTAACAAATAGGATGAAGATATAGTCTCTTCTTATAAGTAATTATAAGCCATAATATGGAATTAGATGTTGCGAATCTAATTAAAGACAAAGGACACGGACAGTTTATTTATATCAATACCAGTAAAAGACTCAGAAAAATTAACAACTCAAGAAAAATTAAAAATCTCCGATAAGGTGTCAGAAGATATTAATAATGCTGTAACAAAATATTTAAACAGTTATTTTCTGCCGAAATCAAATATTTCACCAGATCAAAATGCTACTTACTTTAAATCAGAAATGCTCATGGATGCAATCATGTTCTTAGATGTTAAGAAAACCTATGCATATAAATTACTAGCATCAAAAGGACAAATCTTTGACAAACCTAGTATTGAATATACTGGTATTCAAGTGGTAAGATCTAATGCAGCAAAACTAACTCAAGACTTATTAAGAGAAATTATTGAAAATATTATTCTAAATGAGGAAGTGCCGGTAAAAGAAAAATTAACAAGAACAACAAATATTGTTAATGATTTTCATCAGAAATTCATAGAATGTATAGAAAATTTAGAACTTATTGATATTTGTATTCCTGGAAAATGGAGCAAAGCAGATCAATTCATAAATGGAATGATGGTGTATAATTTTATTATGAAGAAAGAAATATTCTCAATGGGATCTTCAGGATACTTCATGTATTGCACATTTCGAAACATTAAATTATTTCAAGATTCAAAACTTGATATGACAAAAGTTAAAGGAATTGTTATTCCAAGAGCATATGATAAAATATTATTGGATAAAAAACTTGAAGAATATCAAATTTCTATAGATAAACAACAACAATGGGATACACTATATAGTACCACTGTTGATAGAATTGTGAATCTTATAAAATCATTAAAATAGTGGGAGAAAAAGGAGATCATAAATAATTATGTTTAAAAACGAAGCAACAATAAGTTCAGATCGTGAAAATGCTCAAAAACTTATAGGAAAATATATAAAAGGACCTGATGACACAATCGGTAAGATAATAGGTGCAGAACCAAAATATAATTCTTGCGAAATAAGTATCGATTTTAGTGATGGTATAAGAGTCTTAGATAATAAGTTCCCACTTGAATACTGGATAGAAAAATCATTTGATCAAGATCAATTAATAGATATTGAAAAACGACAATTTAGGAAACGATTGATCATTTCTAATAAAAAATAATTTTTGGTCGGCAAGAGCTTACTTTAACTCTTGCCGACCATTCTTTAAAATTTTTATTTTTTCATTTTTTATATAGAAATAATACTATTATAAATTTTGTTATTTTTAAATTAATGAGGATTAAATGAACATAATAAAAGCAAACATAATAGACCTGTGGAAACAAGGAAAAATTGTTTGTGTTACAACAAATGGATTTGTTAAGAAGGATGGAAGCGCGGTTATGGGGCGTGGAAACGCTCTCGCGATGGCCCAAATAATACCAGACCTTCCAAAATTATTAGGGCAGTTTATTAAAAAATACGGCAATCGTGTCGGATTTATTTATCAAAGAAGCGTGATAGCATTCCCAGTAAAACCAGTTTCAGGAAATTATAATGATCTTCTTATACACATACAGAAACGTTATAAACCAACAGATATTAATATTCCAGGATTTTGGTGTAAAGCTGATGTTAACATAATTGAAACAAGTGTGAATCAATTAAATAGTTTAATTAAAAAATTTAATTTAGAAGAAGTGTATCTTCCTGTCCCAGGTGTTAACAATGGACAATTAAAATTTACAGACGTTGAACCGATTCTTATGAAAGGAGCTAAAGAAATCAGAATTTGTAGTTTGTAGTATCCTGCTTGCCGCTAACCTGAAGAAACGAAGGAGGTAAAGACCTCATGATAACAAAAACGATAACAATATTTTGTCAAATTGTTTGTGTCGTGCTTGTCACCATGGCTTATAATAACCTAACAAATTCTCTCCCGGTGGCGGTAAAAATTCAAGAGAATGTTATAATCAAAGAAATAAAATCAGATTTAATAAGTTTAAATGCTCCAAAAAAGAAGATTCCGGAGCTAGCGAATGCGGTGTATACAGCAAGTAATTCAACTGGATTAAATCACAAATTAATTATCAGTTTAATGTATACGGAAAGTAATTTTAAAATAAATGCAGTTGGACCTCAAAACTGGACCAATATTCGATATAAAGGTTTAATGCAAACCCCATCGGCGACCTGGTTTAGTGATGTAGACACATTACATGGTGCTAGAATTCTTAAACAAAAATTAGAGTATACTGATAATAATTTAAGAGTTGCTTTAGCATGCTATAAAGGTGGAAAAAATCCAACGGCATTTCGGCAAGCAGACCAAGTATTAAAATTGTATAGTAAGTTACAACAAAATAAGGAAATTTAACAATCTAAGAATTCGGCAAGAGCTAATTTAAAGCTCTTGCCGATTTTTATTTTCACAGATTTCATATAGAAATTATAAGGATGAAAGGGAGAAATATAATATCTCTCTTTTTTATAAATACAAATAATTAGAAAGGAGATTAATTATCATGGCAGATAGCGGTTATACAACAATTGAAATTGGTATTCCAATTTCTAATATGCCAACTTGGGAAATTTTTCAAGTGTGCGATGAAATTGAAACTGTTTTAAATCGGCTAAGAAATTATGCCGGATGTAATGACAAAACCAGATACATGAAATTTAATTATACTGTTGAAGGTGAAGCTACTAGCGCAAAAAACGAAATTGTTAAGATTTTTAGATCCCACGAGATTTTAATAGATAATGATACTTCATATATTGTTATCGTTGGTAGAAATGGTAATCGTACAAGCTTTAATGTTTAATAAAAAAGGAGAAATAAGTATGAAGGATCAAACCAATAGAGTAGTTAATTTCTTTAAACAAAATGAATCGAAATTTGGGACAAAACGACAAGCATCAAAGTATTTGAATCACTACGGAAAAGTATGGAAAGAAGAGCATGATATTTCATTAACTGACAAAAAAAGAAGCTGATAATTAAATAACGAAAGGAGTACAAGATGATACACTGTTTCTATCATAGTAGCGATCTCGATGGTCACTGTTCTGGAGCAATTGTTAAATATAAATATCCAGAAGCCCAAATGCACAGTATTAGCTATGATCAACCATTTCCTTGGGACAAAGTTAATACTAAAGATGATACTATTATAATGGTTGATTTTAGTCTTCAACCGTTCAGTGAAATGGCAAAATTATATACAGAGTTTGAAAATAAATTAATCTGGATTGACCATCATATTTCAGCTCTTAAGGAAGCAGAAACTTGGAAGGAATGTATTGATGAAACAGATCAAAATCCAATTCCTTTGAGCCAGAAAATTTCAGGTATTCGCATAAATGGATTAGCTGGATGTGAATTAACATGGAAATATTTCTTTCCAGATCGCGAAATGCCAGAAGCTGTTAGATTACTTGGAAGATACGACGTTTGGGATCACGCCGATTCAAATGTTCTACCATTTCAAATGGGAATCAGATTAGAGAACACTTGGCCAAATTATAAGAATATGCCAATGTGGCAAGATTATTTTAGTAAATATAGTGATGATCTGATTAAAGATACTATTAAAGATGGTCAATTAATTCTTAAATATCAAAAACAAGAGAACGAAAAATACGCAAAAAGTTGCGCAATGGAAATAGATTTTAAAGGATTTAAAGCAATTGCTATTAATAAACTTTTGACAAATTCTCAGATATTTGATAGTGTCTGGGATGAAAGCAAATATGACCTAATGATAACCTTCGGGGTCAGGGCAAATGGCATGTGGACGATGAGCTTCTATTCAACTAAAGAAAATGTTGATTGTTCAGAAATTGCTAAAATATTTAATGGAGGTGGACATGCCGGTGCAGCTGGGTGTAATTTCAAAACATTGCCACCAGATTTTGTCAAACAAATTAAGCTCAAACAACCTGTAAATTTTGAAAAAATTCCGGATTATGGCTATAAAATGACATTAAAGGAATTTATTGAGGATGTTGATTATGGCACATTTGTTGACTATGATGGTCATGGTTATTATGCAACAGAAACAGAAATGACAGATATTGTTGTATTTCCATCTATGATTATCAATAAAAATATTGATGAACGATGGAGTCATGTAGTTTGGTTCAATAAATAAGGAGAAGTTAACTATAAAAGTTACATTAGGAAAAGAAGGGTTGACCAAAACTTGGCAGAATAAATTTCCAGAAACAACAATTTGTTGCAGATGTGGAGGTGAATCTAGAATAGGATTTGTTGCTCACGAAGGAATAGAAGAACAAGTAATATATCCCAGAAATTTCATTCAATTTGTCTGTGACCTCCATTGTAATGGAGGAAAAGGTGATTACTGGCTACATGATACTTGTGCGGTCGCTGTATATTTCTGCAAAGAATGTCTTGAAACAACATCTCTTTATAATCAGGGGTGATTAAGATGAAAATAAAATTAACACCATATGAAGCAAATTTTGGAGAGATGGGTGGCATTGATGGGCCAATTATTATAGCAGATGTTGATCTAACTGAAGAACAAAAGAATCAATTATTGGATAGTATAAAAAATGATTGTGTGTTCGAGATCGAAGAAATCTCTGAATAAATAATTTTTACCGGCAAGATCTAGTTAAAGATCTTGCCGAATTTTAATATAAAATTATAATACATGGCTGTGTGGCGAAAGCCATGAGGCGAACATAATATGAAGCAGGATGAATGGGTTAGCCAATCCTGCCACAGCCAGTTTTGAAAGGAGAGTTATGAATATTGTCAGAAGGACTGAAAGAGGATGGCCAGGTCACTACTGCTGTTCAGATAAGTGTTTGTTTCGAAGAAATACTTTGCTCGAATGCGACGATATACGTATTGTTGTCAGCACTGTTGGTTTGATGAAGATAGAGGATAAATATGAGGAAGTAGGTTTTAACCGCTATTATGAGACTATGGCTTTCCATGCAGAAAGAGTAATGGACAGGTATTGGGATGCTGATGTTACAAGGGAAGTAAGTTTTGATTCTCCGCGAAGCATTTCAAAAGTTGATGCTGATGACAGAGCTAACGATATGCACGAAATGGTTGTTGAGGAGATTAT
>CAZFOG010000420.1:0-5202 GCA_964520685.1 uncultured Nitrospiraceae bacterium | reverse complement strand
CAAACCACAGCGTGGGTTCCAGGGCATGGGACTTCAACGCTAGTATACCTGAGCGGGGATTCTCCCCAAACCACAGCCCCGAGGTATCAATACCGATTACAAGGGGCAGTATACCTGAGCGGGGATTCTCCCCAAACCACAGCTGTATTGGCCGTAACCGTGGCGATGCCGTCAGTATACCTGAGCGGGGATTCTCCCCAAACCACAGCGGGGAAGCGACAGGAAACGGTTAACAAGGCGACCTTTTTTGTCGGCATTTTCCTGCTTAAAGTGCGATTCTGTCAAGTAAATTACCCTCGTTTCGCGGCGGGATTCCACTGCCAATCCATCGGAAAGACTGCCGGTGCGCGTAACCATGGCAATCCTGATTAGCGAAGTAGGGATTCCCCATTGCCGACGCACGGACACGCGCATCCGCGCGGACCACCCGCCTCCCCGCGCGCAGGTTGGGTTTGGCGGGGCGTCTACCCGCCGGGGCGGGCGTCGAGGTAGAGGGAAACGGAGCTGCCGGGTTTTTGCAGCGACCGGAGCCGCTGGAGAACTTCCACGGTTTGCTCGAGGGTCAACGCTTCACCGGGAGAAACGTCTTCGGCCGGGCTGGCCGAGCGCCGGACAATCTCGAAGAGGGCTTCGTCTTCCGACAGCATGCGCCCGTTTGGGCGTTCACTATTCCCGCGTAGCCGCATGGTCTTACCCGCCTTTCGCACCCCGCAATGCCCTGCCGCGCCGGCCCGGAAGCCGAGCGCAGTCGAAGAAGAGGCGGTGCGGTTAAACTTCCCCATATTTGCCCACTGATGTTTTGGCAATCGCGATGCGCCAACGTGCACGAATGCCTGTGCAATTCAAACGATCGGTGTTACAACCCCATCTTGGAAACATGCGCCGGGATACGCGAAATTCCCGGCACCCGGGCGGCCTACCCGTAGACCATGAGAATAGAAATGACCGGTGAGGGCACCGGTCCCACAACAGAGGGGCTGGCCCCGGTTCTTGGTGTTTTCGAGGCAGCGAACCATGAGCGGGTTAGCTCACCCGTAGACGATGAGAGTGGGGGTGTGACGAGGGAAACTGTCGCACATGGACCCACACGGACAAACACGGGCCTGCACGGACGGGAATACGCCGGTCCCACAACAGAGGGTGAACGGGGACATGTTCAGAGCGCCATCCGTGGCGCGGAGCGTCTTCCTGGGATCGCCGAGCGCCAGCTCGGCATCCGGGAAAGCCGAAAGACAAGAGTGCCGAGCTGGCGCTCGGCGATCCCAGGGCGCCCGCAAAACCCATCGCCGTTGGGAGTTTTCGAGGCAGGCGCGGCTACGGGTCCCCGTTTGGCGGGCTTATCAGGCGTCGTCAGATGCGGGATTGGGCGGTTCTTTGGCGCGCCCGCAGGCACGGCAAACGACTTCGCCGTCGCCCCGGGTCACTTCAGGGCCGCCGCACGAACCCGATATGCACCGGCCCGACAGGATGTAGCCGAGGGCCAGGGCAGCCATCATCACGCCAAATATCACAATCGACAGGAAAATTGTCGTCCACATCGCTTTTATCTCCTTTCCCGGAGCGCGCGACTGGCGCCGCGAACCGATGCCCCGGATTCCGCCATGAGCCGCTCGAATGCCGGCGTGGCCGCGTCGCGAAACTGGCCGCCGGCCTCGCGAATGATCAGGAAGGCCAGCACATCATGCTGTTCACACCACCGCAGGGCCTCTTCCGGGCCCATGACCATCAGGGCGGTGGCATATCCATCGGCAATCGCGCACTCCTTATGAATAACGCTGACCGACGCCAGATTATGCGTGATCGGACGCCCCGTGCGGGGATCGATGGTGTGCGAATACCGCACGCCGTTGCGTTCGTAGAAGTTACGGTAATCGCCCGACGTCGCCAGGGACCGTCCGCTCAGCGGCACGATCAATTCGATCTCGCCCTGGACCGGGTTGGGATTGACGATGCCAATCCGCCAGGGCTTGCCCTCGCCGTTGACGCCGCCCGTCCGCACTTCGCCGCCCACTTCGACCATGTAATCGCGAAAGCCGGCCTCCTCGAGGATGGCGCAGACCCGGTCGACGGCGTAGCCTTTCGCAATAGCGGAGAGATCGCAGTACATCGCGGGATCGGCTTTCTGTACGGTCAGATTCGCGGTGTCGACGGCAATTTTCCCGTAGCCGGTATGCGCCAGCAGGGCGTCCACCTCCGTGTCGCTGAGCGGATTTTCCGGAACATCCTCCGGCCCGAAACCCCACGCATTCACAAGAGGTCCGACGGTAATATCGAACACCCCGCCCGTCTGCTTGCTGATTTCCTGGGCCAGGCGGATTACCTCGCACGTCGCCGCCGACACAGGGAAAGGACTAGTGGAAGCGTGGGCGTTAAACCGCGATAGCTCCGAATCGTCGCGGTACGTCGACATGCGCGCGTTTACGTCTTCCAGCGCGGCCTCGATGTGGCGTTGCAGCGCGGGCAAATCCGTACCGGCCGGGTCCGGCAGCACCACCTTCACCTTGTAGACCGTGCCCATCGTGGCCCCCGAAAACTCGGGGACCCGCTCATGCACTGTGGCGCCCTGACCGCACCCGAGACATGCCAATAGCACGATGCAGGCCGCGGTCAGCCACCCTTTAAAACCAGCGCCCATGTAGCACATAAAATTATGACCGGCTGGCGAGGGCGCCGCTCCCACACCTGAGAGCACGGGTTCTCCGGGACAGCGAACCATGAGCCGCTCGGCTCTCCTATAGACGATGAAAACGAGCTGGATCAAAAACCTCGGGACAGTCCCGTCTCGCTTCTGCGTCGCTCGCTTGGGACAGTCCCGGGTTTGCACGTCCAAGGCAAGCACATCTGAATTCGAAGCATTTCTGGCGCAACGCATTACTGCCTTTCAGAGACTACGGCGCTTCCGTTGGTGGGCCGTCAACCCGTGCACGCCTGCGGGGCCGGCAGCGGCCCTCAGCCGCCGAAATCGTCGAACATAATGTTCTCTTGCTCGACCCCGAGATCCTGGAGCATGTTGATCACGGCGGTGTTCATCATTGGGGGACCACAGATGTAGTATTCGATGTCCTCGGGGGCCGGGTGTTTGCTGAGATAGTTGTCCAGGAGCACCTGGTGAATGAATCCGACCGCGCCGCTCCAGTTGTCCTCGGGCAAGGGCTCGGAAAGGGCCAGCGTCCAGGTGAAATTATCGTTTGCGGCCTGGATAGCGTCGAAATCCTCGACATAGAACGCCTCGCGCAGGCTGCGGGCACCGTACCAGAAACTGACTTTGCGCTTGGTGTGGAGGCGCTTGAACTGGTCAAAGATATGCGACCGCATGGGGGCCATGCCCGCGCCGCCGCCAACGAACACCATCTCGGCGTCCGTATCGCGCGCAAAAAACTCGCCGTAGGGACCCGAGATCGTCACGTCGTCACCCGGTTTCAGGCTGAAGATATACGAGGACATGATGCCGGGGGGCGTACCTTCCGGCGCACGGGGAGGCGGCGTGGCAATGCGCACGTTGAGCATAATGATGTCTTTTTCTTCCGGGTAGCTGGCCATCGAGTACGCGCGCGTAACTTCTTCATCGCAGCGGGATACGAGGTCCCAGAGATTGTACTTGTCCCAGTCGTCGCGGAACTGTTCTTCGATGTCGAAATCCTGGTAGTGGATGGTGTGGGGCGGGCATTCGATCTGGATGTAGCCGCCGGCCCGGAACGGAACCTCCTCGCCCTCGGGCAATTCGAGCACCAGCTCCTTGATGAAGGTAGCGACGTTGCGGTTGGACCGCACCTTGCACCGCCATTTGCGAATATCGAAGATCTCGGGGGGCACCTCGATCTTGAGGTCGTTTTTGACCTTGACCTGGCACGAGAGCCTCACGCCTTCGCGGGCCTCGCCTCGCGAGATGTGGCTTTGCTCGGTGGGCAGCATGGCGCCGCCGCCTTCGAGGACCTTAACCTTACACACCCCGCACGTGCCTTTGCCGCCGCATGCCGAGGGAATGTAGATCTCCTGGTTCGCCAGCGTCGTCAGCAGGGACGCCCCCGCCGGGGCCTTCAGCGTCTTTTCGGGGTCGTTGTTGACTTCGATGCTCACCTCGCCGCTGCTCACCAGTTTCGACTTGGCAAACATCAGCACGACCACCAGGCTCAGGATGACGATGTTGAACATCAACATGCCTAGAAGGATGATCTGCATAGCCTCACATTCCTAGCGTTTTCGCAAGCCGCCCTGGCGGCCGTTTCTTACAACTGGATGCCCGAGAAGGTCATGAACCCGATGGCCATCAACCCCGTCAGAATGAACGTGATGCCCAGCCCGCGCAATCCGGGCGGCACGTTGCTGTATTTCATGCGCTCGCGAATCGACGCCAGCGCGATGATGGCCAGCGCCCAGCCGACACCGGAACCCAGGCCGAACACCGCGCTTTCCGCAAACGTGTAGTCCCGCTCGACCATGAACAACGAACCTGCCATGATGACGCAGTTCACGGTAATCAGCGGCAGGAATACCCCCAGCGCGACATAGAGCGATGGCACATACCGGTCGAGGGTCATCTCGAGGAGCTGCACCGCCGCGGCAATCGTACCGATGTAGGTCAGGAACCCCAGGAACGACAGATCCACGTCGCCCAGGTTGGCCGACACCCACGACAGCGCGCCCTTGCGCAGGAGAAAACTGTACACCAGTTGGTTCATCGGCACGGTGATGCTCTGCACAATTACCACGGCAATGCCGAGGCCCACGGCGGTTTCCACCTTCTTTGAGCACGCCAAAAAGCTGCACATGCCGAGGAAGAATGCCAACGCCATGTTCTCGATGAACACCGCTTTGGTAAACAGGCTCAGGTAATGTTCAAAACCCGCCATGTGTTATTCCTCCTCGCGCTGTTCGGGCTTCCAGGTGCGCAGCGCCCAGATGAGCAGGCCAATAATAAAGAAGGCGCTGGGGGCCAGGAGCATCAGACCGTTGGGTTCGTACCAGCCGCCGTCACGGGTAAGCGAGAGTATCTGATAGCCGAAGAGGCTGCCGCTTCCGAAGAGTTCGCGGAAGAACCCCACCAGCAGCAGGATCATACTGTAGCCCAGCCCGTTGCCGATACCGTCCAGAAAGCTGGCTTTTACCCCGTTCTGCATGGCGTAGCCTTCGGCCCGGCCCATGACGATGCAGTTGGTAATGATGAGGCCCACAAACACCGACAGCCGCTTGCTGATGTCGAAC
>CAZFOG010000419.1:0-5218 GCA_964520685.1 uncultured Nitrospiraceae bacterium | reverse complement strand
AGCGCGCTGAGTTCCTTGTGCGAGAGACCGAGGTCCCACAATGTATTCAGGCCCTCGAGGGCCGCGGCGGCGTTGCCCGACCCGCCCGCCAGCCCGGCGGCAATCGGGATGTTTTTTTCGAGGTGGATGGTGGCGCCGCGCGTGCATCCTGTTTTCGATTGCAGCAATGCGGCCGCCTTACATACCAGGTTCTCGGGTCCCGTGCTCAGGTCGGGGCGCGAACATCCCAACGCAATGCCGGAAGCCGTGCCGGTGAAGGTCAATTCATCCGCGAGGGACACGGTCTGGAAAATGGTCTCGATGTTGTGGAATCCGTCACGGCGGCGGTCGAGGACATCGAGGTAGAGGTTGATCTTCGCGTAAGACCGATATGTGAGCGTGTTGGCCATGCCCGGGCGTCTTTCCGTTAAAAATCCCGCGACCGCAGAATCGAGATCACGAGAGTCAGGCCGAGCAGTCCGGCAAAGATGAATCCCCCGAGCCCGAGGGTGCGCGCGCCGATGTCGGCGGCAAGCAGGAGGCTCGAACCGACGATGATCGACCCGGTGACCAGCCCGACCGTGATGCGGTTGCTCGCGCGATCGGTTGCCGCCGCGAGGTAGTTGATGCCCTCGTGATTCAGTTGGATCTTGAGCTTGCCGCGGCGGAGCATCCGCATTAGGTTGGCGATGTCGGCCGGCATCTGACGGCTGAGCCGCATAAGAAGGACCATGTTCTGGCGGGCTTCGCGGGCGAGTTGCGCGGGCGAAAAGCGCTGCACCACGATGCGTTCGACGTACGGCTGGATGATGGGCACCATGTCGATGCCGGGGTCCAGGGCGCGTCCGGTGGACTCGATGGTGACCAGGGCCTTCATGAGCAGCGAGACGCGCGGGGCCAGCTGGAGCTTGTACTTGCGCATGATCGCCGTCAGCCGGTCGATGGCCTTGCCCACCTCGCCCGAGGCGATGATGGCTTCGGCGTCGAAGGCGATGTAATCGGCCACTTCATGCACGAGGGCGGCGTAATCTTCGGATTCGCCGGAGGTGGTGAATTGAAGCATGGCCTGGACGGCCGAAGCCGCGTCCTGGCGGAAGATAGCCCGCAACACATCGGCGATGGTGGCCGTGTCGGTTTCTTCGAGACTGCCCACCATGCCGTAATCGAGAAAGGCGATGCGGTTTTCGCCGATCAGCAGGATGTTGCCGGGATGGGGATCCGCGTGGAAATACCGGTGTTCGAAAACCTGCTTGCAGAGCGTATCGGCGCCGGTCACCGCTACGGTGTGCGGGTTCGAGCG
Source organism: uncultured Nitrospiraceae bacterium (assembly GCA_964520685.1). GTDB lineage: Bacteria > Hydrogenedentota > Hydrogenedentia > Hydrogenedentales > SLHB01 > UBA2224. The sequence goes on along the minus strand of CAZFOG010000419.1, from coordinate 3,939 downwards.
ATACCGCCCGTACTGCGCGATGTCGTCGACCCGGATGCCATCCACCCAGTCCATGGTTAGCACGCGTTCGGAGGACAGCTCCGTGTACACGCGGGGGACGAAGACGTGGGGGTCGCCCTCGTAGTTCTTGTGGAACCGCTCGATGATGCGCGCTTCGATGGTGAAATCGAGCTCGCGCCTGACGGAGCGGGCGAACTCGTCCACGGTGCCGACGGGATTCATCCATGCGATATCGGGGACGTGCTCGGTAACCAGTTCGGCGATGCTGCGCATAAGGGTGAGGTCGGCCTCGATGACCCGGTGAACGCCCGGCCGCTGGACCTTCACCGCAACGCGTTTCCCGGTGCGGGTAGTGGCCCGGTATACCTGGCTCAGAGACGCTGACGCGACAGCCTCCTCGTTGAACTCGAAGAACAGCTCGCGAATGGATGCGCCGAGTTCCTCTTCGAGCACCGGACGGATCTTGTCGAAATCGACCGTGCTCACGCGATCCTGGAGCTGGCCGAGGTCTTTCGCCATCTCGACGCCCATCAGGTCCGGGCGTGTGCTGAGAATCTGGCCAAACTTGACGGCCGTCGGGCCAAGCTCCGTCAAGGCGGCCCGAAGGCGTCTGCCTTGGGTTTCGGGCTCACCGGACGGTGCTTCGATCAGGCGCAGCCCACGCAAGACTTTCGCCGGAAGGCCCTCATGCAGGCGAAGACGGTGCACGACGTCGGAAAAACCATAGCGGCCCAGCACCTGCACAACTTCGTACATGCGCACATAATTTCCGACTTTCTTTGTGATGGCCCGATACACGCAGTGATCCTCGCCGGTCCGGATTCAGCCCCATTCAATCCACATCGCCCCTGGCAATGCCGGTTCAGCATAGCCAAGGGCGCGGGGAAACACCAATGACGCGGTTTCCGCCTATTCTTTCGCCAGCACGATACTGCCCACATCGAGCAGGTACATCTGACGCTGGCCGGTGTGTTTCGAGTCAATGCACACGTAGCGTCCATCGCGGCTCCACCGGGGATGGAGGTCGCACCGCCACTCGTTATTGGAGGGGCGTTCCTGGTAAAACCGCCCCAGATTCACCAGCTTGCCATCGGCCGGCCGGTAGAGCATCAGGTTCTGCATGCGTTCCTTATCGGGATAGGTGTCGGTGATGATCCACTGTCCATCGGGCGAATAGGTGCAGTGGCCGTCAACCTTCAATATGCCTGCGCCGATGGCCTCGACATTGCCGGTCTCGTCTTCATACAAATGGAAGAAGTTGCCCGCCGGCTCGGTCGACCAGGCCAGGATGTGCTTCGGGTCGCGCCAGATGAAGTGCGACACCATGCCATGTTTTCCGAAGAAGTGGATGCCGGTGCCGTCCGGCCGGGCGGTGAATCCGCGGGTATACCATCCCGGCCCCGGGTCCTTGTGCCAGCGGTGCAGGAAGATGAACCGGCTGCCGTCCTGATTGAAGAGCAGGTGGTTAAACCAGTGCTTGCCTTTCCCGGTGGTGTCGCCGGGTGCGATCTTCGCGATATCCCCCAGCGAGATGATGCGTTTGGACTCGCCCGAGGCGATGTCGATGAAGTAAATGCCGTCGTTCTCGGGATGCAGCTCGTCTTCGAAGGGATCGGGGAACCCGTTGTAGCCGTAGCCGGGGCGGGTCTGGCCCACGCGCGCGAAATTGAGGCTCACCGCGAACCGGCCGTCGCCGCTGACGGTATAGATGGGATGGGGCAACGTGCGCTTCTCGCCGGTGAACACATCTTGAATGACCGACGCGTAGCCGGTTTCCGTGCGGACGTTGTAGATGATTTCGGTGTCCGAACCCGGCAGCCACTGCAGCATGCACCCCTGTTGCCAGCACCACGCCGAGGTTTCCGCCAGAGGAATCCACGTGTCGCCGTCCTGAATGTCGACCATGCCCAGTTGGATGACGTCGCCGGCCTCGGGTGTGCGGTCTTCGAAGGTCACCACGTTTCCAAGGACATACCGGTTGGTTGGATCAAACTGGTGCTTGTCGTAGTAGGCAAACCAATGGGCTTCCGGGCCCGACGTGATCGCCCGCACGGGCACGTTCGCTTCCATTTTCGGCGTCTCCCCCTGTTCCTCGCCGGCCCACGCCCCAAACGCCAGTGTCAGCACAACCGCGGCTGCCGCAACCCCTGCGACTCCCGAAAACCCCCGGTTCCTTCGCATGACGTCCCCCTATTCCACCAAATCCAGCGCGAAATCCCGCGCCTGCACCTGTACATTCGGTCCCAACTCGGCTCCCTGGCGGCAATACGGCACGACAAGGCGCCCTCGGGACTCGCACCGCAGATACTCCGTATATCGTCTGAATGTCTCGGCGATCAAGTCGGCGTTGCCCTCATCGGGCCCGCCCGCCGTCACCAGCAACCCGGCCCGTTTGCCCTCGAGGAGATACACCGCATCCTCAGTGGCCGGCCGTTTGATAAGACACACGCCCCGGTCGAGCAACGCCTTGAGCGGCGCGGGAAACCCCCAGCAATACAGCGGCGAGGCCAGGATCATCCCGTCGGCGTCAACCATCCGCTTGAAAATGACGTTCGCGTCGTCGTCCTGGGGACACCCCGGGCCTGCGTCCACATGCTGGCACTGGAAACAGCCGTCGCAATAGGCGATGCGGCAATCGATGATGTCGATGTGATCGACCTCATGCCCCTGCGCTTTCAGCTCTTCTTCCGCCCACGCCAACACCTTGGCTGTGTTGCCGTCTTTGCGGGGACTTCCCATCACCGTGACAACCTTCATGCAGGATTCCTTTCACCAATACAGACATGGTGCCGCCCTCTTCCGCGACACGCGCCTCTACCCTAGCAAATACCCGCGCGTGAATGAAAGCGGGCGAATGGGGCGTCTCATGCCGCTGCGGAGGTGGTAGCAGGACCCGATGTAGACCGCGTGGACCCGATGGACGAGGTGGACCGCATGCACCGGAAGAATCCGGGCGGCTCGTGCCGCCGGAGTAGAGCCAGACCCACCTTCCTTGCCCCACGACGCCGTGCTTCGCTATGCTTCCGGGGTAGGCGATCCAACCGCATTGTGCAGCGAAGATGCAGTACGAGGGGAGTGGCATGTCCATGAAACGCTTGATGGTGGTGGCGATGGGTCTGATGCTGGGGGTGTCCGGCGCGATGGCGGCCGGGGCGAAGGCGGCATCAAGTGAGTATACGGGGGTGTGGCAACCCGAAGGGCCGGTAACGCTGCCCATCGGGGCCGGGCCCACAAGCGTCACCCTGGCGTTTCCCCGGGAGGAGGTAGCTATGGGGGCCGTCCTGAACGGCGAGCTGGTGTTGGGTCTCCGGTTCAAGGCGCACTTGAGCGCTCCCCAGGACGCGGGTTGGAACAACTACCTCGCGCTTAGTTTCAACGGCGTCCAGCTGGATGCGAAGACGCCGGCCGGCGCCCAGCGCGTTCTAAACCGTAGAAGCGTCTTCGAGACGAGCAATCCCCGGTATCCCATGATCAATTTGTTTCAACCCCGCGCGGGGATGCCGTGTCTGCAGGTGTTTTTTGGCCCGCCCGAACCCCAGCTTGAGGTCATTCTCACGGACCGCGAAGAAGGCTATTGGTATTTGCTCGATATCAGCGACATCGAGTTGAGCTGGCGCAACGAACTCACCATCACCAATACGGCCATCGCCGAGTACTGGAACGGCACGCCCCCCGAAGGCATGGAACTCATTATCGACGAATTGGCCGTGGTTACCATGACCCCGCAGGCGATGCGGGACCTGCGCGCCCAGCACCTCGTCAAGCGGCGGCCTCTGTCGGGACTGACCCTGCCGGGCGCGGGCGATTCCGTGCGCATCAACACGAGCGGGGGCATGCGGCTCGACATCGCCGGCGAATCGTATTACCTCGAGACGTCGTTCTCCTTCCCGCAAGACGGCGGCATGGGCTTCAACGAATTGAATTGCAGGGGCGAGGTCG
>CAZFOG010000418.1:0-5235 GCA_964520685.1 uncultured Nitrospiraceae bacterium | reverse complement strand
ATGCGGCAAGCTGCCGCATCTACGTTGTGCGCACGGATAAGGTCTTGGGGAATGTAGCTTCGGCAGCCTGCCCCGTCCAGGGGACGCAACGCAGGCGTGACAGACGTGACTGAGCAGACTGATCCGGGGGTGAGCGTACGGGGTAAACGGGTTTTCTCGCCTGCGTTCGGCTTGGATGCTGAAGAGAAAGAACTCGGATGGCGGATTGCATCCGCCGGTGATCGATTGGCGGGTTGGAAAACCCGCCCTCCGTTGCCGGCCGGTAGTGTAGGCGATGCTGGCTGCGGTATACCCAAGAATGCAGGCGAGACGCCTGCGCTACAACAAGGGGGACCTGGCGGTCTTAAGAGACCGCGCCACAGAGGAAGAGAGCCCGGCACTCCTGTTACACAAGACCGTGCGTGGCTTCCTGGTTTCACCGGCCCGCGCCCCGAGATCGGGAATAGCGTTGGTCTTTGCGGCTGAGGATAGTATGATTCCGGTGTTGGATGCGGCCGCGGTCGTGCTTTGCTTACAACGAGGGGGCTTCGGGCATGATATCGAATGGTGTTGGTTGTTTTTTGATGGGTATGAGCGCGTTCTTTGGAGCGGCAGACGGTCTTTTGGGGATGGACAAACCCTTGCGCATTGTCAGCGTCGAGGCGGACCGAGCCGAGGCGCGGATCTTCGAGCGGCTGACACTGGACATTACGCTTGAGGCGAGCTACATCAATCCTTTTGGCAGCCGGGAGATTCAGGTGGACGTCGAGGCGTCGCCCGTCGGGGGCGAATCGTTCACCGTGCCGGCCTTCCTGTACCAGCCCTTCGAGCGGCAACTAATCGAGACGGAAAAGGGGGCGCAGGAGGTCCTGGCTGCGGCGGGCGAACCCCGGTGGCAGGCGCGGCTGTCGTTTCCAGAGGCTGGCCGGTATGTCGTGCGCGTGACGGCCAGTGACAAATCGGGAGCTGTGTCGTCAGACCCTGTAGAGATCACCGTCTCGCCGGCGGACGTGGCGGGCATGGCGCGCACGCATCCCGAAGATCACCGGTATTTCGTCACCGACCGTGGAGAGACCCTGTACTTGAACGGCGCGAACGTGTGCTGGGGCGGCGCGCGCGGAACCTATAACTATGACGACTGGCTGGCGAGATATGCGGAGTCCAACTGCAACTTCTTTCGCGTATGGCTGAGCCCTTCGTGGACTACCTTTGCCATGAACACCCACGAAAGCGGGTACGACGGCATCGCGATGGGGAACGCCTGGCGGCTGGATTATGTGCTCGAACAGGCCGAACGGCTCGGGCTTCGCATCATGATCTGCGTCGACAGTTTCAATGTCTTGCGGTCGAAGGAGACGCTGTACGGCGCGTGGGAGGATTCGCCGTACATCAGCTCGAACGGGGGTCCGCTCGCGGAGTCTTCGGAGTACTTCACGAACGAAACCATGCTCGAAGCCTACCGGGATCGTCTGCGCTACCTTATCGCGCGTTACGGATACAGCACGAGCGTGTTCGCGTGGGAGTTCTGGAACGAGGTCGATATCATCGACAATTACAAAAGCGACGTCGCGGTGCAATGGCACGCGGACATGGCCCGGTTCCTCCGGAAGTTCGATCCATGGGACCATTTGATCACGACCAGCTACGCCCGCCCGCAGGGCGATCCCAATGTCGACTGTCTGCCCGAGCTTGATTTTGTGCAGACCCATCATTACCAGGCGAAGGATATGGCGCTGGAATTGGGACTGGACCGTTTCGGCAAACGCGCGGCGCAGACGAAACCCCATTTTCACGGTGAATTCGGCATTGACCACGGCGTGCGCACCGGTGAAATGGACCCCGACGGCATTCATATCCACAACGGCGCCTTCAGCAGCGTGGGACAATTTCAGGCGGGGATTCCCATGACGTGGTGGTGGGATTCGTACGTTCATCCCCGCAATTTGTATCCCATTTTCGGGGCGTTTCACCGGTGGATAGAAGGCTTTGATTTCGTGCAACAGCGCGCGCGCGCTTTGGATGCGGATTTCCGGGGTCTGGATGCTACAGACCTGCGCACCCCCGACGACAGCCTGCTCCGTACGGATGCGGCGTCCTGGGAACCCGCCCCCTGGAATCAACCCACCACCGTGCGCATCACGCGGGAGGGCGGGATCGAGAGTGATGTGCCCATTTCGCGGCTTCTTCACGGCGTGCGGAATCATCCGGACCTGCACAACCCGGTCACGTTCGAAATCGATGCGCCAAAAGATACCACGTTCGGAGTGGTTGTCGAGGGTGTCTCGGGGCACGGCGGCGCGGGGTTGCAGATTCGCGTAGACGGCGAAGTCGCGCGTACCGAGGATTTCGCCGACACGGATGAGGAGACGGCGACCCTTTACAACTATGACAGCACGTACCGCGTGAAATTGCCGAAGGGCACACATACGGTCGTTGTCGACAATCCCGGCAATGACTGGTTCCAGGTTGGCTACGAAGTGCCGTGGCTGCCCGCTGAGCCTATATTGCGGGCCTTGGGTGTGGTGGGCGACACGGAGGCGCTGGTGTGGATTCAGAACCGGGCGCATACGTGGGTCAACGTGAGGAAGGGCGGTTTTGACGGGACCCCTGTATCGGGGGCGCAGGTGACCCTCCAAGGATTCGCGCCGGGCGAGTGGCGCGTGGACTTGTGGGACACCTATGCGGGTCTCGTAGCGAGTTCGGAAACGCACCGTGTTGGCGAAGACGGGCTGCTCACGCTTACCCTCCCCCCTATCGCCCGCGATGTGGCGCTTCGCCTGCACAAAGCGCCATGATGGTGTCGCGAGAGGCCGGTGCCGGAGGGTTATCCGGATTTGGAGGCAGGGACGATGATGAACGAGAACCACGAAACCAGGCCGCTGGAGCCGCACACAAGCGGCACGGATGACTCCGATTTTGCCGTCCAGGAAACCCAGCCGATGCCATCGCCGCGGAACGCAGACGAGTCCTCGCTACCTGCCTTCGAGACCTGCACGCGTTACAGTCTTGGGGAACGCATCGGCCAGGGCGGCATGGCCTTCGTGTATGCGGCGTACGACCGCAATCTCGACCGCACGGTCGCGGTGAAGACGCTTCGTCCCGAGATGGCCGCCGACCGGTCGGTGTGTGAACGGTTTGTGTATGAGGCGATGCTTCTTGGCGATATGGACCACCCCGGAATGGTGCCAATCTTCGAAATTGGCACCCATCAGGAAGCGGGGCTGTTCTATTCGATGAAGCGCATCAAGGGGCACACGTTCCGCCAGATGCTGGATACCCGTGAAGGGAACCGCCTTGACCGGCGGGAAATCGCCGGCCTGCTGACCATATTCGGGAAGGTCTGCCAGACGGTGGCCTATGCCCACTCGCGCGGGATCGTCCACCGGGACATCAAACCCGAGAACATCATGGTCGACGAATACGGGATTGTGCTGGTGCTGGATTGGGGGCTTTCCAAGAAAATCGACGAGCACGAAGAGAGCCAGGGGATTACGGCCACGCAAACCGGGATTATCAAAGGGACCCCAGCCTACATGAGTCCTGAGCAGGCGGAAGGCCGCACCCACGAAATCGATTTTCGCACAGACGTGTTTTCGCTGGGGATCATCCTCTACGAAATTCTCTCGGGGCAGTTGCCGTTTCCGGGGAAAACGCGGACCGAGGTGCTGCTCCAGATCGCGCACCATCAGCCCCCGTCGCCCCGCAGGAAGAACAGGCGCGCGAACCGGGTGTTTGCGGCGATATGCATGAAGGCGCTGCAAAAAGACCCCGCAAAACGTTATGCCACCGCCCGGGAATTCTCGGCAGATCTCGAGCGCTACAGCCGTGGCGAGGACACATCGGCCTACGCGCCGAAATTCTGGGAGCGGCTTGTTTCGTGGGCGGAACGGCGCCCGGCCATTGCCACCGCCCTCGCGATCTTCCTGTCCCTGGCTCTGTTCGGCAGCCTGGGCGCGGCGGCCAACCACAAATACCGCCAGGAAATGGCCGAACGCGCAGTGAATGCCGGCACCCGTGTGGCCGATATGATGATCCGCGAAGTGAACCGTCTCGATGCGGATATCACGGCACTACAAGTGCAATTGGCGGACTTGCCCCCGGGTGATTCCCCGGAACGGCGCCGGGTCGAGTCGGATCTGGCGACCCTGAGAATCGGGCGCCGATACCATATCGCATTGGTCGACCGTCTGGCCCAGGTGGCCATCGCCCGGCTTGCCGGCGGGAACATCGATACCATCGATGACATGGGACCGCAATTCGCGCAGGCCGTCCGCGACATCTGCTTCGAGGAAATCCGCAGCGCCATGCGGATCGGCGATTACTTCGAGGCCAGCTATCTTGTCCATTATTGCATCGTAAGCGCGAAGCGGCTGGCGTGGAGTCCCGAGCAAATGAGTGAACTGCTTGCCTTGCGGGACATCATCGACGGAAAGCTACGTGAGAACCTGCCCCCCGGCGCCGCGTTGCCCGACTGGAGCCGGTTCGACTATGAGCAGGTTCTTCAACCTTTCCTTGACGAAATCGGCGTTGAAGGGGTTGAAGGCCTCAGACAGCGCATTCAGAGCCTGTATTCCGGGGGGGAGCTTGAATAGCCAGAGCCCGCGTCGAATCAGGGTTGCGCGGCGGCGGCTTCGGCCATTTCGGTCATGGCGTATTCGAGGGTGTAGGTGTCCGGCAATGCAGTGCGGGTCTCGTTGAGAGTAGGCGAGAAGGCCTCGACGCAGATTTTGTTCTCTTCCGGCACAAAACGCATGGTTTGCAGCCACCCGTTACCGCCGTTTTCCCCGCGCTGGTAATCGCGGAAAATTCCGGAGACCGGTTTGCCTGCTTTCGCCGCTGTAAACTATCATCGAGCAAGGCATGACGCCAGTTTCGCCTGGGCAGATCGCAACACGAAACACAAAAGGACCCCTCTCTCATGCACGGTTACACCGCCATTGTTCTCCTGGCTGCCATTCCATCCGCGGCGTTCGGAGCCGGCGCGTTTGATGAATGGCCCCCGCGCGCATATTTCATGAGGAGCATTGTGAATGACGTGCCGGGAATCCTCGCCGCCTACGATCCCGAGACGGGGCGATTCGGGGATGAGCCGTGGATCTGCCAGGACCAGAACCGCATCTACACACTCGCGGCGGCGTGGGCCATCGAGGACCCCGGCAATCCTTACTTCCATGACCAGGACGTGCTTGATGCCATTGCCAGCGGCGGCAACGCCCTGGTCGATGATATGGACGAAGCGGGCATGTGGACCTTCCG
>CAZFOG010000417.1:0-5235 GCA_964520685.1 uncultured Nitrospiraceae bacterium | reverse complement strand
AAAGGTCCACAGCGCCAGCTTCAAACAGCAGTGGACCGAGATGAATATCACCTCCGACGGCCAGTTGGGTCAGCCGGGCAACCTCTGGGGGCGCAGCGAGGGGGTTGTCTGCGCCAACGAATTCGTCCGCATGAAGTACCGATTTGTCGACAACACGATTTCGCGGGGAAACGTTCCGGGATTCAATATATCTACCCATGACTGCGCGGTGGATGGGAAAGAGTATCGAATTCTCGAGTACATGCCGCGTGCATCCGAATCCCTGCCCTTGAGGCCAATCAGCGGGACCATATCGGGTGAGATGGAAGACTGGGTCCTGGAGAGCGTCTGCGGCGTATCGTGCCTGTCGCTGGTCCCCGCGTTCTACTGGGGCGTGGGGTTGTCGCGGTACCTGGAGGGGCTCCCCCGGGGAACCCCTGTGTGGCAGGTGCTGCCCTCCGATTCCGATTCCGAACTGCGCATCTGGCACCCCGATCCCCGTTTCTGGACGTCCGAAAACGCCCTTGGCTATGTCCTGAGCCTCGACCTGGAAAAGAACGGCTTGATAACGTCGCTGGAGTCCCGGGCGGGGACACCGGGTGACGAGCTATTAAATGCAGGCGCCTTTGCCTGCGTGGAGAATCTGCAACTGGTCGAGATGGATGGCCTTTGGCTGCCCAGTTCGTGCGTATACGGATACGTGTACACCAACGAGCGGACCGGCGAGCGCCGGTGGAATGCAGCCACCCAACACACCATCGAGTGGTCCGGCATTAGCGCGCCCGTGGCTGAGGTAACCCTGGTACTGGAATTTCCCCCGGGTTTGCCCGTCTCGACGCCTCTCGAGCGGAAGGGCGAGGCTCTCTACCGGTTCTTCGAAGACAATTTTCAGTACATGCGGTACTGGGCCGGCTCACGCGGCAGAGGCAGCGGAACGATGCTCGTACTCGTCTTCTTCTTTCTTGTGGCCATCGTCGTTGTGCTTGTGCCGGTCGTCGTCATCCGCCGCTGGCGCGCCCGGCGAGAAGCGAAAACCCGGGACTGACCCAAGTGAGCGAGGAACGAGCGAGACGGGTCTGTCCCGAGGGTTTTCGCGCTATTCTATTCCTGGAAACCGATGCTGAACATGCGCTCGAGGTCATAGTTGCTGTACGCGCGGAAACCGATGAGCGTGGTGGTGCTCAGGAGACCATCCAGTTTGAGCATGTGCTCGGTCACGATGCCTGCGAGCTGGTCATTCTCCCGGGCGCGGATGATGATGATCAGGTCCCAATCGCCCGCAATCGAATACACCTCCGCGACACCCTCAATCTTCAGGAGTTCCTGGGCGGTCTCGTTGATTTTGTCCCGTTTCGCTTTCGCCAAAACAAACGCATGTACCATCGGTATACCTCCTGGTTGTTCGAACGGCGCGACGGACCACACAGTGCCGTACCGGAGTAGTTTCTTGGTCGCGTTGTATGGTAGGCGTCCGGCCCTTTCCAGTCAACGCGCGGGTTCTCCCAATCACTGAATACGTGGCCGAATTCGCCCTGCATGCACACTCTTTCTGGGAGCAGTTCGGACGCCGTGACCCCATTGCACGTGTGCTCGCGCGGGCACGGTAGGCAAAGTGGACTGCTTCAACAAACTGCTCGGAATGGGCAAGAAGAGACATACCGCGTGAGATGTGCAACAATCCCCAACGCGGGGAGAACAGCCTTCCGGCCGCGTTGCAGAGCGGATGCAGGGCGAGAGGCCTGGGCTGCAATCAAGAGGAAGATGCTCATACCACCTCAATGCCGCCGGTCCATTCCCTATCAGGAGGGTGGAAACGCCGCCAAGCGTTCCGGGGGAGGATTCTGGGCCTTCATGAACCAGGCAAGAACAGCAGAAGCCCGGACACCCTTCAGCATGGGCCGCGAGGCATTATGCTATCGCCCGTGCGGCAGGGTGTCCGGGCCATGTTGCTTATGCTAGTTCGGGTTCTTGTCGAAGTGCTGTGTGATCGTGCCGACCGGGTCCTGGAAAAGGCCCTTCACGCTCTCTTCAATGGTGGGATGCCCTTCGGGCAGGATGGCGGCCTTCGCCGGGATGGTCTTCGACATTCTGCGTACGTGCTTCATATAGATGCTCCTTTGTTTTTCTCCTCTGGTGGCGCAACTCCTGCACACCACCAAACTGGGTATACATACAGGCCACTGCGGAAATCGTTACAGCAGATTTCATCCGCTGATGCCTGTCAGAGAGGAGCGCCCGGTTTGGGGCCGTGCGGGCTTTGCGAGGCCCATTCTTCGGTTCTTCTATCAATATTGTCGTCGAACCGGTCGAGGCCAGACCGCTTTCTCCGCAAAAACGCGGGACATTTCGTCCACCGCAGGCGCGGAGGTCACAGAGGGCCGCAAAGAAGATGACTTGGCGATGTTTGCGATCGCGCAAGTCAAGCCAAACCGTCGAGCAGACATCGAGAACGTGCAGCGGAATTGTGTGGAGGCAGTCTGTGCCTTGCATGCACGAACCTCTGCCATGATTTTCCGTGTTTCTTCGCGTCTTCCGCGGTGGAATTCTCAGAAACGCCAGACAAGCGCGCTATGGCAACCGGAGACGGGTTGTCGACCCCGCCATTTCCCGGGTTTATTTCGACGCGGGTCCGCGTGGTCATTTCCTAGTCGTTCTTGAGCAGGACCCGCCACTTCACCGGGGCGGTTTCGGGAGAGGTGAGGGTCACGCGCACGTGGCGGCCGTCTCGTTTGTAGTCGGTGGCCACGTTCGGCCGGTCCGTTTCGACCCCGCGCACGGCCCATTGTCCGGTCGCCGGCAGGATGATGCGCAATTCGTAGGGATCGCCGGCGACCACCTGACTCGTGCCGGAGAGGGCATCTGAATCGGCATCCCATGTCTCCTCTCGCAGATCGACGATGCCCTGGGAAATATGGCGGCTGGTGCTGATGACCCGCGGCCGGTCCGATTCGGGGGCGATCGCGATAATCCGGCATGAACCGGCCGGGACCTCGACCCGCAGCGTGCTGGCAAATGGCTCCACAAAGCTGCGTCCCCAGAAATCGAAGGCGTCGTAGCGGTCCGCCTTGGGCAGACCGAGCCGCTCTGCCGGACACTCGATGACGGTGGGGTTCTCGCTGTCCCAGTTGAACAGGCCGGCCACATCGCGCCGGGGCGTCGCCCGTTCGTCGCAAAGCAGCCAGATGGCGGGCAGTTCGCGCTCGAACAGGTCGACCGGCCGCGCACAGAGACCGTGGTTGGGCAGAATGCGTTTGAGGATGTCGAGACGCTCTTCGGGCAGTCCGGGCAGCCAGTCGCTGGCGACGGTCAACTGGCCGGTCAACGCTACCCACGAACAGAGCACCCGGGCATGCTCGATAGGCATGGATTCCCGCACATACACCGGGTCGGGGTCGTTGTACCAGACGCGGCCGTGAAGAAAGTAGCGGTTGCTGCCGTGCCAGGGACCCACCATCATGCTTCCCCAGTCGGCGCCGTTGTCGGGACCAATCCGCATGGCATCGACAAGCCCGAAACTGGCCCCGAGGGTCCGCATGTTCTGCGAGACGTTGCACCCGAGGATGAAGGTGTCTTTTCCGGCCGCCTCGCGCACCGTGCGCAAACCCATGCGGTAAGCCTCCACGGGCGTTATGCTTTCGTCATGGAAAACGGCTTCGCCGAGGTCGTCTTCTCTGTAGGGGTCGTTGATGTAAAGCTGCTCGGCCGCCATCCCTGAAAACAGGGCATCGAGTTTGAGGTATTTATATCCCCACCCGCTCGAAATCCGGTCCACGGTCTCCCGAAGGAACTCGCGCGCCGCGGGATGGGTCATATCGAGGCTCCACCCGGCCCAATACGCGTAGTGGAGGCTGCCACCGGGGCGTTTCACCATCCAGTCGTGGTGGTTTTTGAGCGGCGGCGCCATCGGGTCCCATGCGAAGGGCATCAGCCAGAGCCCCGGCGTAAACCCCAGTTCCGACAACCGCGCAGCCACCGGTTTCATGCCGCCCGGGTACGGCCCGCCCGCGTCGTGGGTGGTGAAATCGGCATCAGGCCCCCACCACCAGATGCGCTCCTGCTGGAGGGGCAGATCGGGGCGTTTCCCCAGGAATTCTTCAGTGGTATCGCGCAGGTCGAGTTCGCGCCAGATGCGGCCCCGTCCCTGCCACATGTCGTCAATTTGGATGAAATCAAAGCCGAACGGTTTCAGGTTATTCTGCGCGAACTCCGCGAGTTCGAGAAGATGCTCTTCATCCGACGCGCCGCCGTGCGGGCTCGAGTACCAGGTGCAATAGCCGGAGGGAATAGGGGCGAGGGAAACCCGGTAATAGGCCGCCGCAAGTTCGGCATAGGCTTCCAGCCCCAGCCGTGCATCCTCGAAGTAGCCCAGCACGAGCAGTTCGGAGTCACCGCCGGTCTTGAGGTCGCCGTAATCGATGCGTGCCCGGAGGGTGGCCAGGCCTTCCTCCATGCCGGAGAACAACACCCCGCTGCCGCGATCGTGGGTCACCCATCCCGATACGATTCCCGCGCGCGTGCCGGGGTCGGCGATGGCCAGGAACGAATAGCTGCCGGAATGACCGCCGGGCTCTTTGAGCCCTGCCGTGCCGAGCGCCTTCAATCCGGCCGCCGGACCAAAATTCATCCGGGCGCTCACGAGGTCCAAATAGCGAACCGGCGCTTCGGGTGACGCCGCCACCGTGCGCTGCAGAAAGACGAAACGAATACCCGAGTACAGGGTGATGCGGCAGCGCTCTCCTGAAGATTGGGTGATTTCCAGTCCTTCGCCCTCGCCAAACGCCGGGACGTTGGTCCGGAACGGCGCGCACGTGCCGCCGCCGCCATCCAGGGCCGCATCCTCGACCACCATGTGCTTGGATGCCTTGTCATACAGCGAGAAGCGCCCCTCGCCGGCCCTGACGCGCACTTCCACGTGTTCGTTGGCGAGGAGGTGCACGTTGGCCCCGCTTACCTGACCAAGAACGCACAGTGCTGGGAGCAACGTCCAGAACATCGCGGTCTTCTCCTCTCTCAGGAAGTATTATCGTTGCCGGGCGACCATTCAAGAATTTCTGCTGTCCCTTGGGACTCGGAGGTTCGGGTTGTGGAAATCCCCGGCTGAAGCCTGGGGCTGTTTTCTGACGTGCCTCCGGCACTCTAATGTGCAGAGGACGTTGAGTTGGCTGCCTCGCAAGTTCCAAACACCGGGATTTCCCGCCCTGTTGTGGGACCGGTGCCCTCACCGGTCATTTCTATTCTCATCGTCTGCGGGTGAGC
>CAZFOG010000416.1:0-5272 GCA_964520685.1 uncultured Nitrospiraceae bacterium | reverse complement strand
ATTTTCCAATCCTAATCATTTTCAAACTATCAAGTTTAGAATTTCCTCTTACTTTGTAGTTGATTAGGCTCTAAGGACGTTCCAGCAATTCACACGATGACGGGCATTTAAGCACACCCCAATTATACGGTTCGGATCGTCAGCTTCATTGATCTTCGAACAAGAAGTCGCAGCAATACTGTCCCAAATAATCATAATTTTAAATTCTTTTTGTAATTTTTCTTCAAATTGTTTTTTAATATCTACTAATGTTTCAATCATATGAAAGAAACCATAAATATCAATCACAACTGGCTCATAACGAAATCTCTTTTCATCTATACCAAAAATTGTTATCCTAGACGAAGCATTACTTGTTGCAGAAACATTTCCAGCTCCTTCTATATCTAGATAAACAATAATTGAATTTGGATACATAACCTGAAATGCTTTAGAAAACTGAAAAGCAAATGTGCTCTTGCCCGTTTCCGGCGTTGAGGATAACACCACAGGCGCTGAAGATATTATTCCGCCTCCCAACAGGGCGTCTAAATGTTGTATCCCAAACGGTGTTACATATGGTTTGGGAGCTCTTGCATAACCATAATCGCGTGTAATAATTTTCTCAAAAGCTTCCCCCAACTTTTCCGCAATACCTTCCTCTGCGGGTGCAAAATTTGAGGAATCTAGTGTACTCCCAATTTCTACTGTTTCTTTTTTTCTAGCCATTCCGCCTCCAAACTTTCTTTTCACTCATAACCTATGAGTAATTTTCTATCGTCATCCACCAGATTTAATAACTGTCGATCTAGCACAACTAGGGCAATCAGTCGGATCTGGTTTAATAACTTTTACTTTTATCACATTTGGATCTGTACTTAAATTTTGACTATCTTGATTAATATATTGTATAAATTCAGAAACTATTTCATTAAGATCAATTTTATCTTCTTCTGAAATTTTATTAGATATAGTCATCTATATCATCCTTTTTTTCTGATTTATCTTTTTTCGATTCTTCCGATTCCTTTTCGTTTTCTTCTTCAGCTCCAGATTCTTTTTCAGTATCAATTTCAATATCAACATCATCTGGAAGATCATCATCTTCTAATTCATCGACTTCTGGAGGAATTTCAGACTCAATATCATCTAAATCCTCTTCAGAAATATCCTCTCCATCAAGCTCTTCGTCATCGATATCGTCCAATTCTGAATCAATATCATCTAATTCCCCGTCTGGTTCTCCATCGAGTTCTTCTGGAATTTCGGACTCAATATCGTCAAGTTCTTTGTCATCAATTTCGAAATCTTCATTTTTAGCCATATCTTCAACTCCCTGATCTTCGTATTCTTCGGGATCTATTTTCTTAATAATGATAAATTTTCTAACTGGTGGAGTATCAACAAAATCATTATTAAGTGCATCCACAATTCGACTTCCAGATGCATTATTAGGGCCAGAACCAACCCTTATAATGGAAATCATAAATTATATTCCTCCTACAATTTGTATTCTGGGTCTTTGTCTAAATTTGTTTTAATTGTACCGACATGAGCTTTACCTGTGCTAGACATAGCGTTCCCAAGTTTTTCAAAAAATTCTGAAAGATTTTCTCCACCATTCTTTAATCCTTCATCAATTTTACGTATATCAACATCAAGTAGTCTAAATTTACCAATAGTAATATCATTAATTTCTTTATGATATCTGTGTTTAATACTTTCAATTTCAGACATTGAATTAAATATTTTCGTTAATAATTCTATATTAGTTCGGATTGCTGCAAAATATTTAGCTTTCTTCACAGCATCAGTTTCCTGTGACGCTAGTTGTTCTAGCTGTCTATTGGCATTCTCTAATGATATTTTGTGAGATTTTAGATCTATAATGAGATTATCTAAATGATCAATTTGTTGTTCTAATTGTTTTTTACGCTCAGAAAATTCTGTTCTAATTTCTGTCTTGCTATCTGTTTCCATTATTTTTTACCTATCATTAATTTCACTTAAACAAATTCTAACAAATTTCTTCAACTGTTCAACAAAACTAATTTGATCTATTCTGACGGATGTAAGTGTCATTAAATTGATATATTCGCCGGAGAGAATAAGATTAACAAAATTATCAGATATTCTCGATAATACTGGTTGTAAATAACCGTCAGAAAATACATTCTTAAATGGGTATGTTAATTCATCTAATATAACAGATTTGACTAATTCTGGTTTAATTAACATATCATTATAAGGTCTAGATTTTGGATTAGCAATGTGAACACATTTTAGTAATTTTAAAATTGTTGGGAGCTTCTTTATTTTCTCTAATGTTTGATCATTAATAATGTCATTATTATATATCTTTATTAATTTAAATTCATTGTTATCTAATTTAAATATTGATCGGCGCGATCTTGTACATGCTGTCATATAAACATCTTGAAATTCATTATTTATAATAACATTTTTAAATATTCGATAATTTAATCCAAGTTGTATGTATATCGGAGAGGTCTTATAATATTTATCTACTTGTAAATTATATAACACTTCTTTATAAAGTGATAAACGAGTAGAAGAATTTGAGGTGTTAAGAATATTATTTATACTCCAAAAGCTAGAATATACTTTACTAGTATCTTGTTTCCTCATAAAATAATAATGAAATATGCTTCCAAATATACCTCTATAAAACCCTTCAATATTACCAACTGTTAATGGACTAAATTTTTGTAATCCATTTCCAAGAAACTCTAATAAAACATTATATTTAATAACATCTTGATCTAAATAAAATGAATTAACATAAACATTTACTAATTTTTCAGAACTGTGCCGTATTCTCTCATAAACGCTTCGAATAATTGTTTGTAAAAACTTTCGTGTATCTGGAAGATATTGTTGTAAAATATAAATTAAATATGGAAATAAAATTCTCGCTCGAAATTGAATGTGAGTCATCTTTAAAATATTTTTATTATATCTTGTAAGAGCATTTGCAGTTTGATATAATAAAAATAATCCTTTAACTATTTGTGATCTCATATTAAGTTGAGCAAAATGGTGTCGTTTCAAATCTTCCCAGTAACGATCAATCATCTTTGAATCAATGATAATACTTTCAGATTTGGCGGCTCTTTCTAAAGCATCATTTCCATATCTGTGTAAAAGTTTATAAGAGATATCTGTGTCTGAATCATTTATTTGTTCTTCCACCATTCCAACATCTTCAAGATACACAATGCCTCCTCCCACTACTAAAATATAACAAATCTATTAATAATATTTCTATGTAAAATTAGAAGTGGAAAAAAGATTCTTATTCTTAATAACGATTTTTCATGGCTGAACCTTTATCAAAAACTTTTTTACCAACAATTATTCCAGCTCTAGCAATTCCAGTTCCAGTTTTTTCAAGACCAGCGCCAACTAATGGCGTTGCTACTTTTTTAGCAGCTAAAACACCTTGTCCAAGCTTAGAACCAGCCCAACCAAAAGCGGCATCTATATATTTTCCTTCTGATAAAAACAAATAATTAATTGATAACATAATTATTTCTCCAGAACTGATTTGACTGATTTTTCAATAATATCATTTATCGATGGGCCAATATCACTATTACAATTTTTACTATTAAAAACAGTTATATTCTCATCTCTATCAATAATATTACTATCATTCATAATTGTCCATTTTTTGCCATCAGGAACAGAGAAATCAGAACGAGGAGTTTTTTCTCCCCAATTTGACCAATCATTAAAAATTATTTCATGTAGAGCAATCATAGTTTACTCCTATTATTTTCTTACTTTGAAATTCTTTCGAAGAATATTGTCTTTTGCATTTAAAATTGCGTTAGTTCCTTGTTTAGTAGCTTCAACAGCTTCTTTACCAAATCTATTTTCAAATCTCATATATCGACGACCAACAGAAGATTTACTGAGAAAATTATCAATTTTATCATTTGTTTTATCTACTGTTTTGGCAAGAGCTGTTTTTTGAAACTTTTGATCGAAATTTCCCAAAAAACCTTCTGAAATATATTGTACAATTGAGATCATAATTGTTTAACCTCTATTTGGATATTGTTTATGTGTAAGCATTCTATAATGTATATCGGCCAATTGTTTCATATTATTATCACCAATTTGTACCATTTTATTTTTATTGGCAAGAGCATTGGCGCGATCACCCATTAATTTAAATTTACGAATAGTACTTTCGTCTTGTCCTTTTTTATCGGCAAGAGCATGATATTTGTCTCTTGTTGCATAAAGTCTTTCTGTCCAGTTTGGATTACCTGATAATTCACAAATCATCGCCCCTAATGATTTCATAGTTGTTTAACCTCTATTTGGATATTATATTTTCTTTTTCTCTTTTAATACTTCTCGCATAATTCTTTTCTGTTCTTCTATTTTTGCTTGTTTTCGTTTATCACGATAATCCTCAAATGAATTTATAGCAGCCCCAGTAAGTGCACCTATACCGACTCCACTCGCAACTATTGCTGCAGGTAATAACGCGGAAACTGGTTCTTCTTGTACCATTTTCGATACCTCATCATGATGCTTAAGTAATTTGGTAATTGCAACCGTTCCACCCGACAAAGCGCCCATTTTTATAACCCGTTTTTTTGCTTGCTCTCTAGATAAAGTAGGAACGGTTTCTTCGTTTTCATTCAAGTATTTAATAATACTAATCATAATCTTTTATCTCCTCACGAATTTTGTAGTTAAGCTTAAATTAAATTTCTTCCCCATATTCATTGGAACAATTGTTTCATAATCAAGTGTTGCTATTTTAAAATATCTTACACATGGAACAATACAAATTCTACCTAATAATTCATAAAATCTTTTAGTATAAACGTCAACATTTGAATCTCCAACTACTAAGATATGAATTGCTTCTTTTATATCAAAATTATAATTTTTCATAAAAGTTTTGGTTGTATCATCCCATAGATCTTGCCGATTCTGAACCTGCCTATTTTCAACAGGAAAAAACATATCAATTGGTCTAGTATTAAAGATATAATATCTATCTTTAATAAATTCAATAACAAAATGCCACGGTAAAAGAGTTATATCAAATTGTGAATATAACTCTCTGAATCTTTTAAATATTAAAATAAGGTCAATCTTGGCAGAGTCCACCCGGGGCACTGGACGGATGGGGAAAAATGGGTTATTATATGAATCTTGTATAATAATGCCCAGCGGTCTTGGTTTAAATTTATTTGAGATTGATGAGTGATCCTTGGACGCATCAACTCTGCCAAGATTGTTAACA
>CAZFOG010000415.1:0-5283 GCA_964520685.1 uncultured Nitrospiraceae bacterium | reverse complement strand
GGACGGTCAAAGGCTCGGGCGTGGTGCGCGCGGTCTCCATCGGGGTCGGATTGGGGCTGCTGGTCGGAGTGGCGCGCATCCTGTACGATTTGCCGACCGCCTGGCTGCTCGCGCCGCCCTATCTGCTCCTTATCCTGTTGACTCGGTGGAGCGATGAGGATTTCGCCGGGATTGCCTGGGATTGCGGCGGTGTGACAACGGGTGTCGTGACCGTTCCGCTGGTGATGGCGATGGGTCTTGGAATCGGCGGCGAGGTGGATGTCGTGGAAGGGTTTGGCACACTGGCCATGGCGTCGGTATACCCCATTCTCACGGTGATGGTATATGGCCTCATGCTGCAGGCACGGCAACGGCGGAGCATTCAGGCCGCGGGGGAGGCTCAGGATGAGTGAGCTGCGCATGGAGCCGCAACCCATGATCCGTATCACCTGCATGACGCATCAACTGCTTGAGCCGGCGGTGACTGAGTGCCTCCTGGAACTGGGTGTTCACGATGTATTGCTCGAAAACGGCCGTTGTGTGCGGCAACGTGCCCGTGCACGCTCCTTCTGGCTTCCCGGACAGAGACTCGATCTCGACGATTCGCCCACGGACATATTCCAGATGACCGTGCCCGCGGACGCCGCGCGGCGGGTGGCCACGGCACTCATCGATGCGGCGGACTTGCGGACCCCCGGGCGCGGTATGCTGTACCTGCAAGACGTCGGGGCCTATGGTTATCCCGCTGCATCCGGCGTCCTGTCCGGGCCCGCCAGTTCATCTGGTCCTTCCGGTTTGCTGCCAGATATGGTGCTGCTCACCTGCATTCTGTCGATGGCGGGTAGCGGAGAGCCGTTGGCGCGGGTCGTGCTTACATTTGGCGTGGGCGTGCCCGTAGTAAGCCGCGGGGTCGGCTCGGGCCTTCGGGACAGGCTCGGTCTGTTGCGTATCGCCATCCCCGCAGAGAAAGAGATCGTGCGTTTCATGATTCCGGCCCACGATGCCGATGGAGTCCGGCGATTGCTGATCGAGGAAGCCCGTATCGACCGGGCCGGGGGCGGCTTCCTGTACCAGACGCCAATACGGGAAGGCATTGCCGATCCCCTCATGCGGCTCGGTCCCCAGCAATATGCTGCCAGTATGGAACAGATGATTACGGCTCTGGACGACTTGAAGGGCGGCACGAGATGGCGTACGCGCTATGCGGGACTCAAAAACCGGGACGAGGAGGTCAATCAGCAAACCCTGCACGGCTATTGCGAAATCGCCTTTTCGTGTTCCGAGGGAAATGCGGAAACGCTGGTGCGCGAGGCGATGGAGGCGGGCGCCGGCGGCGCCACCACGTCGACGGCAAACTGTCTGCGCTCCAGTACGCCCGAAACCCGGGGAAGTCTGCGTGAAACGGGGATTCTATGCGTTCCCGCTCATGTGTGCGACGCGGTGGTCGCGGCGCTTGCGGGTGCGGCGGCCGGGCAAGACGACGAAGCCTGCCGGATCCAGGTTCTGGAAGCCCCGGCGGCGTTTACCTATCAGCAACGGGCCTCGCAATAGCGGAGGCGAGGTCGTCAGAAGCTCTGGCGAGACGCAGCAAGCGGACAGTGTGAGGGGGCAGGGTCATTTCCATCGCGAGCTCTGTGTCGGTCGGGTTTGCGGGTAGTTGTCCGCCGGTAATGAGTTCAGGCACGTGTGCCGGCAGGTCCTCCAACGCCAAAGAATCGCGCTCGATGGACACTCTCGTGTGGATGTCGTCATCCGTCTCATTGAGCAGGGTGAAGTAGACCGGTCCGGCTGCCGGGTTTCCGAAACGTTCGATATGCACGCCACCGTCTGCACGAGCGTTGGTCACGGGCTGCCAGCCGGCCTGGGAAATCGTCCGGATGAGGGGAATGTACTTCCCGAACAGGGGCCGGGCGGGTTCGTACCACTCTGGGCTCTCGAAGAAGCAATCGGTCGAAGCGTTTTCGCTGAAGAGACCGGGATACATGCCGTAGAAGAGGCAGCGCTGGATGTAGCGCTCGATATCGTCGAGGTCCAGGCTGGCGTAGTGGGTGTTGAGCAGGAAACAGTAGGGTTTCTGATAGCACAGGGCCCGGCGGAAGGCCATGGCCTCGGCGGTCATGGGCTGCCACTTTCCTTGGGGAAACCAGTTGGTCTCGGTTCCAAGCACGTCAAGGTAAGCCGCGGGGAAGGATGCGCCGTGCAGGGCCGCATTGGCCA
Source organism: uncultured Nitrospiraceae bacterium (assembly GCA_964520685.1). GTDB lineage: Bacteria > Hydrogenedentota > Hydrogenedentia > Hydrogenedentales > SLHB01 > UBA2224. The sequence continues at coordinate 3,087 of CAZFOG010000415.1, read as the reverse complement.
TCAGGAGCTTCCCCCGCTCATGGACGCGCCCGGCGATCTCGCGCTCGAACTCGAAGGTCGAGAAGAGGGTCATGATGCCCACGTCATGGGTGTGTTCGTCAAATACAAGCGGAAAATCCGTCGAGGCAAAATGCGCGCGGCGGTAATTCAAGGTCGAGGCGAAATACACGAACGAATCGATGTATACGCCGTCCACGGCCGCCTCAGACGCCATAGGCCCTTCGAATCCCGGCTCGCGCAGCAGGTTGGTATCCGAGCCCGCGGGTCCAAGAAACAGCTCATCGAACCAGACCGTGCCGGTATGATTGCCGCGCATGAGAAGATGCACGGTGGCCTGCCTGAAGGGCTTGCCGGATTCGATGGAGCGTTCGAGGGTAACGAAATCCGACGTGCCGGGCGGGATTTGGATGGTGCGTCCCCACAAGGGCGTTCCGTCGGTATGAACCAGGTCAACGTACACCGCGCAGTCGTTGTCGGGGCCGCCGGTGAGGTCCTGCGTCTTGATGTGCGCGCGGAGCAGGAGAGGCGCGGGCTCGGTCTGGTCGACGGGTACCGTCTGATTGGCACCCGCTTTGGCGGATTCGGTCAACGATATGCGGAGGGAGCGATTTCCGGTTGCAAAGACGGTGCGGTCGAGCTCGTAGCCCCTTTCGTAATGGTTCCAGTCCGGCAGTCTGTCGCGGTCCGGCGGGGATAGTGTGCGTTCGAGGTATGCCAGTTCGGATTGCGCCTGATTGACGGGATGCATTTCCGTTGCGGGGAGGTCCGGATCGGCGTTCAGGGGGAACAGGGCTCCATCGCACCAAGGGGTATCGCGCAGATAAACCAACGGGCCGCCGTCGGCGTTGTGCACCGATGACAAGAGGGTGACGGAGGCCTGGCGGTGCTTGGATGTGTCGGCGCCCTCGAGCATCGAGGAGATGTGTGCGAGGGCGGCCGCCTCGTTGCGCGGGGTATCCTCCGGTAGCGGCAGCCAGGTGGTCATGGGCTCGGTGTAGACGAAGGTGAGCATCCCGTGCGCCTCGTCCCACGGGACATTGTTGGTTCCCTCTTTGAACGCGAAGTCGAAGTCCTCCCAGCCATTGACGGTGCTGATGTCGGTGAACGCCATCCAGAGCCCTTCACGGTCGACGCGTTTGACGAACGATTCCGGGAACAGGACGTAGTAGCGTTCGAGTGCCGCCCGGAAACCCCATTCCGGGTCGAAGGAATAGAGCAGGGCCTCGAAGGTCGCGGATTGCGGGAACTTTGCCGTGTCCGGGGCCAATCCCAGATCGAATGCCGCGAAGAGGAGACGCATATCGGCGTCGTATACAAGGCGGAAGTGGCGCGGATTGGTCAGAGGTGTTGCGAGGGCGATTCCATCGGAAGGGCTGGTCAGAGCGGCGAAAGGATAGCTCGAGGACTGGCCGACAGCGCCGGCATTGGTACGGTACGCGTTCATGAATACGCCCGACTGGGCCCGGGCGCTTTGCCGCATGTCGCGCCACCACGTCCAGTCAGCTTCCCCGAGAGGAATGGGCACGTAGGCGGTTACGGCGCGATCAATGCCGCGAAGATCTTCGAGGATGCCGTTCATGCGAATGCACTCGGCGCCGGTTTGGACCTCGAGGCTCAGCCTCAAATCGAGGGTGGTGAACTCCCACGCCCATGCACGCGCTTCCGCCTCCGGCGCACTCCGCACGAGTTGGCCGGTCACGAAATCTCCGTCAGCGGCCACATCGCGCACAAAGGGCACGACCGGGGCGTTGCCGAGGAGGCGGCTGCCAAGATAGAGGGCCGTGGCAGGCTGTTGCGGGTCCTCTGCGATGTGCAGAGCAAGGCCGCGCGTGGTTGCAGGCTGTTTGGCCGCGGGTGTGAAGATATCAGCGGCAGTTCTCGAAGGCAGGGTCACCGGCACGTTCTCGAAAAGGTGGATGTCCCTGGCCGTGAGCTGGCGCAAAGCGAAATCATCGAACCACACCGTGCCCACATGCCCCCGGAAGAGGGCGTAGACGGTAATGGATTTGAGGGGCTTCTCGGGCAGGACGATACAGCGGCGTTCTTCCCAGTCGTGGGTGCCGGTGCTGAAGCCCGAGATCACGCCCCACAGCGGGGTGTCGTCGGCATACAGCGCGTCGATATAGATCGAGTAGTCGCGGCCGGCAGGACCACTAACCTCCTGGGCACGGCTCCATCCGGTAACGAGGACGGGAGCGGGCTGGTGCTGATCGAGTTGAATGGTCTGTCCCGCGCCGTATTCGGCCGTGGGGTCGCCGTTGACGCAGCGAATTGCGGCGGTGTTATCGCGGCCTTCTCCGGGTGCGAGCGCATAGCCCTCCTTCCAGAAGTACCACCCCGGCGCCGGTGCCGCGCCGCCTTCCTCGAAACCGGCGTTGGTGAGGAGTTGCGGTCCCGTCTGGGCGGACGTACCGTCGACACGCTCGAGCACCGGGCTGTCGGCGGATGCAGCGGCAGCCTCAAGGAGAAACAGAACGACGGCCAGCAGGGCAACGCGTCCGGTTCGTGGATAGAATGTGCTTGTCTTGATCATGGTCATGCCTTCCTACTGCGTAATGCCGTACCAGAGGGTCTGGTAGCGGGGACCGATGGTGAGCACGGTGCGGGAATCGATGGTCTCGAGTTCTAACGGTTGCCTGGGCTTGCCCGCCCCGTCGAGTGCAGAGGCGTTCTTGCCTGCCGGAAGCCTGATCTCCGCATCGATGCCCTCGGCGACCACCGGCGCGGAACCCCACTTGTTCTGGACCGTCGTGCGCTCGGCGTTCCAGCCCATGTTGGTGTTCTCGACACGGCCAGCCGCAACGACCAGGATGCGCGACGATTCGGCCAGGGGTTTGCCATCGAGTGCGGCAACCGCTACGGCCGCCCAGTTTCCTTCCGCCTTGTTTACCTTCACGCTGACATCGCCCAGTTGAATTGTCTCTCCGGCGATGTAACCTGCGGCCAGCCTGACGCCGGGTGCATTGACCGTGTATCGCGCCTTGTCCTCCGGCGTGGCCTGCCAGGCGATTTCGCCGGTATTGGACCCGACAGGCTTTTCGGGGGCGGCGATTGCGGGCGGGATGACGCCTCCCGTGCCGGGGTTCA
>CAZFOG010000414.1:0-5287 GCA_964520685.1 uncultured Nitrospiraceae bacterium | reverse complement strand
AATCCAAAAGTGGAAGCGCGGCCCTTTGGGTCCGCGCGTTGATTCAATGGCGGGTAAGAAAACCCGCCCTCCGTTGCGCCCGCAACCCGAGTTTCGAAGAATGAAGAGGCTGGAAGCCTCTTCTACGTTTCCGGATGTCTCCAATGTAGACGCGGCATCTTGCCGCGTCCCAGCGACCCAACCACTCAGTTGCAGGCTTCAACGAAGCGCGGTCTTCGAAGTGGCATGCGCATCTTGCACAGGAGTATCGTGCCGGGGCCGAAAAACCGGGACTGACCCAAGCAAGCGACGCAGGAGCGAGACGGGTCTGTCCCAGGGTTTTTGATTTGCCTCGAAGATTCGGTTTCCGAACGGCTCATGGTTTGCTGTCCATGAGTTATCTGATTTGGCGGTGGCAACGGTTTCAGCCGCTATCCGCTTCACCCGGCCGAATCGGCTTCCCGCAATGCCGCGTGGAGGGCCTTTACCGAGGCGAATACGAAATCCGGCTGCCGGACGGTTTCCCGCAGGTCTGCGTCTTTGGTTTCGCCGCTCAGGACGAGGATGGATGTGATGCCGGAATCGTAGGCCATTTGCATATCGGTGTAGAGGCGATCGCCGACCATGGCGGTTTCTTCCGTGGTTCCGCCCAGTTTTCGCAGCCCCATGGCCACCATCTCGGGATTTGGTTTGCCGATGTACTTGGGCATGCGGCCGGTACTCTCGAACAAGAGGGCGGCCATCGAGCCGCAATCGGGGATGTACCCCGTCTCGGTGGGGCAGACCTTGTCGGGATTGGTCGCAAGATAGGGGACGCCGTCGCGCAGAAACATGCACGCTTTCTCGAGTTTTGCGTAGGTCAGCGTGCGGTCGAAGGCGAGCACGACGACGTCCGGCTCCTGGTCCACCAATTCGAGGCCTCCGGCGGTGAGTTCCGCCTCGAAGGAGGGCGTTCCCACGGCAAATACCCGTTTATAAGGGGTTTCCGTGACCAGATACCGGACAGTCGCTTCGCCCGAGGTGAGGATCTCCTCCCGGGCCGCGGGGATGCCCATGCCCGCGAGTTTCTGCTCGTATTGCCCTGCGTCCACCGAGCAGTTGTTGGTGAAGAACAGGCGTTTGCGGCCGGATTCGGCCAGATACCGCACGAAATCCACCGCGCCATCGATGGGGTTGCCGCCCAAGTAAATCGTGCCGTCCATGTCGAGGAGAAAACAACGAAGCGCCGCCAGTTTCCCGGCGGACGCCTCGTCCGCATGCCTGGTCTGTGTCATCCGGCTTACCCCTGGAGCTTTTCGAGCAGTTTCTTGCAGGCTTTGATCCCGTCGAACTCGTTCAGGCGGCTGCCTTCATACTCGATTCCCACGTATCCGTGGTAGCCGTGCTGCTCGGCCACGATCGTCATGAGCCGTTCGTAATCCAGGCGCGTTTCCACGCCGGTCTGGTCGTCGAAGTCATAGCACTTGGCGCTGACGGCCTTCGCGAAGTTCATCATCAAGTCCGTGGCGAGGTAGTTGTCGACGTGTTCGGGAAAGTTGCCGAAATCGGGCAGGGTGCCGAATCGCGGATGGTCGACGGCCACCATGAGCTGGAGCAACGCTCCCGGCTCCGAAGACGGCCCTCCGTGATTCTCGATCAACACATTGATGCCCTTCGAGTCGCCATAGTCGCAGAGTTTCCGGAATTCCGGCACGCACCGGTCGATGAACGCCTTCAGCTCGGCCGGGCGCGTGGCGATGTCGTCCGGCGCCCCAATCCAGTTCATCCGGATGCTGTGTCCGCCCAGGTATTCGGTGACATCCACCCATTTCTGATGGCGCATCACGGCGTCCTCGCGTTTGGCGGCGTCGGGGTGCCCGATAGCGCCTTCGCCATCCACCATGGTCAGGAGGATTTTGACGTCGTTGCCGGCGGCGTTCTTCGCGAGCGTATCGAGGTAGGCGGTATCGCTTGCGGGCAGCATCTGGTTGACCAGCTCGATGGCGCCAATCCCGAACTCATTCCGGGCGAGCGTGGGCATATCGAGCATCGGGATCTTGCCTTCACCCTCGCCGATGGACCGGTGCAGCGACCAGCCCGCCAGTGATATCTGAAAATCGCGTTTTTCTGCCGCCATGACGCTCCTTCCTTTCATAGTCGAAGCCGCCAAGGCCGCGCCCGCGGCCCCGGCAACCCTGAAGAAGTCTCTTCGCGTGTGTTCCGAACCCATCCCGATGCTCCTTGACCGTGACCCGCGACGCCCCGGAAATGCATGTCACGGGATAACCCGTTTGCGTGAGTGCTCACTGTAGCGGCTTTGAAGGGCCGACGCAAGCGCCCGGCGAAGCGTCGAATCCGGCGCCTCGCGTGTTACAGCATACAGGAGGGAGTGGAACGATGAGAAAACCCATGTTCGACGACCGCACCGACGCGGGCAGACTACTGGGAAAGGCACTGGAGCCGTATCGTGCCGCGAATCCCCTTGTCCTGGCTATCCCGAAGGGCGGCCTGGCCGCCGGCGTCGAGGTGGCCAGGCATCTGGATGCGGATTTTGCGGTTCTTGTTGCGCGCAAACTGCCGTTCCCCGACAATCCCGAATCCGGATTCGGCGCCGTGGCCGAGGACGGCACGCTGTATCTTCACGAGACAGCGGCGTACCCGTTGCCGCCGACACAGATCGAGGCCCTTGCTGAGAGCCAGCGCCGCGAAATCGCCCGGCGCGTCCAGCTGTTGCGGCACGGTCAGCCCTTGCCGCCCATCCAGGGACGCACGGTCATCCTGGTCGACGACGGCATCGCCATGGGCTCGACCATGCGGGCCAGCGCGGCCATGTGCCGGAAACAGCACGCCGCCCACATTGTGGTGGCTGCCCCGGTGGCTTCGCCCCGCGCGGTCAGCGGACTCGAACACGCCGCGGATGCGGTGGCGGTGCTGGAAACACCGGCTGAATTCCGCGCCGTCGCCGACGCCTATCGCACTTGGTACGACGTGAGCGACGCGGAGGCCATGGCCGTCCTCGAAGAATTCGGGGCGCTCAAGTAGGCGCACATGACTGCCGCCGGAGGTGTGTTCGATAATCTCGCGCAGAGATTGGGCCTGTTGCCTATTCGTTCAGCAGGAACGTGACCTTCATATCGACGCGGTACTCGATGATTTTGCCCTTTTCCACGACCACTTTCTGCTCTTTGACCCAGGCGCCTTGCACTTGCTCCACGGTGTTGGTCGCCCGCTGGATTCCATTCTTGATGGCGTCCTCGAAACTGCGCGGTGAAGATGCGATGACCTCAATGACTTTTGCGACTTCCATTGCTGTGCTCCTTCTGTCTGGCGAGATCCGTGTTTCCAGGTTACCCGTGTTGGTGGGGGGCCACCCGCCTTCCTGCGGACGTCCATCCTCCGTTTGTGTCCATTGTACGCGCAAAGCCGTCCACATGACATCCGCCCCGAGGCGAGCATATTCCGTGCCGTAACTCGAATGGATGGGAGGCGGCCCGCGGCGAGGAAACTCCGGGCGCCGTCATGGAACCCGTGGCGGCTGGTGCGTCACGCAACGATACGCGACTGCGTAATTTCTATACGGCTGCGGGGCGCCGGTGGTCAATTCTTGACCGCGTTTCCCGCCGGTTCTAGAATTGGTTTCGGCTTCGCTGGCGGCGCGAAGGGCCGGGCGGAGGCGTTCGTGACTGATGGAGATGAGCCGCATGCTCGAAGCACGAATGTACGAGAAGCGCAAAGGCAACCAGGTGAAGTGCCATCTGTGTGCTCACGGATGCCTTATCGATGATGGCGGGCGCGGGGTCTGCTACGTTCGTGAAAACCGGGGGGGCACGCTTTATTCGCTGGTATACGGGCAGGTTCTGGCGGAGCACCGCGACCCTATCGAGAAGAAGCCGTTGTACCACGTCGCGCCCGGCTCGCTCTCGTATTCGATCGCCACGGCCGGCTGCAATTTCCGCTGCGGGTGGTGCCAGAACGCCGACATCTCGGCCATGCCGCGGGACCAGCGCATCATTCGCGGCGTCCAGACGCCGCCCGATCTCATCGTCGAGCGGGCATGCGACTCGGGATGCAGCAGCATCGCATACACCTATACCGAGCCGACCATCTACTTCGAGTACGCCTATGACGTTGCCAGAGAGGCGAAGGACAGGGGCCTGTTGAACGTTTTGGTCACGAACGGTTTTATGAGCGCCGAAATGCTCGAAGCGTTTCATCCCCTTGTTGACGCGGCAAACGTTGACTTGAAAGCCTTCAAAGACGAGACCTACCGCGACCACGTGGGAGCGCGCCTCGAGCCCGTGCTCGACGCCCTGAAGCGCATGAAGGACTACGGTCTCTGGGTCGAAGTGACCACACTGCTCATCCCGGAACTCAACGACAGCGCCGGGGAACTCCGCCAAATCGCTGGGTTTATTGCACACGAACTGGGCTGCGAGACGCCGTGGCACATCAGCCGGTTCCATCCCGCCTACAAGATGACCGACCGGCAGCCGACGCCGCTCGATGCCCTCGAGCGCGCCCGCCGTATCGGGGAAGAGGAAGGATTGCACTACATCTACCTGGGCAACGTCGGAGGGGATCATCAAAACACCCGCTGCCACGGATGCGGGGCGGTGCTCATCGAGCGGCGCGGCTTCAGCACAACCATCAACCACACCGACGGAGGTGCGTGCCCCGCGTGCCTGAAGCCCCTGGCGGGCATTCAGTTGGGAGCTCGATAGGCGCTTTCCGGCCGGAGACGCGCGTCCGGTTCATGGCCGCAAACCCGGGGCCGCGCTCACTCTGCGAACTGTCTGGCCGCGAACTGCACCGCCTGGACACTCGTCGGGTAGGGCAACACCGTGTCCGCCAGCGATTGAACGGGCAGGTCGTGGCCCATGGCCAGCACAACGGGCGCGAGCAGCTCGCCGGCCCCGGTGCCCAGGATGTGCCCGCCCAGAAGCCGGCCGGAATCGGGCTCGACGAGCAAACGTACCCGGCCGGTACGCTTCGAAGTGATGATGTTGCGCGGCACGTCCGAAAACGCCGCCTCGAGCGCTGTATACGCGCGCCCCTCGGTTTCCAGCTCCTGCGTGGTGGCTCCGACGTGCGCAAGGGCGGGATCAGTGTAAGTTACCCAGGGGATCGCTTTGTATTCGAAGGGTTTCGGGTCCTCGGAAAAGGCATTGATGACGGCCTGCACCGCCTGGGCCGACGCGACATGGGTAAACGGGAACCGCCGGGTGACGTCGCCCGCGGCCCAGATCCACGGAACGCGCGTGCGCAGGGTGTCATCGACCTCGAAGGAGTCGTTCTCGAGGGCGATGCCGGCGTTTTCCAGCGCGAGTGC
>CAZFOG010000413.1:0-5324 GCA_964520685.1 uncultured Nitrospiraceae bacterium | reverse complement strand
CCTGGGTTTTTGCATCCCTCCTGGGATCGCCGAGCGCCAGCTCGGCACTCTTCTTTCTCAGCTTCCGAACGGGGACACGTAGCCCCGCCGTGCCCGCCGGGTGAGTCCGTGTCCGTCCTCCGCGGGCCCCCTTGCGATTCTCCGCGCAATCAACGTCTTGTCAACCCCGCCGTTGTGTACTATACTGAATGTTCGCTTTGTTTCCCGGGAGAAAACGCCTGTAAACAGGGGGATTCATGAGGCATCGAGCCAGCCTTGTGGTCGATATGGAAGGGATGAGCCATCCCGCGTTTCACATCGCCCGCGAACTGTCTCAAAACAGCCGTTCCGGCCTGACGAGCCGCTTCCTGGCCAAGAAGCTCGATTTGCCCATCGAGGAAATCGAGTATCTGGTGGATATCCATGGCCGGGTGTTTTTTACCGATCTCACAAAAGTCCGACTCGTAACGGAGGCGCCCGAGGCCATTAAACGGATCGCAGGGGGGCTCGAGAATCACGGCGACGTGCCGTCGCTGTTTCTGAGCATCAAGGCCATGGACTCCCATGGATTCCGCCGCCTCGAAGAGCAGCTCGGTATTGAACGGCCCGGGGGAAAGAAGGCAGCGGGTGAACAACTGCTCGAGCAGTGCTACCGCCACCCGGATTCCATTGTGGAATACGTGGCGACCCGCGGGTTCTCGCCCATCGCGCGCGAGTTATTTGACATTGTCTGGCAATCCGAGACCGGCATCATGCCGGTGGCCCAGCTCCGCATGATTCATGGGGGTTCGGAATACGACATCGAACAGGGGCTCTGGGAGCTTTTCAGGGGATTCGCCCTGTTCGAGCTGTTCCGGTTTGACGCGGAAGATCGGCTCCTGCGCGTGGTAAGCCTGCTTAAGGAACTGCGGCAGTGGCGTGTGGATGCCGAAACACGGCGAACGAGGATAGGACGTCTGAAGCCCCTCAAAGGCGCCGCGGAGAATGTGGATGCGCGGGGCGTAGATTTGGCCGATCTGGTGTCGCGCCTGGTGGCTGCCATCGCCGCGAAGCCGGCCCGTTTACGCAGCGACGGTGATCTGTTTCGTGAAGACCGGCGCAGGCTCTCCGAAATCGTCTCGGAAGATGACGAACCCTCGCTTAATGTTTGTTTGTGGGCGGCCCAGGGCGTTGGCTGGATAGCGCGGGTAGACAATGAATTGCGCGCAAACGCGATCGAGGCGCTTGTGGCAACCGGGCGCATCGAGCGCCACCTGAGCTTGTGCGAGTGGCTGCTTACACGCAGCAACGAAGCCGTTTCGCGGCGCACCATGGCCCCCCTGCTCGACGAACTCGCCGTGGGTTCGTGGTATTCGGTGATGGATTTCGTGGACCATGCGCTCCAGTTTTCCGAGGACAGTGATGCCCCGGTGTTGCGGTCTGCGGGTGGCTTCTGGCACTACGTATCGCCGAGCGCCACGGGTTCCTCGCGGCGGGGATTGGCCAGATCGCTCGAGGAAACCATGTTATGGCTGGGCCTCGTCGACCGCGCCGAGTGTGCTGAGGAAAGCGTATTCCGCATTACGGAACTCGGGTCTGTTGTGTTGGGCCAAGGCGATCCCGCGAAAGCCAGGAGGCTTTTCCCTTCGAGAAAATCGGAGCTTGTGGTGCAGCCCAACTTCGATATTGTGGTCGACATCAAAGCTGCCGATCCCCTGATTACGGTACCGCTCGATCAGTTCTGCGAGCGTGTGAGCGCGAGCCATGTCGCAGTGTACCACCTTACAAAGGAGAGTTTTACGCGCGCCGTCCAGCAGGGCAGAAGCAGCGGGGCGTTCATCGAATTCCTCCTCGCCCACAACCGGAATGGCGGCCTCCCCCGCAATGTACTCACTACGCTGGAAGACTGGCGGGGAGGGATGAAACGCATCCGCCTGCGGACCGTCCAGGTGCTCGAGGCGGACGACCCGTTGTTGATTGCCGACCTGCGGCACAGGAAACGGCTCGCCAGACACCTCGATCCGGCAGCTGCCGACCAGATAATCGTCCTGAAGAAGTCGCGAAGAAGCGAACTGAAAAAGCTCCTCGAGAAGGAAGGGTTCGTGGTCGACTGAGCAGGCATCGATGCCGGCCGCTTGCTTCTTCGCGCCACTCTCGGAAAACGGCGGCGGGCGCAGCCCTACACGAGGGCCGCGCCCGCCTTCCTCAACCTGCGGTGGGTCGCAAGGTCTATTGGGATACCAGACTGGCCGAGGCCGGAAGCGATTTCGCTTCCGCGCTCTGCGCCACGGTATTGGTGATGTGAATCAGGCCTTGCGCCTCTTCCTCGCTGGCGATCGCAAGGAGATGACAGGTCGCCAGCAGGCCGCTGCCAATGCTCTTCGCCGGTGAGCCGGAGATGGTCACACGCAGAATGCCTGGGCCGGCGAGGGTCGCGGTTACGGCCTTGTTGGCTGAAAGGACGGATTCCTCAGCCGTCGCGAGCGTTCCACCGGCCGGTTTCGCGGTAAACACCGCCGGATCGAAGCGCACGTCGAATGTGACGGTGCTAACTTGGCCGCCGCTGAGGTCAACAATCCACACCGGAATGTCCATGGGACTTCCAGATTCGACGACGTCTTCGGGCGTCATGGTCAGATGAACCTGCGGGAGGAAGTAGGTGAAACCGCGCGTCAGCGTGGATGCTCCCGCCGGACTTTCCACCGTTACGTTCACCGCGCCGCCGCCAGCCGGAGTCAATGCCAACAGAACGCTGCCGGTGGCGTCCACCCGCACCCATGGCGATTCGGCGTTTCCGAACACGACGCGCGACACGTCGCCGAGGTTGGCGCCGGAGATGCGCACAACGGTGCCACCCGTCTCGGCGCCGGTCTTGGGCTCAACGGCGGTGATCACAGGCTCGCCCATCCCCGTGGACTGCTCGCTGAGCAGCAGCCCGTCATTTAATTCCGCGGCATCCAGCTTTAACCACGTGGCGGCACCGGACGTGACGGATGGCAATGCACGGAACGTGAGCACGGCCAGGGCGCCTTCGCCCGATATCTGTTCCGCGCCTGCTCCGACTACGATTACTTTGCCCGTCAGCGGATTCACAATCGGACTAATCCAGTCCTGCGTGAGCGAGCCGCTGCTGGTGTTCACATATTCGAGGGCGCGGGAGTCGTAGAGCAATTCAAAATAGTATCCGCGTATCACGTTGGCCAGATTGACGCTCACGGGTATCTGGTACGTGGCACCCGGCTCCAGTTTGATTTTGCCCGGGATGCTCACCAGTCGCTTGGTCTGCGAAGGATCACCATAATCCAAGAGTACCGCGGCCTTTGCCGCCGTTTTCTCGCTGGTGAGTTCCGGGCCCATACCGTCGCCGTCAAGGTCGACCGGGAATGAATCAATCAGGCCCTGGCTGTAGCGCATGATCAGCGAAGCATCCACCGTACCTATGCTGGGAGGTTCGTCGCCGCTGACGTCGCCCACGCCGAGATTCGCGCCATCATCCCCTACGTCATCGGCTTTTGAAACCAGCCTAACCTTGCCCGAGCGGCCTATGAGCACATAAACCGCGTCTGCGTCGTCGACCGTGCCATCAGCATTCACGTCACCATACAGGTACGTGTCGTTGTTTACGGTAAACCGCCCGTTCTGAGTCGAAACCTGGGCTGCTCCATCGTTGAGTGTCGCGGAAATGAAGTTCAATGACGAAGTCTGGCCGGATTGAGCCCCTTCCTTCACGGTCATGCGGATAACCGCAATCGAGCCGGAACCCGCGCGCAGGGGCGCTCCGGAGGACGAAACCGAAACCGACCCGGAGCCTGTCGTGGCTTTCGGAGTCCTCCAGGTTCCTGTGGTGGTGCCTGAGGAAACCTTGGTAACCGCGAGCAGGCTGCCGTCAAACAGGATAGTGACCTTATACGAGGTGAGGCCCTCGGCCTGTGCGATGTTGATTGGGCAGAGAATGGTTGCCCCTACCTGACCTTGAAGATCCGTGGGAATGGACAGGGAGAATGCAATCGGGCCTTGGACCGTCACAGTCCGCGTCACTTCAGTTGCGGCATTGCCGGCGCTGTCCGCGACATTGTACCGAAGCGTATACGTGCCCGCCTGGGACGTGTTCACGCTGCCCGTCACGACGATCCGGGACGTCAGGTCGCCTTCCACGGCATCCGTGGCCGAGGCGCCCGGGTCGGTGAATATGGCGTCTTTCGCAACGCTCATGCTGGCGGAACCGTTGAGAGTAATCACGGGCGGGGTGCCGTCGGCTTTGGAGCTTGTCAGGCCCAATCCCGAGGGAACAGGGCTGAGATTTCCAGCTTTGTCCTCGAGGCGAAACGCGAAGTAATAGGTGCCTTCGACGCCGTAGGGATTGAACGTGAGTGTTCCGGACTCCGTGGCCAGGGACTGGCCGGAGCTGGCCCAGCCGCCGTCGTTAAGCCGTACCCACAAGGTGGCTGCCTTCAGACCGCTGACGAGGTCCGTCATGCCGCTATAGGTGACGGGGACTCCTGTTGGTGACCCAAAAGATGGCGAACTGGCGGTTCCAACGGTGGGTGCGGTGGCATCGAATATCGTCGCCGAGGCGTACGGGACGGCAAGATTGATGGGCGCCGCAATATAGTTTTTAAGAGCCGCAGCGGTCGTGTCAGAGACCGTGGGCAGGCCGCTATCATCGAACGCGAACGCTGGACAGCAAACGAGCGCGATCAGTGCCAGGATGTACGCCGGCCGCCAGAACGTGAAATCACTTAAACGACATTGGTTCATTGTGAGAACCCCCAATTGTCCGCGCTCGTGTCGAACGCAAACTGCATTATTCCTGTAAAACATATCACGAACGTATTCCCAACGCACTCAGTATCACCATCTGCACGTCAATCGCGTCCGTCCCGCCGACCGTGTTGATGTTCGTCGGGACCGGTGTCTGCATTCCAAGGGCGCCATTGATCACGAATTGGACGTCTACGGCGTTGACTGCACCGTTCTGGTCTACGTCGCATGCAACGCCGCTTTTCGGATACGAACTGGGGCACGCACCGTCCGTCCCCCGGGCATACTCGATGACGTCCCAGTAGCCGTCCCCGTCGGAGTCATATGCATACGGATCGAGGCCCAATTCGAACTTCTCAAGATTGGTAAGGCCGTCGCCGTTGGCATCCCCGTTGACAATGATGGCAAGTCGGTCGCGCTCGACGCCTTCCACCCTAAGCGCCACCGACATACCGGTAGCAACGGTGCCTGATGTCAGTGCGCTGCCGTCCGCCTTGTAAACGCAAAGCCCCGAGTCTTCGTTATACAGGTTGGCGATGAAGGCGCTGACTCCGGTACATTTGGCGACCCCGCTGATAATTCCGCCGTCCACCCTGTACTTGGGC
>CAZFOG010000412.1:446-5335 GCA_964520685.1 uncultured Nitrospiraceae bacterium | reverse complement strand
TTGCGCGAGCTGCCGCGATTGCTCTGCCGAGCGTCATCTCTTCGGGCGCATCACAGACGCCGCAACGCACGCCGCCTCGCCGCAGGCAGACGAAGCCGGCTCCACACCCACTCGGCACTCCCAACCACTCCGTCCACGAGGTCCACAAAGTCCATCCGGTCCACTCCGGAATCGAGCAGGAACAGGATGCAGATGCGGCCTCACCCCGCCTGCGCTGCCAAGCCCAGCCATTCACCCCGCCCGCGCAGGTGGGTCATGTCTACAGCAGGCGCGCGAAGCCGCTGTGGGCTTCGGGGCCGTTCAGGCGATCTTTGACGGACCCTTCGGCGAGGGCCTTGGCGATTTCGGCGAAGACTTCGTCGAGAGCCTCCTCGAACCGGCCGACGAGCTCCTCGGTGTGGGCGAGGGTGACATACAGAGCCGTACCCGAAAGGAACCCGCGCTCGAGCATCAACTGGGTGTAATACGTGCGCAGCGCGGTCGCATCTTTGTGGTCGAAGGCGAAATGCGACAGGCAGGGATAGCCGTCGTCAACCTGAATGGGCACGCCGTGGGCCTCTGCACGGCGTTGCCAGGCGGCCTTCACCAGACGCCCGATGCGGCCGGCATGCTCCCAAACCCTGGTGCGCTCCATCTTGTCGAGGGAGGCGAGGGCGGCGGTAGGACCGACGCCTTCGGTCCAGTAACTGCTGCTGATGAACGATTCGTGGGCGCCTTCCATGGCCTCCTTGGTGCCGATGACGGCGGCCATGGGGTGACCGTTGCTGATCGTCTTGGCAAACATGGCCATATCGGGGTGCACGCCCAGCCGCAGATGGGCGCCGCCGAAATTGAGCCGCCAGCCGATGGTGATCTCGTCGAAAATGAGGAGCGCGCCGTGCTTGTGGGCGCCCTCGCGCACGGATTCGAGGAAGCCCGGCGCGGGATCGTGATGGCGGCACGGTTCCATGACAACCGCGGCCAGTTTGCCCCCAAATTGGTCGAGCACGGCCTGGAATTCCGCGAGGTTGCCGTGGCGGAAGGTGTGGACCGTGCCGCGGAGTTCCTTCGGCACGCCTTTAGGCTTCAGGCCGGGCAGGAGATGCCCGTCGAGCGAGTCGTCTTCGCCCAGGTTCGCCGCGAGATACCAGTCATGCCAGCCGTGGTAGCCGCAAATGGCGACGTGGCTGCGCCCCGTGGTTGCGCGAGCGATTCGGACCGCCATCGCTCCCGCTTCGCCCCCGCCCCGCGCGTAGCGCACCTGGTTGGCCCAGGGGTGTATGCCGAACAACCGGTCTGCCAGCGCCACTTCTTCAGGCGGATTGAGGGTCGACCAGCTTCCAAGGGTCACGCGGCGGCGCACCGCGCGGGACACGTCGGGGTCGGCATAGCCCAGCAGACAGGCGCCGATGCCGTGGATGGACATGTCGTAGTAGTGGCGCCCGTCAAGGTCCCAGATCTCACATCCGCGCGCTTCGCGGTAGTATGCGGGCCACTGATTCGGAGCCAGCATCTCGGGGCGTTTGCTCAGCAATTGCGTGCCCCCGGGGATGTGCTGCTTGGCGTAGGCATACCGTTCCTGGGTGAGGTTTGCCGTGGCCGGAAGCAGGCCCAGCAGCCGCGCCGCGTTGTCGTGGAAGATGTCCCGAAGGTCTTCGCCATCGAGCCCGAACTGCGCAGCGGCTTCGGCCAGGGCGCGCAGCGATTCGAGCCCGACCAGCGCCAAGTGCGGTGCAAAGGGCGAGGAAGCGTCCACGTGCTCGGGGCCAATCCAGAAAAATCCGTCGCCGGTGGTCACGCACCGCCCGCGCTGATGGCTTACAGGAAAATCGCTGCCCCACATCAGCTTTCGCGGGCCAAACGCCCCGAGAATCGCCAGCAGTGGGGCCGGTTCGCAGATGGCCGAGGTGTCGAACCATACGTTCTCGAGTCCTCGCAACGCCTCAATGGACCGCACGGTGTTGGGGCCGTGGAATCCGCGCGCGGCATGGGCCAGCACCAGTTTCGCGTTGGGATACGCGCGGCAGCGCCGCTGGATGGTATCGAGATTACCCGGGTCCGAGAGCGCTCCGGCCTTGACCAGATGCAGCATGATGACGCCGCCGTGTTTGTGGCAGAGTTTCCAGGCCCATTCGGGCAGGTATTCGTCGATGCCGGCATTGGCGGTATCTTCGCGCGCGGCGTAGCAATGGTACGGTTTGAAACCCGCGATGCCGTCGCGTTCGAGGAGCCCCGCGGCCTCTCGTTCGGCCATTCCGGGCGTCACGATGCACAATCCGCGCGACCCCGGATGGGCCGCCACTTGCTCGAACAGAAAATCGTTCGCGGCGGCATTGTCGCAGTGCCGCGCCACATACGGAAAGAACAACCCGCCCGCAAGCGCTGCGCCGGGCATCAGCGCGCCCAGAGTCTCCCGCCACGTGTCGGCCCCAACCTCGGCAGGGCCTTCCTGCAGCAGGGCCAAGTCCGGCATGTTGACATCGGCCACCCGATACAGATGGGCGTGAACATCAAAAACCTTCGGCGGGAGCAGTCCCGCCAATTCCGCGGCCAGCGACACGTCATACTCGGAGAGGGTCCAATGCCCGGACATAGCGCAATTCCCTTGTGGTTTCGGCGTTTCAGGAAAACCGGCACAGTATACCGGCTGGCTCGAAAATTCAAAAGCCGGGTGTTTCCCCGTCCGTGTAGGTCCGTGTTTGTCCGTGTGGGTCCATGTGCGAGGGTTTCGCCCGTCACGCCCCCCATTTTCATCGTCTACGGGTGAGCCGACCGGCTCATGTTACGCTGCCTCGAAAATTCGGTTTCTCCACGCTAAGAATCCTCCCCCAGAACGCCTTCCGGCGTTCCACCCCCTCCGAAGGGGGAGATGCGCGACGGCGTTGAGGTGGCATGCGCATCTTGCGCATGATTGTGGCTCTGGGCCGGGGCTTTTGAACATGACAGTCCCGATTTTCATCGTCTACAGGTGAGCCGGCCGGCTCATGGTTCGCTGTCCCGAGGGTTTTGCTCCAGCCCATTTTCATCGCCTACGGTTGAGCCGCTCTGTCCACCCGGTCCACCCGGTCCACTCGGTCCACCCGGTCCACCCCGTCCACTCCGTCCACTCAGTCCACCCGGTCCACCCGGTCCACCCGGTCCACCCGGTCCACGCCAGCCTCCAGGCGCGCAATCTGGGCAAGGCCTCGACCACCGCTGGTCATCGCACGGACAATCCGGTATTGTGTTCAGGAACCCCCATGAAAGGAGCTATCGTGATTGCCATGAATTCGATCCTGATTCTCTTCGCGGCTGCGGTGGCGGCCGCATCCCCAACGGAACCTGTCCCCGCGGATATGCCGCCGGCATTCGTGCCGTTGGGCGCGTACCTGAGCTGGGAACGCACCTCAGCCAACGCGGCATACCACGGCATCGGCCAGTGGGAAGACGTGGCGAGGCGTCTCGATGCCCTCGCGGCAAACCATGTCAACATGCTCTGGGTAACGAACATGGCCGAAGGCGATTTGCCGAGGCTTATCGAGGAATGCGCGAAACGAAACTTGCGGCTCATGCCCTCGATGGGCAGCATCGAGGCGCGCGTCGACTGGCGCTGGGCGGATGACGGCGCGTATTACGCGGCCACCGTGCCGCGTGTGGTCGCGCTCGCAGGCGAATCCGGCACGCTTATCGGATGGGTGTTGAGCGACGAACCCCAGGAGGAGCACCTGCCCAGGGTCGAGACCTTGCGCAAACGGTTTCGCGAGGCCGACCCGAACCGCTTCTGCACCGCGGTTACCATGTGGCCCCAGACGCCCCTCGTGCCGGGAGCGACGGAGCTGCCCGTGGTGTGCGTCGATCTCTACCCGTTCTTCGGGCCCAACGACCCGAACGGCCCCCACACGGACGCCGCCAGCAGCAGCTTCTTCCGCCGCAATGCCCTCAAGATGATGGAAGCCATCGGCGATAAGCCCGCGGTGGGATGGGTCATGTTCATGTGCTTCAGCGACATCTGGGGGCCGCGCGAATTCAACGAGCACGGGCACCTGGTGGGCTTGCCGGGCGCCTATCTGCACTGGCGCGCGCCGACGCTGGCCGAGATGCGTTGGCAAATCTGGGAGAGCCTGCGCGCAGGGGCCAAGGGCTTCGTATGCTATACCCTCGCACCCGAAGCGCCCGACCCGGAAACCGCGGCCCTGCCCGCGGCGGATGTCGAGTGGAAGGACGTGCTGGCGAAAGAACCCACGGACCTCGGGCCGAATGCGTTGACAACCCCCGATGGCCGCCCCACGCCGCAGCTCGAGGAAATGGGCCGCGTGTATGCGCAACTCGCCCCGCATACCGGTCTCATCCGCCGCTGGAAACCCGTCGAGGCAACGCGCATCGAGGTTGACACGCCGGGCGCGCTGCAATGCTTCACCGATCCCGAAACCGGCGAGGTCTATGCGGTGGTGCTCAACGACGACTTCCAGAACGCCCGCGCCATCGCCGTGCGCACCGGGGAATTCGTGAAAGCAGTCCATGATGTCATCCGCGGCGGCGAAATCGCCCTGACGCCCGACTTTGCGGGTGGCAGCGCCGCGGGCAACCTTTCGCTCGAGGCCGGGGCTGGCACGCTCCTGCGCCTCGAAGCCGCTCCGCAAGAGGAATAACCGGCCAGCTCGACGGTGGTCACGCCCCCAACGGGGAGACCTGTACCTTGACCGGATCCTGCACATCCTCCTGCCACGCATGGAGAGTTGCAGTCATGGCGCGTATGCGCTCCCGCTGTTCGCGTTGGCCGTACAGATTGCGTTACAAACATGAACACGATGCGCATGCCACCTCAACGCCGCGCATCTCCCTTTCGGAGGGGGTGGAACGTGGAAAGGCGTTCGGGGGGAAGATTCTTGGCTTCCAGAAACCGAATTTTCGAGGCAGCGCACCATGAGCCG
>CAZFOG010000412.1:0-436 GCA_964520685.1 uncultured Nitrospiraceae bacterium | reverse complement strand
CCCGCTGTTCGCGTTGGCCGTACAGATTGGTGGTCTCGCCGGGGTCACGGTTGAGATCGTAAAGCTGGTGCCGTTCGCGGGTGTGCAGGGTGAGTTTCCACCGGTCGGGCGTCACGATGGTGCGAAACTCGTTGCCCTCGGGGGCGTCCGGCATGCGAATGGTCCCGCCCGGGTTGCGGCCCGATTTCTCGATCGTACCTGCACGGTTCCACTCGACGAACACCGGGCCCGGGTCACGTCCATCACGGATACATGGCACGAGACTCTTACCGGCAAGGGGCGCGCCCGTGTCCGCCCCCATAAGCTCCAGCAGCGTGGGCACGAGGTCGATGTGGCTCACGGGCGCGGCGATCTGACGGCCCCTAACGCCCGGAATGCGCATGAGCCACGGCACCCGCTCGGCTTCTTCGTAGCTGCAACTCTTCGTAAGCAGCCG
>CAZFOG010000411.1:0-5374 GCA_964520685.1 uncultured Nitrospiraceae bacterium | reverse complement strand
AAGGAGATAACCATGCGCCGTTCTGCAATCATCCTCGCTATCGTGCTTGTCGTTGTCGCCGGTGGGTGCGCGCATATGCCCGAGCCGCTGTCGGCGCACGCCCTGCGGCCTGTGAAGCTTACATGCGAGTACATCGAGAATCCCCTGGGGATCGATACAGCGAGGCCGCGCCTGGGGTGGGTCAATGAGGCCGTGAGCCCGGAAGTCCGCGCAAAAGCCCAGACGGCGTACCAGGTGCGGGTGGCGAGTTCGCCGGAGGTTCTCTATGGCGGTGCGGGCGACTTATGGGATTCCGGCAGGGTTGCGAGCGGGGATAACATCCAGATTCTCTATGGCGGGCGGCCGCTCGGCGCGCAGCGGCGGGCGTATTGGAAAGTGCGTGTTTGGGATGAACGCGGCCGCATCTCGCCGTGGAGTGAGCCCGCGTGGTTCGAAACCGCCCTCCTGGAACCCGGCGACTGGTCCGCCCATTGGATCATGCGCAACGAGACCCTGCCCACGGACGAAGAAGCCCTGTTCGAGGCAGACCCGGCGCCGCTGTTGCGGAAGGAATTCCCGGTCGAGAAGCCTGTCCGCCGGGCGCGGGCATACGTGACCGGTCTGGGCTATTACGAGCTGCGTCTCAATGGCGGGAAAGTGGGCGGCCACTGGCTCGACCCCGGCTGGACCGATTACTCGCAGCGGGTGTTGTACGCCACCTATGACGTGACCGAAGCGCTGCGCGAGGGTCCCAATGCCGTGGGCATTATGCTGGGCAACGGCTGGTATAACCCCCTGCCGCTGCAGATGTGGGGGCACATCAACATCCGTGAGCATCTCACCATTGGGGTTCCGCGCGCCATCCTGCAGCTCGATATCGAGTATGCAGACGGTACCCGGGACCGCGTCGTTACGGACGCAACCTGGAAGGCCGGTGACGGTCCCATCGTGAGGAACAGCGTCTATCTGGGCGAGGTCTATGATGCACGTCTCGAGCAGACGGGCTGGGACGTGCCGGGATTCGATGATTCGGAGTGGGACGGGGTGATCGCCGCCCCGGCGAATACCGGTCCCCTCGTTGCTCAAATGGCGCCGCCCATCAAGACAGGCCGCACCATCCGCCCGGTATCCGTCAGCGAGCCCGCGCCAGGCGTGTTCATCTTCGACATGGGTGAGAATTTCGGGGGGCTGGCGCGGTTGCGCGTCAAAGGGCCGGCGGGGACGCCCGTCGTTCTGAGGTACGGCGAATTGCTCCACGACGACGGCACCCTGAACCCCATGACGGCCGTGTGCGGTCAAATCAAAAACCGTGAGCGGCCGCCGGGGTCGAAGCGGCCTGTCACGGCCTGGCAGGAAGACGTCTATATCCTCGATGGGGACGGTGTCGAGACTTACGTTCCGCGGTTCACGTTTCGTGGATTTCGTTACGTCGAGGTCACGGGTTTTCCCGGAACACCGGCCCTCGAGGACATCGAGGGTCTCGTGATGTATTCGGCCATCCAACCGGCCGGCACGTTCCAGTGCTCCAACGAACTGTTCAACCGGATCCAGGAGGTCACGCGGCGCACGATTTTGAGCAACCTGTTCAGTGTCCAGTCGGACTGCCCTCACCGCGAAAAGTTCGGTTATGGCGGCGACATTGTAGCGTCGAGCGAGGCGCTCCTGCTCAATTTCGACATGGCCCAGTTCTATACCAAGGCCGTCGAGGACCTGGCGGACGCCGTTCGGCCGAACGGGGGATTCACCGAGACCGCACCCTTTGTGGGAATCGCGGATGCCGGCCTCGGGGGCCAGTCGGGCCCCATTGGGTGGGGCACGGCGCATCCGATGCTCCTGAAACAGCTTTATCAATACTACGGCGAGCGCGAGCTGCTCGAGGCCCAGTACCAGCGCGTCAAAGCGTGGGTCAACCTGATCGAGGCCCGCGCCAGGGACCACATCTACATCGGCGGCATCAGCGATCACGAGAGTCTGGTCGAAAAACCGGAGCTTTCAGGCACGGCCTTCTACGCGTACAACGTGGCGCTGGCCCGGGAATTTGCCATTCTTTTGGGCGAGAAGGACGACGCGGCGCGCTTCGAGGCTCTGGGCGACGAGGTCGTGGCCGCGTTCAATGGGCGCTACCTGGATTCGGAGACCGGCCGCTACGGAACCGGCACCCAGGCATCGCAGGTGTTTCCGCTCTACATGAACCTCGCGCCCGAGGATATCCGCCCGCGTGCTCTCGAGGTGCTTCTCAGCGACATTGTGGCCCGCGACGGCCATCTCTCGACCGGCATCTTCGGCACGAAGTACATGCTCGAGGTGCTGAGCGGCATGGGCCGCCACGACGTTGCCTATGCCATGGTGGACAAGCGGGCCTTTCCCGGATGGGGGTATATGCTCGAGAACGGCGCCACCACCCTCTGGGAGCACTGGGAAGGCAGCGACAACACGTTCTCGAACAACCACCCCATGTTCGGCTCGGTGAGCGAGTGGTTTTTCAAGCACGTCGCGGGGATTCGGCCTGCGCCCGATGCCGTGGGATGCGACCGGATCATCATCGCGCCGGGTCCGCCCCAGACCGGGCTCGACTGGGCTGAAGCGTCGTACGATTCGATCCGGGGACCCGTCCGGGCGGCGTGGCGCGTCAGCGACGGGCAACTCCATCTCGATGTGGCCATTCCAGTGGGTGTGACGGCGCGTGTCTTGTTGCCGGTGGATGCGCGAGCCGAGGTATGGGAAGGCGGGGTGCCTGCGGGCATGGCTGCCGGGGTGACTCCCGTGAAGGGCCTGTCGTCCGCGTTCGACGTGGCATCGGGAACGTACCGGTTCACGGCGCGGCTGTGAATGCCGGACGTTGCGGCCGCCTTCGCCCGCGTGCATGATGGAGGTCCCCGGACGGACTCTCCGCGGGAATGGCGGCCCAACGCCGAAGGAACGGATTCACCATGGCCGACAATGCGGTGCTGCTTGACCTGGACGATACACTGGTCGTCCAGCGCGAGGCCTTCGAGGAAGCGTTCTTTGCCACCTGTGCGATCGCGTGGGCGGAGTGCGGCGTCGAACCCGAAGCACTCACCGAATCCGTCAGAAACCATGCCGGGCGCTTGTGGGCCGAATCCGAATTCGCGGAATACTGTCAGCGTATCGGCGTGACGGCCATCGAGGGCCTGTGGGCCCGTTTCGAAGGTTCCGAGGCCGGGATGGCGCGGATGCGCTCGTGGGCGCGCACCTATCAGCGCGAGAGTTGGCGCAGCGCGCTCGCGGAGCACGGCATCCGTAACACTGCCCTCGCCAGGGAACTCGCCGCCGCGTTTCAGGAAGAGCGATGGGCGGGGTTCGCGGTTTTTCACGACACCGTAACCGCCGTCGAGACCCTGGCGCGGCGGTACCGTCTCGCGCTGGTGACCAACGGGCTGGCTGCGCTTCAGCACAAGAAGATTGCGCGCGCGGGCATCGGGCCGTGCTTCGACGCGGTCGTCATTTCGGGCGAGCTGGGCGAGGGGAAACCCGGCGCCGTCATGTACACCACCGCCCTCGAACGCCTCGGAATCCCGTTCGAACGCGCGGTCATGGCGGGCAACGACCTCGAGTGGGATGTGGCAGGGCCTCAGCGGGCCGGTATCAAGGGCATCTGGACGAATAGGACGGGCGAGCCCCCACTCGAGGGGATCACTCCCGACGCCACCGTGGCGTCGCTGAGCGAATTGCCCGAGGCGGTGGCTGTGTTGTTGGGACAGTAAGCACGTTTCCACCGCGGCGGCACGGGGATTGTCCGGAAACGCTGCGCCCGTTCTGAGCATGCACACGCATGCCGCCCAGGAAATGCGGCGAGGCGCCTGCGGTGCAAGGCGCGCGCGGTCATATGATTCTTTACCGGTGATTGTGCTTAAATGCGCAAACGGAGCAACCGGGTACTCGGGGCCAACCAGGGAGAGCATCATGCACCACACGAAAACCGTCCGCCGGGGATTCCGTTCAGGCCTCGCATGCGCGTGTCTGTGCCTTATGGCAGGGATTTCCCTGGCCACTGAGGATACGGGCGTTGCCATCGCGGGGGAAACGCAACTGTTCGTGGACGATGCCATGCTCGCGCACACGGAGGGGGTTGTGCGGAAAGCGCATCCCTGCCGCAAGCTCGAAGCACCCGTATTGACGGCGGACAAGCCTTGGGAGCGCTCGGACATCGATCGGCGGCTCTATGTGTACGGCACGGCGCTGCCTCAGGAAGACGGTTCCGGCTATCGCCTCTGGTACATGCGCTTCCCGGATATTCTGCAGTATGCGGTTTCGGAGGATGGCATCCATTGGGAGCGCCCGAATCTCGGCCTGGCGGAGTTCGAGGGCTCGACGGACAACAACCGTCTGGGGTTTCGTTTCCACAGCCCCAGCATTGTGCTTGACCCTGAGCCCGAGGACCCCGCGCAGCGGTACAAGATGCTTGGCTATTACAACCGTGACGGAATTCGCGGCTATTGCATGGCCTATTCGCCCGATGGGCTCCATTGGGAACAGTACGAGAATAACCCCGTGTTGCCGGGTGGCGATACCTGCACCCTCGCCTACGATCCGGAAACAGAGGAATTCCTCGCATTTCATAAACGCAATGCGGAGATTCGTGGCGAGATGCGGCGGCTTGTGTACCTCGCCGTAAGCAAAGATACGCGGAACTGGAGCAAGCCGGAACTGGTGATGGCGCCGGATGAGATGGACGATGCACATACCAAAGCCGAAGACGGCATCAATTCGCAGTTCTACAACATGTCGGCATTTCGTTACGGCAGCCAGTGGCTGGGACTTGTCACGCATTTCCGCTATATGGGTCCACCGCCCGAAGAAGGTCCGCAGCAGAGCGGCCAGGACGGCCCCATCGACGTGCAGTTGGTCCACAGCCGCGACGGCCGCCAGTGGGACCGTTGCGAGGATCGAGCGCCGGTGATCCCCAATGGCCCGCATGCCTACGACGCGGGATGCATCCTCGGCATCACGAATACGCCCATCGTGACCAAAGACGAGGTGTGGATGTATTACAGCGCCATTACCACCACCCACGGGGGGTACATCCCGAAAAAGCAGATCAGCATCGCACGGGCCGCCTGGCGCCTCGATGGCTGGTGTTCGCTGCACGCGGCGGAAGAAGGCGGGGTGGTCGAGACGGTCGCCCTGCAACCCGAAGGCGATGCATTGATCGTAAATGCGGCAGCGGAGAACGGGAGCGTTGCAGTGGCGGTCCTCGACGCGTCGGGTGAGGCGGTTCCCGGCTACGGCGACTCGGACTGCGTGCCTTTGAACGGCGACGGGGTCCGCCAGGCGGTTCGGTGGAACGGCCACAGCACGCTGCCGCCGGAGAGGCCCCTGCGCCTTCGGTTTCGGCTGAAGGACGCGGACCTCTTCAGCTACCGGGTCGAGTGAG
>CAZFOG010000410.1:0-5392 GCA_964520685.1 uncultured Nitrospiraceae bacterium | reverse complement strand
CCGGTGTAGTTGTAGGGTTCTTTGACGATTTCGCCGGGTTCGATGATGCCGTTGCTGTTGCTGCCCCGGTCGGTTTTGCCGTCGTAGCGTTCGACCGGGCCGGTTTGGGCTTTCCAGGAGGGGCACCACACGAGGTTCCAGTCCGTGAGGTATTCGGGATAGAGAGCCCAGTCGTTGAAGATGAATTCGCGGCTGGGGCGGCCGTCGTTTCGGACGATTTGCCGGCATGGGAGCCTCTCGCCGGGGCTTTCGTTCGAGTACATGGCGAAGATGAGTCCGAACTGTTTGAGATTGTTTGCGCAGGCGGCCCGGCGGGCCGCTTCGCGGGCCCGTGCGAGCGCGGGCAGGAGTATCGCGGCCAGAATACCGATGATGGCGATTACGACCAGCAGTTCGATAAGTGTGAAGCCCCGCTTCGGTGTCCTGCGAATGAGAATCATTTGCCCCTCCTTCTGACGATTGAAGTGTTCCTCCCGGCATGGCCCCTGTTGCTCTGTTTGTATCATGCCCGGCCACTTGGATCAACGGCTTAAGGCGTTTGGCGTCTATGTATATGGCAATCCGGCGGTGTCTGGATCAATTTTACGCCACTATCTGCAGGATTTGGCCGCTTTTTGGGAGAATTGCGGCGGAATAATCTCGGGACGGTATTTGGAGGCTTCAATGCGGAGTGGACGGGGTGGACCCAGTGGACGGAGTGGATCGGGTGGACCGAGTGGACCGGGGGTAGGGGAATGGCAGGATTCTGGGCTATTCTCGTTTTTGGGGGGAGGGCTTGTTCTGGGCTTTGGCGGCCAGGTCGAGTCTTTCCCAAGCGGTTTGGGCGATTTCCGGGTCCCAGCTTGCGGCTTCGAGGTCTTGGAGGACTGCGGCGAACGCGTCCAGGTCGACGGTAGCGGCGAAGTTGACCCAATAGTCTTCGCCGCGCAGGCCGTAGAACCGCTCGGCGGGTTCGACGGCTTCGGGTCCCATGAACTGCGCGACGGTGTGGCTGCGGCAGCGTTTCGAGTCGAAAGCGCCGGGGTTCCAGTAGTAATCGTTGGCGGTAACGGTGAAGAACCGGCCGATTGGGGTGGCGCAATTGACATTGATGTAGCTGGTGGCGTCTGCGCAATGTTCAACAAATCCGTCGAGGTAGCGTGCGTGGAAGTTGCGCAGGGGTTGATGGTAGTGCCAGGTGTTGTCCCAGTACGCCAGGCGTTTGTCGGGCCCGATGCGGCCATAATAATCCTCGAGGTCCCGCAAGGTGATGCTGCGGCTTTCGGTGACGGGGCCGGTCCAGACGATGGGCACTTTGGTGAAGGGCCAGTTTCGTATGACGTCGAGATAGGCGAGGTCGTACTCGCGTTGGGGGGCCTCGGCACGCCAGCGGCGATGGCCGCGGCCCTGGTAGGGCACGGGCACCCAGCCGACGACGGCGTCGGGCCGCAGGCTGAGGGCGAAGGCGTGGATTCTTTCGAGAAGGGCGGCGTGGGCTTCGGCGGGCGACTGGAACCCGGCCTCGATTTCCATGGGCTGAAGTTCGGGGCAGGTGTCGTCATAACACATCCAGAGATGGCGCACCTTGCCGCGTTTGAAAAGCTCGCGGAGGGTTGCCATCAAGAGTTTCAGATGCTCGGGGTTGCAGGAGTCCATGACGGTTCCGCCCTGGGCGCGGCCGCTGAGATGGAGCTGGGCCATGAAATGGAGGGTGCCGTAGCGTTCGATATAGTGGCCGATGGCTTCCACCTGAGCGCGCTGCGCATCGCTCAGGCCGCGCCAGTCGAATACGCGGTACGCGGCGGCGAACCCGTTAATCTTGTAGAGCATCATCCAATCGAAGTAATCGGGTCCGAGCAGGCGGTATTCGGAGGTGTAGCGGAATTCGAAGGTGGGCCAATCGACGATGCGCGCTGCCTGAACCACGAGCCGCCCGTCAGCCACATGCACGAGTTGCAGAAACGAGGCGAGGGCGTTGACGACGCCCGCACGGTCTTTTCCGATTGCGATGATGCGGTTGTGGTCAATCTGGAGGACGTAACCCTGCGGCGGCAGGGTGGCGATGCGTTCGGCGAGGGCATGGTCGAGGCCTGGAAATTCTTCGGTTCCCTGCGAGGCCAACCGGAACTCGATGGGGGTGGGGATGGCGGCGGCGGCCCAGTCTCCGGGTTCGAATTGTGCGCGGTAGGCTTCGATGCGCCGGTTCCAGAGCCGTTCGAGGAGTTCGCGAAGGCCGGCATCTTCGGGGAAGGATACCGTACAATGCTCGATGCGGCGCGAACCGTCGAGGAGGGAAGTTGCCGATTGATTTAAGACGGCATCCTTTGGCTGGGGGAGAATGGCTCCGGAGTGGAAAGGCGGTCCCATCGTGCGGAGCATGTGTGAGTCGGAGACAGGGCCGGCGTTTGAGGCGTATGCAACGATTGCGAGCACGGCCGTGACGGGAATCAGGAGGCGTGAGAATGGCTGCATCATGCATATCCTCTGACTTTTGGCGCCCGGCATGCGTTGTGCGAGGCGACGCGGGAAGAGCCTCTGGGGTTTAGAGCTCGTCGCCGGTTTCCTCGAATGCGGCCTGGCGCTTGGCCAGGTATTCCGCCAGCATGGCTTCGGTTACTTCCGGGTCGATCCCGAGGAATGCAAGGGTTTCTTCGTGTTCGTCGAAGATGTGGAGATTCTCCGCGTAATTGTCGGTCATTGCGGTGACCATAGCGTCGGCCAGGGAGATGATGGCCACATGTTCCCGGGCTTCGGTGGCGCGCAGCGGGTCGTGGTGGAAGCGAATGGGCGCAGCGATCTCGGGCGGGAGCCTCCATTGGCGCGCCAGCTCGTAGCCGGCCTCGGTATGGGGGAGACCGATCAGGCGCTCCTCGGCGTCGAGAAGTTCGTGGCCCGTGAGGCCGGAGTCGAGCTTTGCGCAGGCTTCGGGCACGGTCTCGAGCAAGGCCGCGCGGCCCAGATCGTGGAGCAGGCCGGCGGCGAAAATGCCTGGCAGACCGCGGTGCCCGCTGGCTTTGGCGACAATGCGCGCGGCGGCGGCGCAGCACATGGATTCGAGCCAGAAGGTGCGGTACTCGAGGTTCTTCCACTTGCTCATGAGGTCGATCACGGTTGTTGAGAGCACAATGCCGTAGGTTTCGCGGAGTCCCATGAGCGAAATGGCATGGACGAGGTCGTGAATCGGTTGGGTGAAGCCATACAAGGCGGAATTGGCCACGCTCAGGATCTTGGCGGCGATGGGCGGGTCAAGGGCGACGATGTCGGCGACGGAGCGCACGGAACTGTCGGGCGATTCAACGGCGGCGCGCACCTGGTTCAGGGTCTCGGGCAGTGCGGGGAGCGAGGTGAGGCGGCGGACAAGGCGGGCGACGCGCGATAGGCGCAGGGGCGCCTCGAGGCCTTCCAGTGTGCGGGAGGAGGCCGCCGCGTACTCGTCGCCGGACGACTCTTGGGGGTAGTAGCGCTCGATGGCTGCCTCGACGTCTTCCGGGGAACAGCGCAAGAGCTGCAGGTGGCATCCCAGCAACTCTTCCAGTTTCTCACGTTCCGCGTCGTCCGGCACGGAGATGCACCCGAGCACCACGGTTTTTGCGTAGCGGTCGATGGGGATGATCTGGTACTGGTGAGCGGTCTTGGCGCTGATGAGGCCGATGAGCTCGGGGCCGATGTCGAGATGGGAGAAATCGGCGGGGCCCAGGCCGGGGAGCGTCAGGAGGAAGTCGAGCAGCTCGTTGGGTTGCAGACATCCCATCGAGAAGAGGACGTCAATGATCTCGCCGCCCTGTTTTTTCTGGAGAGCGACTGCCTGGTCGAGTTCTTCCTGGGAGATGCGGCCGGCAGCGCGCAAGAGCTGTCCAATGCGCCGTCTCGCGGCATCCCTGAGCAAGGCGGCCCGGTGGGATTCCGGTACCGGCTTTTTGGTGCTCTTGTGTTGTGGCGTTCGATTCGAGGAATTCATGAACCCCCTCATCCTGCCCGCAATCCGGCTGCTGTCGCCTTGTCCTTCAGGCGGTTACACGCAAGTATTCTCCGTGCTGAAGGGAAAGGCCTGTTCCTTGATCTTCTGCACGCTGGATTCTAGCAATCGCGCGGCGCAGGCTCAAGGGTAATTCTGAGAAGGGCATTGTGGAGCGGTTGCCGGGCACTGCAAAGGCGGTGCTGCTGGACGAATCGGACAGGCACGGGCCGACAGGGATGTAGTTGCGCGCGGGGCGAATGGTGTGGACTTGGAGGGGTGGGCGGGGTGCGTGCGGGAAAGGGATGCGCAAAACGGAAGACGACGAGTTTTGTGGCGGCAGCGCGCCATGAGCCGTTCGGCTCACCCGTAGACCATGATAATAAAAATGACCGGTGAGGGCACCGGTCCCACAAAAGAGGGGGAATCCCGGTTTTTGGAGTTTTCAAGGCAGAAACCGAGTTTTCGAGGCAGGCGAATAGATTGGACTGGCGAGAGGTATACCTTGATGCCAAAGCAGCGTATGCTGGATGCGTAACGGAAAGCGAACCTGGGGAGAAGAGACATGGGAGAATGCAGGCGGGTGATTGTGCCGGTATTGTGTGTTGTGTTGTTGGGGGTGTTGGCGGGGTGCGGCGGTAAGGCCGACCTGGCGTTCCGGCTTCCTGAGGGCGCGGTCAAGACGCTGAAGGACTCCACGGATCTCACGTCGACCACCGATATCATGGGGCAGAACATGGAAGAGAAGCAGCAGGTCGTCAATACGATGGAGTTCACGGTGCAGGGGATTGATGACGAAGGGGTTACGACAGTGTCGGTGAAGACGGATATGGCCGGGTCGTTGCTCGATGCCATGCTGGAAATGATGCCTCAGGAAGCGCTCGAGGGGATTTCCTCTGCAACCCTGACGGTGGTGATAGGTCCCAAAGGGGATGTGCGTTCGGTGACAGGCATGGAGCCGGTTGTGGAGGTGCTTGTGGCGCAGGCGCGGAAGGCCATGGATGAACAGATCAAGAGTATGCCGCCGCAGGCGATGGCAATGATGGGGTCGCAGATGAATGACGCCATCGAGGGGATGGGCGCCGCGATCCGCAATATGGCCGGCGACGAAGCCGTACGGAAGAATCTGGATGCGGTGCTGGGGTTCTATCCGCCGAAACCGGTTGGGGTGAAGGACACGTGGAGCCGGTCGTACGAAGTGATGATGCCGGTTCCGATGCAGGCGACCACGGAGTACACGGTGTCGGCCCGAGGGGGCGGTGTGACGAACATTGATTTCAAGACGACGTACAGTCCGCTTCCCGGCACGGCCATCGACCTGGGCGCCATGAAGATGGAGTTCTTGTTGAACGGCACTGAAACGGGGACCATGCAGGTCAACGAGAGCACGGGCTGGATTTCGGCGAGCAGCAGCACCATGGACCTGACAGGGTCGATCGATATGGGTATGGCCAAAGC
>CAZFOG010000409.1:0-5393 GCA_964520685.1 uncultured Nitrospiraceae bacterium | reverse complement strand
TCCTTGCGGAGGTTTCCTCACGTTATGCGGCGATTCACAGGGGCCTCGTGCTTTTGCGTTGCTTCAGGTCGAGGGGTATAATCCGCCCTTTGATATCCTAAGGCCGAGAATGCTTTACCGAGCGTGTAACAAAGGACCCAAACTGTGATTATCGTAATGGCTTCCCGAAAACGGGAGGATATCGATCGCGTCATCGAGAAAATTCAGGAGTTCGGCTATCAAGCGCACTTGATCGAGGGCGTCGAACGTACCGTCATCGGCGCTGTGGGCGACGAACGCGGCAAGGACCGGCTTCAATCGCTTGAGTCGCTGCCCGGCGTCGAAAGCGTGGTGCGCATCCTTAAGCCGTTCAAGCTGGCCGGGCGTGAGCTCCGCAAGGACGACAGTGTCTACGAGGTCGGCACGGCCCAGATCGGCGGGACGCGGTTCTGCGTCATGGCGGGCCCCTGTTCGGTCGAGTCCCGCGAACAGATCATGGAAACCGCCCGTCTCGTGAAAGATGCCGGTGCGACCGTGCTGCGCGGCGGCGCGTACAAACCGCGCACCTCCCCCTACAGCTTCCAGGGCCTCGAAGAAGAAGGGCTTCATTTGCTCCAGGAGGCGAGTCGGGCTTCCGGCCTGCCCTTCA
This sequence comes from uncultured Nitrospiraceae bacterium, assembly GCA_964520685.1. Taxonomy (GTDB): domain Bacteria; phylum Hydrogenedentota; class Hydrogenedentia; order Hydrogenedentales; family SLHB01; genus UBA2224. The sequence goes on along the minus strand of CAZFOG010000409.1, from coordinate 4,765 downwards.
TTACCGAGGTGATGACACCGGAACAGGTCCCGCTGGTGGAAGAACATGCGGACATCCTGCAGATCGGCGCGCGAAACATGCAGAATTACAGCCTCCTCAAGGCCGCGGGCAGGGCGCGCAAGCCGGTGTTTCTCAAACGCGGCATGATGTCCACCATCAACGAGATGCTCATGTCCGCCGAGTACATCATGTCCGAGGGCAATCGGCAGGTGATCCTCTGCGAACGCGGTATCCGTACCTTCGAAACCGAAACCCGGAACACCCTCGATATCAGCGCCGTGCCCGTCCTCAAGAAGTACTCGCACCTGCCGGTCATTGTGGACCCAAGCCATGCTACCGGGCACTGGGAATATGTCGTGCCCATGGCAAAGGCCGCCGTGGCAGCCGGCGCGGACGGCATCATGGTCGAGGTGCATCCGCGGCCTGCCGAGGCCTTCTCCGACGGCGCACAGTCACTGAAACCGGAGAAATTCCGGAAATTGATGAATGAACTGCAGCCCTTGATTGCGGCTGTGGGAAGAACGCTTTAGGGCACAACGCAGAGACGCCATGGCAGAAGAAGACATCCAGAAAACCGATACCATCGAGGCCGGCGAGGCTGCCGGTGAAGTCGAAGAGAGTAACGGGGATGAATCGGCTCGGGACGAAGAACGTGACGAGCCCCAAACCGTCGACGACGAGCCGGATCTCGGCGAGGATGACGACCTCGAGCCCGTCGAGCAACTCGGCCGCGACGAAACGCGCGCGGTCCTCCACGCCCTGCTCTTTGTTTCCGACAAACCGACCAGCGTCGATCGCCTCTCCGAGGCGCTGGGCGGGGTCGATTACGACGTTGTGCGCAACCTCCTCGCCGAGCTGCGTGAACAGCTCGATGAGTTGCACCTGCCTTACGTGCTGCGCGAGATTGCCGGCGGATACCAGTTGGCGACCCGCGGCGAATTCGCCCCGTATATCCGGCGGATGTTTCAGATCAAGAAACGCAACCGCCTCTCGAAAGCAGCCCTCGAGACCCTCGCCATCATTGCCTACAAGCAGCCATGCACCCGCGCCGACGTCGAAAGCATCCGTGGCGTAAGCGTATCCTATGCCTTCGAGATCCTGCGCGAAAAACGCCTTATCAAGGTCGCCGGCGTGGCGGAAACCGTCGGGCGCCCCAAGCTTTACCGCACAACCGATGAGTTTCTCGCCCATTTCGGCATCAAGAGCCTCAAAGAACTCCCGACCATCGAGGAATTGCGCGAAACCGTGTAGCCGGGAAACATCCCGGATTGTGCGCGAGGGCCATACGTTGCGTCCATCTCATTCTGACACCTTTTCGGGGCAGTTCGGGCCGCCGCCCACCCGCACCGCGCGGAGATACCGGTGACCATGCGGCTGCAGCGGTATCTCGCCCAGTGCGGCGTCGCTTCGCGCCGCGCCTCCGAAATCCTGATTCGGGATGGCCGCGTCTCCGTCAACGGCACAGTCGCCTCCATCGGGTGCAGCGTCGATCCAGACAAGGATGACGTCCGGGTGAATGGCAAGCCCATCCGGTCCGAGAAATCCGCGTATATCCTCCTCAATAAACCCAAAGGAACCATCACCACCGTAGACGACCCCCAGGGCCGGAAGACCGTCATGGATTGCCTGGCGGGCGTGCACGTCCGCGTCTTTCCGGTCGGACGTCTCGACCTCGACGTGACCGGCGTGCTCCTGCTGACCAACGATGGTGAACTCGCCCAGCGCTTAACCCATCCGCGCTATGGCGTACTCAAGACGTACGTGGCCACAGTACACGGACGCGTCACGGAGGAGGCGCTGCGCAGGCTCGAGTCCGGCGTCTCGCTCGAAGACGGCGCAACCGCGCCCGCAAAAGCCGAAATCCTGGCGAGAGGAAAGGACACCACGCGCCTGCGCCTCACCCTGCGCGAGGGCCGGAAGCGCGAGGTGAAACGCATGTGTGCGGAAATTGGCCACGAAGTCGCCAAACTGCGGCGCACCCACTTTGCGGGCATCGAGACGGGCTCCTTGCGGCCCGGCCAGTGGCGATGGCTGCGGCGCGATGAGGTGGCCCGGCTGCGCCGGCTGGTAAAGCTGTCCTGATACGGACATGCCCCTATTTGGGCACGAAATACCGTTCGTCGCCGACTTGAATCCCTATCCCGTGAACGCTGACCCCGATCAATTGCGCCCGGGTCCCTGGAATGAGATCATTCAGCACCACCCGGCTGAAATTGATCATTGCGGACGGCTGGGGCCGGTATTTCGACGGACGCCCCACCACGTTTACGGTAATCTCCGGCAGTTTCAGCCGATGCCGATCCGAAGCGGTCAGCTCAGGCAAAGACATAAGGTCGACTTCCCCTTCGCTAACCCGCCGCGACGCAGCAGGCGCTTCGGCGGGCGCACTCGCCGGAGCGGCAACCTCTGCCGGCCGGCTGGTTACGGCCGATGCGTATTCTCGCGGCGCGGGTTCGGCCGCAGGCTCGGGCGCCTCCAATTCCGGCGGGGCCGCAGGCTGCACCGGTGCCGGCGCGACGAATACGGGCCTGACAGGTTCCGCGGCGGCCATCTGAACGCGCGGCGCAGCGGCCGGTTCCACAGGGGGCGCCTCGCGCGCAGGGGGCGGCGCGTCCGGTACCGCCTCGCTCATGTCTTCCCAAGGCGCGGGCGCAGTCGCCGCAGGCTCGGACGCCGGCGCAAGGACTTCTTCCCCGGCTGGCTCCACCGGAGACACGCGGTGTGCGGAAACCTCCGTGCCGGATGTCGGTTCGGCGCCGGCTGCCGGCACCGGCTGCTCGACCGGCTCCGAGGCGATGGGAACAGCCGGCGCGGACGGCGCGGCCGTTTCCGAAATGGTTGTTTCGGCGGCATTGGACGCCACCGGCAGCGACGACAGGGCGGGACGCGCCGTGGTCTGGGGTCCCGGATCCGGCACGGTAGGAGAAATCGCCGCCAGATGGTGATTGGACTCCGCGGAATCGCCTTTCGATTGCGCGACGCTCGAATTGTTTCGAAGATGAAACACCACCAGCGCGCCCGCGCCCGATGCAGCGGCCACCACGGCCAGAAAGACGAAGCCAAGCACCAGGACTTTGAATGTCGTGAGCGAGACGTCCGGATTCCGTGCGCCATTCGACGCCAGGCGGCCCGTCAATTCCTCCTCGATGTCCAGGTTGTCGAATCCGCGCGCCAGCGCATCCTCCTGGGCGGCGCGCTCTTCTTCCGCCTTATTGAGGGCATCCAGAATCGAACTCATCCGTTTTCCCCGTCCGCCGGCTCGGTATTTTCCCCGCGATGGGGTACGAGCGGCGCCCCCGTGAACACCGGTGAAGTTATCTCCTTCCCCGATTCCCGTGTATTCCCGCCATACACTTCTTCCGCCAGGAGCGCCTCGACGTCGCGCCCTGGCGGTGGCGGCGCGGCCTCCGGTTCCTTGGGCAGCTCGACAACGGTCACCAACGGCTCCGGAACCACCACCGTTTCGCCCGGCCCTTTCGTAGGCGTTTCGGTCACCACGCCTTCCGGCGCGTTCGCGGGCGCTTCGGGCGGTGCGGCCGCGGGGGCGCGGTCCGGTGTCTCAGGCTCTGTCTCTGTTGTACCCGAATCCTGGGTTTTCGGCAACTCCGGTCGCGGCGCGGGTACGGGAGCCGGCCGCGGCGCCGGCTCGGGCTCCTCGACACGCGCGATCGCCGCGGGTGCGCTGGGGGCCTCGCGAGGCATCGAGGGCTTTTCTTCCGCAACCGGCAGATTCTCGGCGGAACCGGTTTCGCCCGCGGTTTGAACCGGCTGCACGGCCTTCGTCGCATGCAATCCGGGTGTTGGAAAATCGGACAGCCAACTGCACAGGACCATCCGCACCTGGGAACCCGCCTTGCCGTCGCGCTTCAACGCGGTTTCGGCCTGTATGGCCGTCACGGCTATCGTCGTGGCCGTGTCGTATACGCCGGTCAACTCCCCCTGGTAGCGGCCAAGCTGGCGCAGACGATGCTGAAGCGCCCGCACCTGGTCGCCTTCCATGTTGGGCCTCAACACGTCGGCCCCCGGAGCCGGATCGCGCCAAAGCACCACCGCTTCGGTGCGGTAGGCCTTCGCAAACTCCTCGCGCGGAACCGTGACGGTCTTCCCCAAACGGGTCGAGCAGCGCACAGCATCCTTTTTCGTCGACAACAACGCCATCCACAGTGACTTGTCGCCCGCCCCCATGCGCACGAACGCCGGGAGATTCAGGGCCTCGAGCTCGGCGAGGCTGGCCGAAAGCGGCTCCGCTGTCAGGCCGTAGGCGGAAGCGAATTGCGCGAGGTGCCGCACATCGTCGCCCGCGGGTGCGTCGGCCAGCAGCGCCATGTTCCACGCCTCGAGCAGGCTCGATGCGGCGGCTTTCAGCGTTTCTCCCGGCTCGAGCGCCTCGAGTTCCCCGGCAAAGCCCTCTAACATCGGCGCGTCTGCCGGGAAGAGCTGGGCATCGCCTTTCTCGGCCACGGATTCGGCCGTTGGCGGTGTCTCTGCGCGCGGCGAATCCTGTGGCACCACCGCCGCAACCAGAGCAATCGCATCGAATACCCCCGGTTGCCGCGCGGGCTTCTCCGGTTCGGGCGCAGCCGGCTCCGCCACGGCCGGTTCGGGCGTTTCCGCAACGGCTTCTTTCACCGCCTCAGGCACGGGTGCCGGTTCGGGCGTCTCAACTTCGGGCTTCTCCGCCGGCTCGGGGGATGGTGCGGGCGCTTCGGGAGACGGCGCCGCCTCCGGCGGCGAAACGCTGGCCGGTTCCGGCGTTTCCGCTTTC
>CAZFOG010000408.1:2999-5403 GCA_964520685.1 uncultured Nitrospiraceae bacterium | reverse complement strand
CTCGAGGTTCCTCGATTCGCCCCTTCGGGCCGTTCAGATGCCGGTAGATGTTCTCGACCATCACAATCGCGCCGTCGCCCAGCATCCCGATGGCGACCGCGATCCCGCCCAGCGACATCAGGTTGGCCGAGATGCCGCTCAACCCCATGAAGATCACCGCGATCAGCGAGCACACGGGAAGTGATACCGCTACGATCAGGGCCGAGCGGATGTTTCCGAGAAACAGCAGCAGCATCAGGAACACCAGCACGGCGCCCTGCAATAACGCCTTCTTGACCGTCCAGGTGGCGCGTTCGACCAAGTCCGCCTGCTCGTAGTACGGCACGAGACGGACTCCCTCGGGCAATGACGCCTGCACGGTTGCCACCTTGTCGTAGAGGCGCCCGATCACATCCGACGTGTTTTCGTCGTACAACTTAAGCACAATTCCGGACACCACCTCCTGCTGGCCGTTTCGCGTGACGACGCCACGGCGGATCTCGTTTCCGTAGGCAACCTCGGCCACGTCGCCGATGGTGACAGCCACACCGCCCGCGGTCTTAAGGGGTATGCGCCGGATGTCTTCGAGACTCTGAACCAGCCCCAGCCCCCGCACCAGCGATTCCTCGGCTCCGAGCACCAGAAACTGCCCGCCCACGTTGCGGTTGTTTCTTTGAACTGCGTCCACAATGGTTTCCAGGGTCAGTTCGTATTTCAGCAGCGCGTCGGGTTCGACGCGGATCTGGTACTGAAGAACATGGCCGCCGATCGAGAGAATATCCGTTACCCCGGGCACCGTGCGCAACTGAAACTTCACGATCCAGTCATTCAATTCGCGCAGGTAGGTGTCAGGCTCCTTGCCTTCGGTATCCACGCTGTCTTCGATGGTCAGGTAATACATGAACACCTGGCCGAGTCCGGTGGATATGGGCCCGAGGGCAGGCGGGTCATGGAGTTCGGGCAACTCCGCCATGGCCCCGCTTAACCGTTCCGCAACCAGCTGGCGGGCGAAATACATGTTTACGCTGTCTCGAAAATAGACATACACCACCGCCATGCCGAAGGCGGACGTCGATTTGATCTGGGTCACGCCCGGAAGCCCGTTCATCGCCGATTCGATGGGGAAGGTGATCAGACGCTCGATCTCCTCGGGGGCCATGCCATGGGCATCGGCGAATACGGGCACCATCACCGGCGAGATGTCGGGAAACGCGTCGACGGGCATCTGGCGGTAGGCGTGAATGCCATAGAACACGACCGCCACCAGTGCGATAACGACCAGCCCGCGGGCCTTCAACGAGGCTTCAATGATTTTGTCAATCACGCTCGAGGTCCTCTTCTATTTTCAGTGGCCATGGCCTGCGTGGGCGTCAAGGTTGCTTGTGACAATCTGGGCTTTGAGTGCGAAGGCTCCCTCGGCAACGTAGCGTTCGCCGGGAGCAAGACCCGCCACCACCTCGACCGCGTCATCCGTCTCGCGTCCCAGCGTCAATTCGACCGCTTGCAGCCCGCCATCCTTCGCGACAAATGCCACGGGGGTGTTCTCCAGGCGCTGCACCGCCGTCTTGGGAACGACGACCGAGGCCGCCGCGTCCTCGATTCCGAGCCGGACCTGCAGGAATAGGCCCGGCCGCCACAGGCGGTCCTGGTTGGGCAGAACGATCCGTGCCAGTGCCGTGCGGGTTTCGCGGTCCACCACCGGCGCAACATAGGCGATAATGCCTTCGACGGTGGAATAGCCTTCCGGACCGGAAACGTGCACGGTTTGCCCGGCACGGACCCGCAGGAGGTCCTTCTCATAAACCCGCACATCCACCCACACGGAATCCAGGTCAGCGATGATGAACGCGTTCGACTGCACCTCGAGGTTCTCGCCCAGCACGATGTGTTTCTCGATGACTTCCCCCGCGAAGGGCGACGTCATCTCGTAGCGGGTTAGATTGTCGCGTTTTCCCGCGGCGATCGCCCGGCGTTGTTCCTCCGATACCCCAAGGGCTTGAAGCTTTTGCGCGGCCGCGCGTACGAGAATCTGTGCCTCCTCAAACTCGCGGGAGGCCGCCAGATAGTCCTTTTCCGCCGAGATCTCTTCTTCCCACAGGGACTTTTCCCGGCTCAATTCCTTGCGCGCCGATTCCAGGCGGGCATTGGCGGCAAGGTACTCGGCCTGGACATCCGCCAGCTCCCGGCTGTCCAGCACGGCCAGGAGTTCGCCTTCCGACACCGTGTCACCGATGGTTTTGTGTACGGTACGCACGATACCGGACACGCGCGGCACGATGTGCGCCACGCGGTCTTCGTTCAACCGGACCTCGGCGGGCAGGGCGATTTCCATGGCCAGCACGCCCGAAGAAGCCTCGCGTATCACAACGCCCAGCGCTTCCTGTTCCTCCTGGGACAGGCGAACCACAGGCAACTGCTCGTCGTG
>CAZFOG010000408.1:0-2899 GCA_964520685.1 uncultured Nitrospiraceae bacterium | reverse complement strand
CCAGCGCTTCCTGTTCCTCCTGGGACAGGCGAACCACAGGCAACTGCTCGTCGTGCCCGTCGTCCTCGTGGCCGTCTTCGACGTGCCCGTGCCCGTCGTGGCTCTCCTCGTCGTGGTTTATGCTCTCATGTGCGTGCGCATCGTGGTCGTGCTCGTCCTGGCTGCCCGGGGGCGCGGCGTTCTCGGCCGCTTCGACGTGCGTCATGAGTTCCGGACTGCTAAACTCGGTTGCCACGTACGCGCCGGCCAGAAGCACGGCCAGCAAACCCAGGACCGTAGCGATAGCTCCCAGTCTATTCCGCATGGTGTATCTCCTCGTTTCCTGGAAAAGCCGCCGTTTCCCAGCGGGCCAATGAAGTGCCGGTAAGACGTTCGAGCGCGATCACCGCGAGATGGTAGCGTTCCAGGGCATCCACGTAGGTCGTACGCGCTTCAAAGAGCGTGCGCTGTGCATCGAGTACATCGAGATAATCGAATTTGCCCTGGCGGTATCCCCGCTGGGTTTTCTCGTAGATGTCGGCCGCCTGGGGCAGAATATCGCGTTCGAGGAACCCGATCTCACGCTGTGCCACCGCCGCTTCTTCATGTGCCCCCTGAAGCTCTCGGACAGCGGATACGGCGGTCGCCCGGCTTGAATCCGCGGCTTTCGATACTTCGAATTCGGCGGCGGCAATACCGCCCTGGTTGCGGTCGAAAAGGGGGAGGGGCAGCGATACCCCCAAAATCACACTGTTGTCGCGCCCCGAGTCAAAACTCGACGCCGACCGCGATAAGCCGAAGCCGCCGTCGCTTCCGAAGCCGTACCGGGTTGCCGTCGAACCGGCCAGGCCCGTGCTTTTCCATCCCAGCTCGAGGGTGGCGTCGGGAATCCGGTTCGCCCGCTCGAGGGCAAGTCCCGCCTTTCGCGCAGCCAGTTCCGATGCCCATCGCGCGATGTCCGGGTTGTCATCCAGGCGCATGCGCAGTTCGTCCAGCGCGGGCAGGGCGGGCAGGCCGTCCAGATGCCCTGCGGCTTCGCCAAAGCGGGGCGTCTCGTCGCCCCACATCGCTGCCAGGTGAATCCGCGCAACGCGCAAATCTGCGGCAGCCCGTTCGCGTTCGAGGCGCGTACTTGCCAGGGCCACTTCCGCCTTCGCCGCTTCAATGGGAGATACCTGCCCGGCTTCCTCGCGTACTCGGAACGTTCGCGCGACCTCGTCCGCGAGGCGTTCCAGGTCATCCTCGAGAGCAAGCTTCTCCTGGGCCGCAAGCACGGCTACGAAGGCTCGTGCCGTCCCTGCGACCACGTCCGCGCGGAGGGTTTCGTAGTCCCAAAGTGCCAGTTGCTTCGCTTCCTCGGCCGCGGCAATCCGTTTCGCCCGTTTCCCGCCCAGTTCGATGACCTGGGCAATACTCAGCGTCAGCTCGGATTCCGTGAACCCAGACCGCGCTCCCTGTTCGGTTTCCCTTTCCCATCCGAGTGTGGGCAGGCTGCCGGAACCGATGCCGCCCGATAGCGAACGGGTTCGCGTGCGTTTGGACGGGCCGCGGCTCCAGCGAATGTCCTCGATCTCGAGTGTCAATTCCGGATTCGGACGCAAACCCGCCTGAGTCACGCCCGCTTGCCCAATCTCGATGTCCCACCGCGTCGCGGCAAGGTCGGGATTCCCGGCAAGGACCGCCAGGATGGCCTCCTGCAATGTGATAGGCGAGTCTCCACTGTTTTCGGAGACCGGCCCGGCCGCCACCCGGGCTTCCGCTTCGCTTGGGCCCATGTCCGCACCCGGCGTGGTCAAAGACCATGCGGCGAGCAGTGCTGTGGTACAGACGAATCGCATGGGTACTCCTCTCTCGGTAACACGGCGATGCTGCCGTTTTCGAAAACGACACTTGTGAAGAAGATGGCGAACCAGACAGGGAAGGGGTGTTCAGATCAAGAGCACGGTGTAGCGAATTGCCGGAGTGGGGGAGGCATGCAGCGAAGCTGTATCGCCGTATGAGGATTTCGACGCTGGCAAGCCGGCAAGCAGGGCCAGATACTCGAGCGCTGTGCACCCCGCCGCTGCGAAATCATGCAAGGTAGTCTTGTGGTTAGGCGATGTGGCCACTTCGGCCTGAACCGGGAACAGGATGTCCATGCAGTCGGCGTGATGGCGCTCCTGTGCACAATCCCCCCCGGTCTCTGGCGGCGCCGGGTGCTCTGCATCACCCTCGCACGCCATATCGTGAACGGGTTCGAGGGCAATATGACCATCCGGTCCCAGACACACAACAACGTCCCGCGCACCGGAAGCAGACGCCCACACGCACAGGCATATCAACAGCCACGTAAGGCTTTTTACGGCTTTAACTTCGAACATAACGTCCTGAAACACCTGGAAAACACAGTATAGGGCATTCTCCTGTTGACAACAACGTCTTCCAGAGCGCCTATTCCACGACGGCGCTTTCGAGGGAAAGCTGCAATCAGATTCCGGGAACCGAAGTCTGCCCCCCCGAACACACGGACCCGCACGGACGAGCACGGACGAGCACGGACAGGAATACACGGAGTAAACCTTCCAGGCAGCGAACCATGAGCCGTTCGGCGCACCCATCGACGGCGAAAATGGGGTCCGGCGTGTTCAAGAACCGCGGCACCGGCACGATGATCATGCGCAAGATGCGCATGCCACCTCAACGCCGTCGCACATCTCCCCCTTCAGCGGGGGGGCGAACGCCGGAAGGCGTTCGCGGGGAGGATTCTTCAAAAACCCAGGGACAGACCCGTCTCGCTCCTGCGTCGCTCGCTTGGGTCAGTCCCGGTTTTTGAATTTTCGAGGCAGACGCATTCCGTTGACCGGTTTCCTCCTTGCACTGCGGTGCCGTTTGGCCTACCTTGCTGGGGAAGACCCCCTCTCCCTGTCACATTCCCGGCGCG
>CAZFOG010000407.1:0-5410 GCA_964520685.1 uncultured Nitrospiraceae bacterium | reverse complement strand
CCCCGCGAGAAGTACAACGGCCGTCGCGACGGCGTGAATCCGGATATTGGGCTGAGTACGCAGCAGCGTGGCCAGGCCGCGAAAAGCGTTGCGAAAGCTCGCGGCGCGTGCTGTCAGACTGAAAGACTGGCCATTCATAGAGTAACCCTCAACCGATGGATGGCGCCCTTGTCCCGTTTGCGCTATTCTATCACGCATGCCATTGGCAGCCGGCAAGAGAATCACGGTCCGTGGCACCCGGGGTGGTTGCCGGCCATGAGCGTCCCTGCGGACAAATAGTCGGATGGGGAACGGGGCGGAGCTGCAGATGTAAATGGAAGGGTGTTGGCAAATGAGTCGCGTCGTTGGAATCGTACAAGCACGCATGGGGTCGACCAGGCTGCCGGGGAAGGTTCTAGCTGACATCGCGGGCCGGCCCATGCTGGCGCGCGTGGTCGAACGTCTCGCACAGGCGCGTTCTATCACTGAGACCGTTATTGCCACGACCGCACATGAACAGGATCAGCCGATACGTGACTTGGCCAGGCGTTTGGGGATTCGCGTCTGCACGGGCGCCGAAGAGGACGTGCTTGCCCGTTATCTGACCACGGCGAACGAAACGGGGGCTGACGTCGTGGTGCGGGTAACGTCAGATTGCCCGTTGATCGACCCCGGCCTGGTCGAGCAGACCGTCGCGTTCTATTTCAACAAGCAGGCCGATTACGCGGCAAACTGCTGCATAGAGTACCTGCTTCCACGGGGGTCGGAGGTCGAGGTATTTGGAGCGGCCGGGCTTCGGGAGATTGAATCAATGGCGCGGGAGCCGTACGAACGGGCCCATGTTACGCCGTACTTCTACCGGCATCCCGAAAGGTTCAAGATAGCGTTTCTCGAGGTGCAGGGGCCTTACCGGCGGCCGGAGCTGCGGGTATGCGTCGATACGCAGGAGGATCTGGACCTTGTGCGGGCGATCTACGCCCGTCTGGACACCGGCAGGAACGACTTTTCCATCCTCGATGTCATAGAATTGCTCGACCGGGAACCGGCCTTGAAAGAGATCAACGCCCACATACACCAGAAGAAGCTGCAGGAGGGGTAAGGGCGGCTCCAGGAATACTTGGCCGCTCGCCGGCGTCATGGTAGCAGCGGGCAACTGGCGTTTTGGGTGAAAGGAAGCAGTATGTCGCACACCGTTTGTCTGATTCCAGGGGATGGTATTGGACCGGAGGTCGCCGAGGCGGCGTGCCGGGTGCTCGACGCGTCGAAGGCGCCGATCAACTGGCTCGAACTCCCGGCAGGCGCGGGAGCGGTCGAGGAACACGGGGATGTGTTGCCGGACAAGACGGTCGAGGCCATCGAGGTGCACCGGGTCGCCCTGAAGGGCCCCATCACCACGCCTATCGGCAAGGGATTCCGAAGCGTCAACGTTCAGTTGCGCAAGCGCCTGAACCTGTACGCGGCGGTTCGGCCCGTGCGGAGCATGCCGGGGATCAAGACGCGGTACGAAAACGTCGAACTGGTGGTCATTCGCGAGAACACGGAGGGTTTGTATTCGGGGCTGGAGAATGAGATTACCGCGGGGGTGGTCCAGAGCCTCAAGATTGCAACCCGAACCGCGTGTGAACGAATCGCGCGTTTCGCGTTCAACTATGCCCGCGAACGCGGCCGCCGCCGTGTGACGGTCTTCCACAAGGCCAACATCATGAAGATGTCGGACGGACTGTTCCTGGATTGCGCGCGCCGCGTGCATGAGCAGGAGGCGCCCGAGATTGTATATGACGAACTCATCATCGATAACGGCTGTATGCATCTCGTACGCGAGCCGTCGGAATTCGACATTCTGCTGCTCGAGAATCTCTACGGGGACGTGGTGAGCGACCTGTGCGCGGGTTTGGTGGGGGGGCTGGGAGTTGTGCCTGGCGCCAATATCGGAGAGGGCTGTGCGGTGTTCGAGGCCGTGCACGGGAGCGCGCCGGATATTGCGGGCAAAGGCGTCGCGAACCCGCTGGCCCTGATCATGAGCGGCGTGATGATGCTGAACCACCTGGGCGAGACGGCCGCCGCCGAACGCATCAAGAAGGCCTATGACCGTGTTCTCAATGACGGAAACCCGGCCGAAATCACCCGTGACATCGGCGGCCAAGGAACGACCCAATCGTTTGCAGACGCCATCATCAGCCGTATGGAAGCGGTTTGATGTTTTGCGGGGAGTTGAATCCCCGTCCCGGCAGTCAATGCTTGTGAATGCGAACGCATAAACCAGGGAGAGCGAACGATGGCGAACGAAGCACATGTCAGGAGCGGGCTGTCGCCCGAGAGCGTGGCCGGATTTTTGCTGAGACTGGCCCTCGGGGTCTTGTTCTTTTTCGCGGCCGTTGGCAAGTTCACGGGGCCCGGCCCCGCGGGATTCGCGCGGTATATCCTGCAGGATTTTGAAGGCACTTTCCTGCCCAAGATTCTGGTGCTTCCGTATGCCTATACGCTCCCCTATATCGAGCTTCTGTTGGGAGTGGTATTGATTCTGGGCATTTTCACACGCATCTCGCTGACCGTTGCAGGGCTGCTGCTCATCAGCCTGGCATTCGGGAAGATGCTCCAACAGGACCACGTCACGGTCGCAAACAATCTCAACTATGTATTCATGGCAGCGATTGCGCTGTGGTTTGCGTGGCGGGACAATGCCATCTCGGCCGACAGGCTGTTGTGCCGTAAAAAGCACGGGGAATAGCGCGCGCAGCCGGAGCAGTGGCAGGAGAAGTGACACGATGGCACAGCGCTTTCAGGAAATGACGGTGTTCATAACCGGGGCATCCTCGGGCATTGGCGAAGCCCTGGCGCACGCGTTCGCCGCGGAAGGCGCGCGCCTGGCGTTGACGGCGCGGCGCCTGGACCGTCTCGAGGCGATTCAAAGGGAACTGGAACATAAAGGCGCCGAGGCGCTCGCGGTTCAATGCGACGTGACCGACCGCGCATCGCTGGACAGGGCCGTCGCCCAGACCGTCGCGGCGTGGGGCGGTATCGACGTGGCGATTGCCAACGCGGGCTTTGGCGTATCGGGGCTGTTCCAGAAACTGAGCACCGGGGATTTCCGCCGGCAGTTCGAGACCAATGTGTTCGGGTTGATTGACACCGTGTACGCGGTGTTGCCGCATCTGCAAGCATCAAGGGGGCGGCTGGTGCTCATTTCCAGCGTTTCGGGAAGGGTGGGCTCGCCGAAGGCCTCCCCCTATGCCGCCAGCAAGTTCGCTGTGACGGGACTGGCCGAATCGATCTATTACGACCTGCTGCGCGACGGTGTTTCGGTCACGTGCATCGAGCCGGGATTCGTCGAGAGCCACATCCGCATGACGGACAATGAGGGGCAGTTTCGCCGCGAGTGGAAGGATCCCGTGCCGCGGTGGCTGGTCGTTCCCCGGGAGCGCGCGGCGCGCGCGATTGTGAACGCGGTCTACAAACGCAAACCCGAGGCCGTTATCACGGGACACGGCAAGGTTGTGACGTGGCTGGCGCGTCATTTCCCGCGCACAACCCGGTTTGTTCAGGGGCAGGGCGCACAACGCATGCCGGACAGCCCGCTGGCGGGTTCCAGGAAGAAGCAGGATTGACCCGCCTTCTGGCCGCCTGCTGTCCGCAGAGATTACCTTTGTGCGTTCTTGGGCGGCGGTTCCTTGTCCGCTGAAAACGCGAAGACCCCCTGGAAGCTATTGGGAACGAACACCTTGTCCGCGGGATTCTTGCTGATGGTGTCGAACCCATCAATGTATTTCTGGGCCATCAAGAGGGTGACCGCCTGCTCTTTGGTGAGGTTGCTGCCCAAAGTGTTCAGGTAGGTCTGCTCGGCGCCCGCGAGCAACTCGAGGGCACGTGCCTGGCCCTCCGCCCGCAGGATGGCAGCCTGCTTCTCGGCTTGCGCAACCAGGACCTCGGCCTCGGCCCTCCCCTCGGCCTCGGAGATCTGGGCACGGCGGCGGCGCTCGGCGTCCATCTGCTGGATCATCGCCGTGGCAACTTCTTTGTCCGTGCTGAGTTCCTGGATTTCGACACGGGTGAAGAGAATGCCCCATTTGCCCGCCGTCTCGGCGAGCTGGGCGGCGATGCGCTGGTTGAGTTCCTGCCGTTCGGAGAGCACATCGTCCAGATCGAGGGAGCCAATATTGGCCCGGAGAGCGTTCAGCGCGATGTCGGCGAGGGCCTGAGGAAGCGCATCCACTTCATACAAGGCCTTGCGGGGGTCGGTAATCCGCCAATACACGCTCACGTTCGAGATGACAGGCACGTTGTCCTTGGTATGGCATTGGCGCGGGGTGGTATCGGTCTGCTGTTCGGTAAGTTCGATCAAATACCCCTGCTTATTGGCTACATCGCCCCATGAATCCACAAAACGAATCTTCTCGAGGAACGGCAGCCTGAACCGGAGACCCTCGCGCTGTACGCGCGCAAATTTCCCGAACCGCTCGAGGACCACGCAATGCGCCTGAGGCACGACGTGCAGGATCTGCATGTTATTCGCTCCTTTCTTCGGCTTGAACCGTCAGAACGCCTTCGTTAACGCCCGTAACCCGCACCCGGTCGCCCGTCGCGAATGCGGCCGCTCCCTTGCAGGGCCAAAGGTCTCCCCTTAGCTCGACCATGGCGACGTCGTCGAGGCGTTTTACCACACCCGTTTCTCCCACCAGTCCGTCCGCGCCCGAGCGGTACCGGTCCGGTGCGATGAGCGTGTTGGCGACCCAGTGCGTGATGCCCCGCCAGACGAGATAATGAAACGCAACGATTGCAAACCAGGCGACCAGCCCGATCAGGATCTGGTACATGAAATGGAGGCCGGTGCTCCGGGCAATCACGAAGGCCACGATAACGTAGGCCACATGGGTCACGACGTCTGTCGAGAGGAAAAAATCGACGATGATCAGAATCGCCGCAAGCAGGAGCAGGGTCTGATTGAGGGTCAGGCCCCAGAAATCAGCTATCGCGTTCACAAGCAACCCCCCGTAAGTGAATGCCGCATCTCCAAAACCCACTCGAAATCAGATACACGCACATCCCGGCTTGTATTCGATGCAGTATCGCGCACCGAAGGTGCATAGCGCAACTGCTTCGCCAGCCCGTGGGAAGGGGCGGAGGTGGACGGGGAGAATGACCGGTGAGGGCACCGGTCCCACAAAGAAGTGGACCGCGTGGACTGGGTGGACTGAGTGGACGGGGGACCGACCGGCGGGAGTGCCGGGGGCGCAGACAAACCGGCTCCGTTCCTGTCTGCTCAATGTTTGTGAATTACGGGCGTATTTTGCGCTCCCGATCGCGATCCCGATAGCGATTGGTCCCTCGGGTTCGGGATCGGGATCGGGATCGGCTTCGGTAGACTCCCCTCGGCGAAAACCGGCGGCCACATCGAAGCAGGAAGCCGATACGCAAAGCGATTGCGATACCCCTC
>CAZFOG010000406.1:0-5427 GCA_964520685.1 uncultured Nitrospiraceae bacterium | reverse complement strand
CGGACAATGTCTTTTCGACTTCCGGACTGAGCAGATAATCAATAAGGGCCTTCCCAGCTTCGGGATGGGGCGCATTCTTCACCAGCGCCACGGTATTGGGGATGACCAGGGTACCCAATCCCCCCTCTTCCTGGTCGGGGAAATGCCACTTGGCGGGCATTCCGTCCTCGATGGCGCCGTTGGCGTCATCGGTATCGGTCAGACCCCAGGCATAGGCCCCGCTGGCCACCATGTCGCGCACGGTGGCGTTGCCCGCCAATACCGCCACGTCATTCGCGAGCAAATCCAGGAAGAACTGCTGCGCTTTCTCTTCGCCCCACAGGGTAGACAGGGCCGCCGCATGGGTGGCCGTCGTGCCGAACAGGGGTTTCGCGATGGCCGCTCTCCCCTTCCATTCCGGGTCGAGGTAATCCATGATCGAGGTGGGCGGGTCCTCGACCAGGTCCGTGTTGTAGATGATGACCCGTCCCCGCGCGGCGAAACCGGTCCAGAAGTGTTCGGGGTCTTTGTAGTGCGCGGGAATCGCCTCGGCGGCTGGAGATGCATACGCTTCGAGGAGTCCCTTTTCCTTCAGTACGATGGTCTGGGCGCTCTCGTTGTTCCAGAAGACGTCGGCGCGGGGCCTGCTGGCCTCGTTGATGAGCCGCATGACGAGTCCGGTGGTTTTGCTGGCCTCGGCATCGTATACCGGCCGGACTTCGATGCCGGTCTGCTCCTCGAACTTGGCCAGAATCGGCCGCGAAAACATTTCATCAAGCGCCGTATACACGACCACGATGGGTTTATCTTCCCCCCCGCACCCTGCCAGGCACGAGAACATGAGACCTGCCATCAGAATCACGTTCACTGTTCTTGCCACTGCGATTGTCTCCCTTAGTTCAGTTGTCGCTTGCCCGCCACCGCGATGTCATCTTGAGGGAAGCGGCAAGCACGATCAAGAAACAGAGGATTACGTAGAACACCGTATGCACCACCCAATACGGCGTGAACAGCGTCGCATGCGGATTATGGTCGTTGTAATTGCGGATGAAAGCCAGCGGCGGCGACAGGAAGCACACGATCTCATAAAGGCCCTTTGTTATGTCGCTGTTGCGGCTTGGCGCCATTCCCACCTCCTGCAGCATTACGCAAGAGAGACCTCCCGCGAGGAACAACAGGATCGTCACCCCGGCCGTCAACATGTACGCCCAAATCACCGCACGGGTCGAGGTCCTGGCGAACGACGATGCGAGTATGCCCAGGCTGGCGCCCAGCAGGGCCGTCAAGCACGCGGAAACAAAGCCAGTCGTAAGCCCGCCCGGGGACCGGTATGCAAAATCCAACGGGGCAAGCACGAGAGAACCGGCCGCGATTATCACAAAGGCGGGCAGCAGCATCCGGCACCCCGCGAGGAACTTGCCGAGCGCGACCTGACGGCCGCTTAACCGCGTGACGCGCAGCATGTCCAGGTTTCCCAACTCATGTTCGTTCGCGATAGACGTTGCGGTCGTGAGGGGGGCCAGAATACCCAGTGCAAACCACATGAACACCACCCAAACCACCATGGCTTCTTCCCGATTGGCGTTACTGCCGCTGAGGGCCACGCCGAATGCCGGGATAGCGATGCACACCGCCACCGCCAACAATAATGAACTCAGGCCAATCATCAGCGAGCGGTGGCCGTCGCCCACAAACCGTGTATCCTTGACGTAGACGGGATTCCAGGAATCCATGCTCGCCGTTCGACGGCGCCTTAAGAGGCGTCGCCGGAGGTGCTCGTGCGGAAAGGAAGCGCGCAAACCCGAAACCAGAAGCTCCCATACGCGATTGCCGCGGCCCTCGGGGCGCCGTACATTCCGGTAGATAAGAACCAGACCGGCCACTACCACCACACCTTGAATAATGGCGGAGGCTGCCACCCTCGACACCTGGACTTCGCCGATCGAGGCGGCTATGCCGGCAAAGGCCGGGCTGGTAACCGCAAGTACCTCCTCGAAACGGGCTCCCCCCAGACGATAGATGCCCAATCCATCGAGAATCAGAGCGCCCGCAAATACAGGGCCCCCCATCAGCACGAATGCGTAGACATAGGCCCACACGAGGGCGGTCAGCACCGTTCGTGACTTCGAGGAGGCATATAGCCCGGCCACAGCACACGAGACCATGACGACCAGGACCATCCCGACCCCAAGCGCGAAATTGCGCAACTCGAGGCCGACGAGGAAATAAATCGAGGCAACAACAGGGACCGTGGACAAAAGGAGCAGTAACTGAAGTGACAAGACGCTGAGAAGCTGGGCGAAAATAAACCCCAGCGGCCGGATACGGGTTGTGCGTACGAGGTCGAGTGTCTCGCGCTGCCGTTCAAGCACAATGGCCGTGGCGCCGTACGGCGTGACCAGAATCATCACCGCGAACATCCAGGTCATCACTGAAGGGAGAATGATGCTCTGTGAAATGCGGCTGCCAGCAAAGTAGTAGAACGACTGATTCGGCCAGAACCCAGCCACAAAGACCGATGTAAGGCCTACGAGCGCGACCAGCCAGAAAAAGGTGCGCTTCTGCCGCGCAGCCCGCAACAAATCCCGCCGGACGATGGCCATGCTGGGAAACATCATCGCTGCGCCCGCTCCCACTTGCGCCGGAAAACTACTACTGAAAGCCAGAGCGCCAACAGACTGTACCCCGCACAAATGGTGATATTTGCCAGCCAATAGCTCGTGACGTACTCGCCCCGGTGCGAATACTTGTCAATATTCTCCATGAAACCCAGAAAAGGAGAGGTCAGCATGAAGAACCTGTCAAAAATCTGGATAAACCCTTGAAACGTCTGCCGCCTCCCGATGCTTAACTCCTGGAACAAGACGGCGATTTCCAGCGCGAACCGGACGGAGACGTACAGCAGGAAGTAGACGCAGGCGTTCAAGACATACGCAACGATTACGGCGATGGTGGTGCGGCGGCTGGAGACCGACGCGACCATGCCCAGGCTGGTTCCCACGAGCGCGCACACACACGCCGAGCCAAACGCGATGAAACAGATGCCGAGCGTCTCGTCCACCTTGGGCCATTGCCCGTACACCACCAGGGGAAACAGCACCAACAGGCCCATGATCAGGGGCGATAATCCGCGCAGTCCCGCCAAGGTCTTTCCCAGGATGATGTGGTGAGGCCGGAGCACGGTCATGCGAAGCATGTCAAGATTACCCAGTTCATATTCCCGCGTGACGCTGTTGGCTGTGGCCATGGGGGCGGCGACCGCAACGCTGACGAGGAGCATCCCGCACCAGAGATAACCCATCAGTTCGTTCCCATAGCGTTCGCCGCCAATCAAGAGCGTTGCCAGCAGTCCGCCTCCTAACAGCAACACCAGGAAGAACGTGCGGCGGCGCTGCCGCGTGCGGGCAAACCCTTCCCAATTCACTTCACGCGCGTAAATGGGGTTGATGCGATCGGATATCGGAGGCGCGGGTTTGCCTTTCGGGGCACGCGGCTCCAGCACGCGTTTCCAGAGCGGTGTCTGGACTGTCTGAAGGGGCAGCAAGGCAATCCGGCGGACCACATTGGCTGAGACTACGAGGCACAAGGTGCCGATGAGCAACTGCACGACGATGGTCCATCCCCAGATTGACACGGGAATCATCTCCGGTTCGAGGGTGTGCGCGACCGCTGCTGAGAATGGCACAAAGACGAAGATGTATTTCTCGGGACTGCGAAAATAGGTTGACGGGTCAAGCTGTAAGATCCAGGTGAATACCAGGACCATGTACATCCCGAAGAAGAAAGCGCCGCCAACAGCGGCCGCGGCGAAGAAGAAGGACCGTATGAGGGCGCGCAACACGCTTCGCGACAGCACCGAACAGAGGATGCTTACGGATGCAATCGAGTATGCCACCGACAGGATGATGAGCACCGAGACCAGGAAGGCGGACACGTCAAGCCCAAGCAGGAAGTATGATGTTGCCACCAGCGGGGCCATTGCGACCATGATAAGCAGGTACATGCCCAGAGTGTTCAGGAGTTTTCCCACGACAATGCCGGCCGGCGTGATCAACGTCAGAAACACCTGGTCGAAGGTCTCCTGCTGGCGTTCGAGAACCACCGACACGCCACCGTAGACTGGCAAGACCAGCATGGCGGCGAAGCACCAGGTCACAAAGGAACTCACAAGAATGACAAGAGACGCCTCGCGGCCCATATCAAAATAGTGGCGGGTCTCGTACGGCCATGCCGACACAATGATAATGCTTGATATGCTCACGGCCGCCACTACGAGCAGAAACGGGCGTACGGCCCGGAGCTTGCGCACCAGTTCGTGTCTCACCACGCTTGTGAATGGAAAAAACACACTCAATTCCCCGCTGTGCCGGAGTTCATGGATCCCGTACTCCTACTTTCGAAAACCGCCAGATCGATGCACGCACAAACGCCCACGCCAATAGAACAAAGCCTGTCAAGCTCGCAAACCACATGAGTAGGGGGTCGGGAAGATGCCACAGATAACTGTCATAGCCCCGCCAGCCAAATTGCCTCGAAGCCCTGGCCATTATTGTGTTCGAATCGCGGCGCGGGGGCTGTTCAACATAGTAGGTCTCGCCGGATACGGCGCCGTATGCCCCGAGGGGAGACAAAAACTGCCACGCCTGTGCATGGAACTCGAGCTTCTCGTCAAGTGTCCATTTGACCCCATAGAGCCCGCCAAGCCACAGGACGCCGTACAGCAGGGCGATCACGCCATAGGCCATCGTGAATGCCGTGGCCGTTCTGCGCGCAAATTGCGATACCAGCAGGCATGTCGCGACGACAAGAACAATGCAGACCGCCAGGGTGGCGTATCCGGTGAAGAAATTGCCTACCCGTTCACTGAAGTACAGGTTGGCGCCGAGCAAGATCAGGCTGGCCGCGAATATGCCCGTCAGCAAAGGCAGCATCGTCGCAAGGCCGGCCGCATATCTTCCGAGGATGACCTGCTCCGGGCGCAGCAATGTGCTGCGCAGTCCATCCAGGGTATCCCGGCGCACATCGCGCGAGAATATCGGCATCAGGAAGGGCGGCCCAACGAGTGCACAAAACACCATGGCCAATATGAACCACGAGTAGACGCCGTCGGCCCCGTAGGCGATGATTCCCAGGAGCATGAAAACGGCCATGGAAGCGTACATGGCGCGAACCATGCGCGTCCGCATACCCAGCAGCCCCCAGCGCAGCTCGCGCACACGCATCGGATTCGCGTGGTCGCCGATGGGCTCGGTGCGCCGCAAGGGGTCGATAATGTAGTAGGGAAACCGTTGCCGCCGGGCCGCCAGCACTTCCGGATCGTCGATGGGCCTCTCAGTCCGGGTCTTGCGTTCTTCCCGTTCGCGGCCAACCGCCCGTGCGGCCCAGAATGACGCCCGGAACGCAATCCATGCCTGGCCGAACAGAAAAACCCAGTACGAATCCCAGGAG
>CAZFOG010000405.1:0-5432 GCA_964520685.1 uncultured Nitrospiraceae bacterium | reverse complement strand
GGGGGTTCGTGTTATGCAGCGAGAGACGGGTCGTCATTTTGCCCTGTTTGGCCTGACTGTGCTGTGCTTTGTATCCGCTGCTTACGCGCAGGATCTTCAGGCCCTGATCGAAGCTGATTGGGTCGCGCAGGACGAGCAATTCGCGCTGAACCGCCTCCAGAATCCCCCGGCGCCGGCGGAAACTCTTCCGACCAATGCGAAGGGTGTCACGAGCGCCCAGGATGCCGCGGGCGGCTGCGACGGCATCAAGAACGGCACGCTGGGGTTTCACACGGCCAGCAATGAAACCGACCCGTGGTGGCAGGTCGATCTGGGCGAAACCGTGGAACTGGACCGGGTGGTGGTGTTTAACCGCACGACGGGAGACACCGCGGCACGCACCCGCAGAATCCGTGTGCTCGTCGCTACGGAGATAAACGGCGACGCATCCGTGCGCTCGAGCGAGCGCTGGGATTTCACCGAAATCTACCAGCACAACGGCGATACCTTTTACGGCGTGAACGAAAATGCCCCGCTCGTGGTGGACTTGCGCGGGAAGGGCGTCATGGCGCGCGTGGTGCGGCTGCAGGTACCCGGAAAATGCTCCTTTGCCCTCGATGAGATCGAGGTCTACGGCGCCGCTGAGCCCGACACGAATATCGCGCTCGGGCGCACCGCCGACCAGAAGAGCGTCGGTCCCTATTCGGTTGCAGAATCGCAGGACGGGGCGCAAGAAGTGGTCTCCGCCGCGATGACTGACGCAGACCGGTTCTCGATGGCCCATAGCGCCGCTATCCTCGAGCGGACCGGACAACTCGCTGCGCGGCTGGGAGTGCTCGCGCATGAATCCGGCGACGACGGCGCTGTCGCTGCGCTCGATGCTCTCGAGGGCCGCCAGCGCGATCTTGCGGCCGTTTTGACGCAACGGGAGGGCGGGGAAGAGGCTTCGCTCGATGTTCGGAAGGCGTTCTATTTCGAATGCCGCCGTCTGATGCGGGCCGTTGCCTTCGCGAACCCCCTGCTTGACTTTGACAAGCTTCTGTTCATCAAACGCCACGATCCCGGCGGCTTGTTTCACATGTGCCACCAGTACTACGGTTTCACGGCGAAACCCGGCGGCGGACTCTTCGTGCTCGAGGAGCCCTTCGGCCCGAACCCGCGCGTGCGCGACCTGCTGGAAGGCGTGGTGGTCGAAAACGGCCGCCTCGCAGGCCAGCCGCTGACACCCGGCTCCTTCCTATCGCCGGACGTTTCTTTCGACGGCGAGACCATTCTGTTCGCTTACACGCAGACCCTGGGCGAGTACCCGGAATGGTCGCCGCGCAGCAGTTACCACATCTTCCGGGTCAACAGCGACGGCACGGGGCTTGTCCAACTTACGGAAGGCAACACCAACGATTTCGACCCGTGTTTCCTGCCCAGCGGGCGCATCGTGTTTATCTCGGAACGCCGCGGCGGGTACTTGCGCTGCGGCGGTTCTGCGCCACCCCTCGATTCGCCCACGTATACCCTCCACTCGATGGCCGCCGACGGGTCGGACATCATTTGCCTGAGCTATCACGAAACCCACGAGTGGCACCCGAGCGTCACCACCGACGGCATGCTCGTCTATTCGCGGTGGGACTATGTTGACCGCGACACCAACGTGGCCCACCACATCTGGACGTGTTACCCCGACGGCCGTGATCCCCGGGCGTTTCACGGTAATTATCCACGCGAACGCGAGAGCCGCCCCTGGATGGAGATGAGCATCCGGGCCATTCCCGGTTCGCACCGGTTTGTGGCCACGGCCGCGGCCCATCACGGCCACGCCTTCGGCTCGCTCGTGCTCATCGATCCGCGCATCGAGGACGACGGCGCCCAGTCGCAACTGACGCGCCTGACTCCCGAGGTGCCGTTTCCCGAGGCCGAGACAGACGTGAAAGCCATCCGCGAGCACATGGTCTATGGCACGCCGTGGCCCTTGAGCGAAGACGATTACCTGTGCGTCTATGACGCCGCGTGCACAAACCGCGGCATCTATTGGATTGACCGTTTCGGCAACCGCGAGCTGCTCTACCGCGACCCCGAGATTTCGTGTTTGAGCCCGATACCGTTGCGGGCGCGGCCCGTGCCGCCGGCGATCCCCGATGGCACCACCCAGGCGGCCGGTCAGGAGCAACGGCCCGCGACCGTGGCGGTGATGGACGTGTACAACAGCGATTTTGACTGGCCCGAGGACACAAAGATCGCCGCGTTGCGGATTATCCACGTGTTGCCGAAGACCACACCCCCGAGCAACAAACCCCGCATTGGCGCGGCCAACCAGACCAATGCCCGTGCCGTGCTGGGAACCGTGCCCGTCGAGGCGGACGGCTCGGCCTTCTTCGAGGCGCCCGTGGGCAAGCTGATCTATTTCCAGGCCCTCGACGGGCGGGGGATGGCCGTCCAGTCCATGCGCTCCGGCACGTATGTGCATCCCGGCGAACAGCTCACATGCCTCGGGTGCCATGAATCCAAGCACGTTGCCTCCCGCCCTCCCATGGAGCCCGCGCGCATGCCGCTTGCCCTGCGGCGGGGTCCGTCGCCCATCGAGCCCGAGCCGGAGGGGTCCAACCCGTTCAGCTTTGTCCGGCTCGTGCAGCCGGTGCTCGACCGCCATTGCGTCGAGTGCCACCAGCAGAAAGAAACCCTTGATCTGACGGCCGCCATCGACGAAGAGTACGGGTGGACCCGGTCGTACGCCAATCTCGTCCAGGATTACGGTTTCTACTTCGATGCGGGGAAGGGCTCGATCCGCTCGAAGGAGCACGGCGGCAGCCGCACCATACCCGGGCAATTCGGGGCGCGCGCGTCGGCGTTGCTGCCCTACCTGCGCGAGGGACATTACGGCACGAAGCTGTCGGACGAGGAATTCCACCGCATCGTCCTGTGGCTCGACTGCAATTCCGAGTTCTACGGAGCCTACGAGAACACCGAGGCCCAGGCCCGGGGCGAGATCGTCTGGCCGTCCCTGGAGTAGGCTTTCCCGAGAGGCCTGGTCTTGTTTTGTGCCGCTGCTTGCACCGGCCTTGCGCCATGGGCGAATATCATGGGGCTGCGTTTCCGGGTGCGATAACCAACGAATGGAGAGGATCCATGCGAACTACCGCGTTGTTGGTGATGGGGGTGCTGATTGCGTCAACCGCTCTGGCGGCCGCGGGCAGCGATTGGACGCCTGCCCAATGTCCGAGTTTCTGGGAGAACAGCCCGGGGGGCGAAGCATGGAAAGGCTACGACGGCGTCGCCTGGTACCGGTGCTTCGTGTGGATCCCGCCGGGCTGGGCGGGTCAGCGGCTGAAGGTGGAGCTTTCACGCATCGATGACGCCAACGAGGCGTTCTTCAACGGCGAACGCGTGGGCGCCACCGGCTCCATGCCGCCGAATTACAGGGGCGCTTCGGGCACGCCCCGCCGTTACCTCGTCCCGCCCGAGGTGGTCAAACCCGGCGCCTGGAATCTCCTCGCGGTGCGGGTATATGACGACACGGGAAACGGCGGTTTCGTCACGGACGCGCTTCGGCTTTCGAGCACGACCGGGGCCCTGAGTCTCGAGGGCATCTGGCAGATCAGGCAGGGCGATGACCCGTCATGGAAAAACTGGCCCAATCCCGGTGTGAAACCTGCCGTCACCGATTTGGCAAAGGCGCTCGACATGGATGCTGACACGTTTCCCGGTTTCATCGCGATGGATTACGCGGGAGAGGCCGCCCTGCCCGAGGGCCCGTGGCGCCTGTGGTACCGCCAGATGGCCCAGGCGTGGACCGATGCCCTGCCCGTCGGCAATGGCCGTTTGGGCGCGATGGTCTTTGGACGCATTGGAGAGGAGCGCATCCAGCTCAACGAAGAGACGGTCTGGGAGGGGTATCCCCGCGACACGACGAACCCGAAAGCCCTCGAGGTGCTCCCCGAAGTGCGGCGCTTGCTTTTCGAGGGGAAAAACGAGGAAGCGGCCGAACTGGCCAAGAACATGATGGGGCAGCCCGAGCGGATCAAGTCGTACCAGACCCTGGGCGATCTCATCCTGACGTTTCCATCGACCCAACGGGTCGCGAATTACCGGCGCGACCTCGACCTCGATACCGGGATCGCATCAACGGAATACAGCGTCGACGGCGTTACCTATACCCGCGAGGTTTTTGCCTCCGCGCCACACGATGTGATTGTCGTGCGCGTCGAGGCCAACAAACCCGGCGCGCTGTCGTGCGCGGTCGCCCTGACGCGTCCCCAGGACGCCGTGTGTATCAGCGAAGGCCCCGATCAGCTCGTGCTCGATGGACAACTCGGTATCCGCCACCACGAAACCGGCGAGATTGCCGGGTTGAAATTCGCGGGACGCCTGCTGGCGCGCATCGAGGGGGGGCAATTGCGTAACGAAGGCGGCACGATGCACATCGAGAAAGCCGATGCGGTCACACTCATCATCGCTGCCGCTACCAATTACCGCGGCCGGGGGCCGCTCGAAGCGACCGCCGCCACGCTGGCCAACCTGCCCGGGTATGGCGACCTGCGTGAGGCGCACGTCACGGACCACCAAAGCCTGTTCCGCCGCGTCGACCTCAAGCTTGGCGCGGACCCCGTTCCCGAGCTGCCCACGGATGCGCGTCTCGAACGCATTCGGAGCGGTGAAGACGACCCCGCCCTTGCGGCGCTGTATTTCCAGTACGGCCGCTACCTCCTGATGGGCTCGTCACGGCCGGGCTGCCTGCCCGCCAATCTCCAGGGGGTCTGGAACGAACACATCGACGCTCCGTGGAACAGCGACTACCACACAAACATCAACATACAGATGAACTACTGGCCTGCGGAGGCGGCGAACCTCAGCGAATGCCATTTGCCTCTGTTCGATCTCATGGATTCGCTTGTGGAATCCGGCGAACGCACCGCCCAGGCGTATTACGGCGCGCGCGGGTGGGTGGTCCATCACCTGACCGATATCTTCGGGTTCACCACCCCCGCCGACGGCGTGTGGGGGATCTGGCCCATGGGCGCCGCGTGGCTTGCCCAGCATCCCTACGAGCATTACGAATTCACCGGAGACGAGGAGTTTCTGCGGGAACGGGCCTATCCGCTCATGAAAGGCGCGGCGTTGTTCCTGCTCGATTTCCTGGTCGAGGGTCCCGGTGGCCGCCTGGTGACCAATCCGTCCCACTCGCCCGAGAACCGGTTCCGCAAGGAAGACGGCACCGAGTCGATGTTTACGTACGGGGCTACCATGGACCTCATGATCATCCATGATCTCTTCACCAACTGCATCGAGGCGAGTACGATCCTCGGCATTGACGAAGCCTTCCGTGAGGAACTCGAGTCGGCCCTCAGGCGCTTGCAGCCTCTCCAGATCAGTGAGGAAACCGGGCGCCTGCAGGAATGGATCGAGGATTACGACGAACCCGAACCCGGCCACCGGCACATGTCGCATCTCTACGGCCTGCATCC
>CAZFOG010000404.1:0-5453 GCA_964520685.1 uncultured Nitrospiraceae bacterium | reverse complement strand
GGAGCGCTCCTCAGCCGTTACTGCCTTCCGGCTTGGCGGCTCCTTCGGCCACTTTAGCACGGCGCTCGCTCAACTCGCGCCACGTGGTCAGGATGATGCCCTCGTCCTCAATGGTCTTTTTGACGTCTTCATCAATCATGACCTGCATGTCGGCCAGGCGGGTGTCTCCGGAGCCGGAGATGAACTCGAAGTTCTCGCTGGGAATCGTCGGATGGACGATGATCTGGGTCACGCCGGGCTGAATCCTCTTCAACAGGTCGATCATGTTCTGTTTCTTCTCGTCGAAGCTCTTCCAGCCATAGGTATCCGCAAAAAGGTCATCCAGCATGGGCAACCCGGAATCCCAGAGGGATCGCGCCACTTGACGAATTGCGGGAAACTGATCACTCATCTCTTCGTTTTCTTCCTGGGCCAGCGTGGCGTGACCGCCGGGAACCATGACCGGGATCTGCATCTCCCTGCCGACTTTCACGTAGGCCGCGAAAAACTCCATGGTCGCGTAGACGGTACCCATGTGGGTGTCCAGATGCGTGATGGGCAGGCCCATGGTCTTCGCACGGTCGACCTGAGCGCGGATTTCGGCCTCAACCTCCTTGGCGGTCGCGTGCTCGACAACCAGGCCCACGTTGTCCCACAGGCAGCCCTGCTCATCCGCCAGGCCGGGCACAAGGTACTTGCTCGCCAGCGGGACCCAGCGGTAGTTCTCCCACTCCGAGGTCAGGGTGAGGTGGAGCCCATTGTCGATCTCCGGGTGTTTGGCGCAGTACATGGCCCACTCGGGCACCCACGGGCACGGCATCATGGTGCTCATCGAGGTGAGAACGCCCTCTTCGAGGGCTTTGATGATGCCCATATTCGAGTCGTGGGACATGCCTGCGTCGTCGGCGTGGAAAATCACGACTTTGTCGCCTTTGTTCCATCCCAGCATTTCGGCATAGGTGGGCTGGGCTTCGTCGCCGGCCCACGCGGCGGCGCCTGTCAGGCAGCACGCGAATAGGGTAAGTGCGATAAGGGGTTTCATGGTCTCGTTGCTCCTTGGTTTGTGTTATGAACAGGCGCGCATCACTGAGACGCACTGACTGCTCGCTGAGTCACTCCGGCCGTTTCCGCGCGCTCGCAGCCGCGAACGCTTCGAGAACCGCCGCTTTCATCTTGGGTCCGGCCTTTTCGCCTGCCGCGGCGTCCAGTACGGCAATATCGATAGCACCCGGCAGCCGCTCATAGTAGTACGTCCAGAAGGGATAGTAAAAGGGCTGGCAGGCCAGCGTTTCCAGGGGCATCGGCTTGTCTCGGCGCCCGCGCCGGCGCATCAGCGCCCAGGTGAGTTGCTCACGGCCCTGCGCTTCGGATTCTTCCATGCTCAGACAGGGAGGGAAGGCGGTTTCCAGGGATTCAACTTCATCCAGCGCGCCGGCCAGCTCGACAAGCATGAACACTCCGGCATAGGCATCAACGGTCATTTCCAGTCGGCCTTCGCTGCCGTCTCGGGCTTTCGCATGAATCGTATACAGATAATGGGGCATCCAAATCAGTTCGAGACGCGGCAATGTGCTGCCCGGCAATCGCGAACCGGGGAAGAAGGGCCGCAGGACACGTCCGGCCAAACCATAGCCCCGTTTGCGGAA
The DNA here is from genome assembly GCA_964520685.1 of uncultured Nitrospiraceae bacterium. Taxonomy (GTDB): domain Bacteria; phylum Hydrogenedentota; class Hydrogenedentia; order Hydrogenedentales; family SLHB01; genus UBA2224. Next base: position 3,828 of record CAZFOG010000404.1, on the reverse strand, counting down.
CCAGCCCGCAGCCTGAGCTTCGGAAACCCGCCGGGGCACGACGTACACCAGCTCAGTTGCCCTTGCTTTTCAGACGGCGGTAGCCGCGGTACCCGACCAGGGCCATGACGATGCCCAACGCGCACAGCACCGAACCTGCCACAATGTTCACGATGCGCGTGTGGAACGTGCTGGCCCAAATCGTCCCGAGCAGCACGGGAACCGAAATATACACGATAAACGCCCCAAGAACCATCTGGGTTTCGGCGTCGCGCTTGGTATGGGCGTGCTGGACTTCCTGTATGTGAGGATGCTCTTCGCTCACGGCGTCGCTCCTTGCGTCTGATACAACCGGCTAAAAGTAAAAGTACACGATAATGTGGGGTAGCATCGAAATAACGGTCCACAACCGAAGATCGCACCAGAAACGCTTGGACGGCGCCTCAAGATTGACATAGGTCTTTTTCAGTCCGAAGTACACCCATATCATCGTCAGGATGAAAAATCCTACAGCAACGATGCGGGCCGTCGGCATGTAGAAACTGTCCAGAAAAGTATTTACATACCCAAAAAACCACCGGAGGGGCGGACCGAAAATGGCATCGACTGAATTGTGAAGTGCTTCCAGCATAGAACTCCTGCCTTGCTGCCGCCAGGCGGCGCTATTCCTCGACACGGTCGCGGAGGATGCCCTGCATTTCCTTGTCCTTCATGACGCTGCCCCATACCAAGCCCCGCACCTTGTCTTCCGATTCCGGCGGGGTGAGAAGACTGACGATTACCGTGACCGCCAGCGAGAACACGAATGACCACCACGCCACAAAGAGGAACGGGTCGTCAGACGTAAAGAGACCGTCCACGGTATTCAATACGCCGGTAAACGCTACCCCGAACACAAGTCCGGCCAGCCCGCCCCAACGTGTAGCCCGGCGCCACATGATTCCCAGGAGGAGGATGGCCAGCGTAGGTCCTTGGAAGAGCGAGAGCAACGTCTGAATAAACTCGTAGAGCTTCTCGACGTGCTGAATCAGAGGCGCGAACAACGCGGCCAGAATAATGAACGTCAAGGTAACGACGCGGCCCATAACGAGGGCCGATTTCGGCGTGAGGTCCCTCCCGGCCGCCACACGGTAGATCCGGCCGAAGATATCATTCGTCCAAATGGTCGTCGCGGAATTGAGCGTCGAGTCCACACTGGACATCAAGGCGGCCAGAAGCGCCACAAACATCAGGCCCCGAAGTCCGGGAGGAAGCATCTCGACAATCATGTGAGGAACGGCCCGCTCACCATCGGGGAGATCGGGGAAAAGCACCAGCGCGCACAGGCCCGGAACGGCCACCATCAAGGGAATGAACGACTTAAGAAAACCGCCGAAGAGCATGCCGCCTTTGGCGTCCCACTCGGAACGGGCGCCAAGAGTACGCTGCACGATTACCTGGTTGCCGCTCATATAGGCGATAGCCAGGACTATCCCCAACCCAAAAACGATGCCGGTCCAGGGATAGGGCTTATCCGTATCATGCGGAAGCAGCATCGTGAGGTGCTGTTCATAGGATGTGACCTCGTTCAGGGTCACCTTTTCCGTGGGGGTCACCATCAACTCCTCTTCCGTTTCGCAACGGGTCAGCGGAATCAGAATCGAGGGTATGACCTCGCGCGCGGCAATCCGCAGCTCGGACGGGCGTTCGGTTTGAATTCCGGGCGTCTTCAACGACGACATCCGTACCATGAACTTGTAGAAATTCCCCCGTGACTTCTCGTAGGGAAGACGGGCGTCAGTCACGCTGAGGACCGGGAAGCCGGCTTCTTCGAAGACTTTCTGGACATCCGCGTCCGTCACGTCATTCGCGGTTTCGATCGTTACGATGGCGCGCGGGTTTATCTGACCGATGCCTCTGCCAAGCTCGGCCGGCCCCCCGACTTCCCACATGCTGAGGCCGAGAAGTGCCAGACCTCCTACAAACATGATGATCAACTGAACCACGTCGACCATGACGACGGCGCTCAAGCCGCCCGCAAATGTGTAAACCCCGGTGATGATGGCCATGACGAGGATCATGACCCAAGGGGGCGTCCCGAGGATGGTGTTGCTGAGCTGGTCAGCGGTAATCCACAGCATCATGCTCAGCATAATCAGCATGAATACCGCCCAGATGGAAGCATGGATGACCCGGACGCCCGTGTTGTATCGGCGGCCGAGGAATTCGGGAATCGTATACACGCCTGCACGCCAGAAATATGGCACGAAAATAAATGCCGCGAAGACCATGGCAGGCATGGAGCCGATCCAGTCAAAATTGGCGGCGGCGATCCCGTTGTTGTACGCGCTTCCCGCAACGGCCACGAAATCCGTCGCCCCAATGTCACTCACGACGATCGACATGCCGATCGCCCAGAAGGGCAGGGCTTTGCCAGCCACGAAGAAATCGCCGGCATCCTTCACGTATTTGCCGAAAAAGCTTCCCAGGAAAAAGACGCCCACCATGTACATGACGACAATGGTGATGTCTATGCCAGCCAACCGCTCCCCAACGTTCTGCATAGCTTCCGACATGACCGCCCCCTGGTTCGAAGGTGTTTTGGATGCTGTATGCCGTGGCATGACCCAATGTGTGGAAAGGAGTATGGCAAAAGTGCCCGAAGCCCGTCAACCGTGCCAGCCGGGTCTGCTCAAACACGCAAAGACCCCGCCCCACGCACTCTGCATGGGAAGAGACACGAAGGGAATATCTTGACAAAATGCGGATAAAGTGAAAAACTCTTTATATGGAGCTGATGACATCAGGAGCCGTTTCCGGACGGCAGGAGGATACCAACATGAGGAGAGGATTTACACTAATCGAATTGCTTGTGGTGATCGCCATAATCGGGATTCTCGCGGCAATACTGCTTCCGGCGCTGGCGCGTGCGCGCGAAGCGGCACGGCGTTCGAGCTGCGCCAATAACCTCAAACAGGTCGGCCTCATGTGCAAGATGTACGCGAATGAATCGAAGGGAGAGATGTGGCCACGGGCATACGGCGCGAATCCCTATGCCCTGACCGGACCCAATCAGGCCCCGCCGGGATGCTCAAATTACGGTACGGATTTGAGTATGGGCGTGGACTCGGGAGCGCTGTACCCTGAGTACCTCACCGACCCGAACGTGCTGATCTGCCCGTCCTGGCCGCTCTATGACCAGGGTCCGGCCGTGGGCGTCGGCGTGATCGAGGACGACGGGTCGGGGACCTGCCAGTATGCCGGGTTCATTTCCCAGCCCGGCGACTGCTATTACTATATGGGCTTTGCTTTGGACCGGTGCGACGATATCCCACAAAACAATCTGATCCCTTTTGTGACAATCGCGGAGGTTCCGGCGCAACTGGTGGCCGCATTCAGTGCACTGGGCAACCTGTTCACAAACGGGACCTTCGAATACAACACGCTTCTGGATGAGGACATCAGCGGCGTGGCGCCCGACGGCAATGGCGGTGGCGACACGATCTACCGTCTTCGCGAAGGCATCGAACGGTTCCTGATCACCGACATCAATAATCCGGCTGCGGGAGCCGTGGCGCAGAGCGAACTGCCGGTCTGTTATGACGGCATCACCGCCGGCTACGAAAACTACATGGTCATGAACCATATCCCGGGCGGCTGCAATGTGCTGTACATGGACGGACATGTTCAGTTTATCCGGTATCCCGGCGAGTATCCCGTCACGCGGTCCATGGCCGAAATGGCGAATCTGAGCATCTGATTTTTGTGGCAGCGCACCATGAGCCATTCGGCTCACCCGTAGACGATGAAAATATAATGACCGGTGAGGGCACCGGTCCCACATTCCGGAAGGGATATGAATTTTCGAGG
>CAZFOG010000403.1:0-5485 GCA_964520685.1 uncultured Nitrospiraceae bacterium | reverse complement strand
TGGATGTGGGCGCATCCCGTGTGGGCGTCGAGGGCGTTGCCGTGGACGGCGCTGGCATCGTTGGCCCGGACGGCATTGACGAAATTCTCGAAATGGTTACCGGTGCCCCATTCCGGTTTTGTGATTCCTTCCTCGTCGGGGATCTCCTTGCCCTCGGTGTCGTAGAGGCGGGTACCAACGGCATAGCCACCGGACCCGTAGAAGAGGTTGCCGACTTTCTGGTCGCCTTCGGCGTTGGTGGCACGACCGCGGACTTCGAAGACCGTCATGGTGCCGTCGGGGTATTTGAGCGTGGCGACCTGAGTGTTGGGGGTTTCGCCCTGGTCTTCGTAGGTGTAGCGTCCGCCCATACTGAAGACCTTGTTGGGCATGCCCTTGTTCATGCCCCAGATGGCGATGTCCATCTGGTGGACGCCCTGGTTGCCGATGTCGCCGTTGCCGTAGGGCCAGAACCAGTGCCAGTTGTAGTGGACGTAGTTGCTGTTGAAGGGGCGGTCTTGGGCCGGGCCCTGCCAGAGCGTCCAGTCGAGCCATTCCGGCGGGGCTTCATCGGGTTTGATGCCGATGGAATCGCGGTTCTTGTAACACAGGGCGCGAGCCATGTAGATGTCTCCGATGACGCCTTCGCGGATGCGCTCCATGGCGCGGATCCAGGGGTGTTCAGAGCGGGCTTGCGTGCCATGCTGCACGATGACGTTGTTGGCCTTGGCGGCGTCGATAACGGCGCGGCCCTCGTTGTATTCGTGGGAGACCGGCTTCTCGACGTAGACGTGTTTGCCGGCCTGGCAGGCCCAGACGGTCCCGAGTGCATGCCAATGATTGGGCGTGGCGAAAGTGACCGCGTCCACCTCGCTGTCGGCGATCATTTCACGCATGTCGACATACGTCTTCGGCTGTTTGCCGAAATTGTCCTCCAGCCACTTCGCCCGGGCGCCGAGCACACGCTTGTCCACATCGCAAATGGCCACGACCTCGGAACCGTCGCATTTGCTGAAGCCCTCGAGATGGGAACCTCCGCGGCTATTGATGCCTGCGACACCCACTCGGACGCGCTCGTTTGCGCCGAACACCTTGCCTTTTGCCATGGTCCCTGCCACGATGACCGCGGCGGCCGACGTGCCCAGGAACTGTCTCCGTGTTACCGACATGACTTCACTCTCCTTTTTGAACGTCCAGGCATCCCCGTGAGGGTGCGCGATGTGTGGTAGCGATGGGTTCGGCAGGGTACCCTGCATCCTCGGTCCATCGGAACTCATTCTTGCGCATTTCTCCGGCAAACGCAAATCGGGACACACCAAGCCTCCCGGCTGCGGAAAACACCGCCTCGCACGTGCGACGTGCGGAACCGCATAATTGTCTCAATGCCTCGGACCACTCAGCCGGATGCTTTGTTGGCCAGTTCACCGAACCGGTGGACCACTGCCAGCGCCGGATCAAGCGGGACTTCGGCATGTTTCGTGCCTGCCGGGGTCTCGATGAGCGGTGTGGTTCGGATGGATTTGCCCTTGAACTGCGGCAGCCACTGGCGCTCCGCCTCGAGCATATCCGCGGCCATGTCCCGGGTTTCCTTGAGGGTCAGGCAGGCGGAGGTGAGCGGATCCAGCGCGCACGCTGCCACCACGAGTTCCGGGTCGCCTTTAATGGCTGCCTCGACGGCGAGACCTTGCACGGTCACATTGGTCTGATTGAGGGCCGCGCACTGCGGTGGCAAGGCGCCGACTACGGTCGGGTGCAGGCCGAGGCGGTCGGCGAACACGGGCACTTCGACGCAGCAGCCGTTGGGAAGGTTGCGGATATACCCGTCGTTGCGCACGTTGCCCTGGAATTTGAAGGGCTTGCCGGTTTCGAGCGCCTCGAGGATGTACGAGCAGTATTCGACGCTGCGTTTCTGGAGTTTTGCCGGCTCGCCCGCCAGGAAATCCTCGTTCATCAGGTGGTCGCTGATGAGCTGGCACCATTTGTAGTAGGCACCGGACTCACCACCGAAGGCCGGTTCGTCGCAATACAGCTCAAGGGCCTTTTTGCTGCTGCGGAACCACGGCACGTATTCGCTCAAGTGGCCCGTGCTCTCGGTCATGAAATATCCGAAATGGCGCATGACCTCGATGCGCACCTTCTCGTTAATGTAATACTCGGGTTTCTCGCAGACTTCCTTGAACTTCGGGTAGAGGTCCTGGCCGTTGTGTTTCATCTCGAGGAACCAGCCCATGTGGTTGATACCCGCGACCTTCGCGTCGATTTGCTCCTTGGGCACCCCGACATAGCCCGAAATCAGGTCCAGGGTGGTCTGAACGCCATGGCACAGCCCCACGAAGTTAATATCCGGTACCGTACCCAGAGCCCAGCATACCGGCGCCATCGGATTGACGTAATTGAGAATGTACGCGTGGGGGCACAGTTCCTTCACGTCATTCGCGATGTCGAGCATCTCGGGGATCGTGCGCAGGGCGCGGAAAATGCCGCCCGGCCCGAGGGTGTCGCCGATGCACTGGTCAACCCCGTGCTTAAGAGGAATCTCGTAATCCGCCCCAAACGCCTCGACGCCGCCAATCTGAAGCATGACAATCACGTAGTCGGCATCCTTGAGGGCTTCCCGCCGGTCCAGGGTTATCGATACCTTCGCATCAAGCTTGTTGACCTTGATAACCTCATCGGCAAAGCGTTTCATACGTTCGAGTTTCGGCATCGTCCGGCTCATCAGCCGGAACTCGCTGTTCTTCAGTGCCGGCGTGGCCAGTATGTCCATCATCAGCGTCTTGCAAAAGACGATGCTTCCCGCTCCTATCATGGCAATTCGCGGCATGACCTATTCCTCCCGTGTGTTAAACACAACCCCTAACTCTGTTGCGGCGTGGACTCCTGACCAAGCTGCTTTCAACTCCCGCTGCGGCGTGGTCACCTCCCGCTACGGCGTGGACTCCTCCCGCTGCGGCATGGTCCTTCACTTGCCCGCTGCGGCATGGTCTCCTGACCAAGCCGCTCTTACGACCGAAGGTCTCCACCTCACCACTCGAGATCCGAGACTATCACATCAGCGCTATCATCCTTCCCGTTGGCATAATACCGCGCCGATGAAAACCGCCAGTCCTCGGGATACCGAACAAGACCCTTCCTCACCGGGTTCCCGTGGACATAGTCGAGTTTCTCACGCCAAAACTCTTCCGACTTGATGGCAACCGGATGCCGTGTAGATTGCCAGAACCGGCGCTTACGATCCTCGCCGGCCGCATTGCGAAAGGCATCAGCAAACACGATTGGTTGATTGGCGGTACAGTAGTCAGCCAAAGCACGGCCCGTGAAGCGTCTGAATCCATCGAGCACCCCCGCGAGACGTTCAGACTCGTAGTCGCGCTCGAACACGATTGCGTGCATGTGCGTAGGCATGATGACATAGGCATTCACGCGCAGACCCTTGTTTGTATGACAGAACACAAGACTGTCAGCGATGATTCGGCACGGTCCTTCACTTACAAATACAGGCAGCCATGACACCACGCTGTAGCCCGACTTCCGCAGTTAGTTTTGTAAGTGGTTGATTTTATTGGATTGAATGGAAAAGTCTCCACTACATTTTGCGATTTCGAGGCGTTGGGGCAGGTGGAGTCCCAGTCGTTGCAGTAGGATGGCTTGGTGGTCGGAGGGTTGGGTAACGCAGCGTTTGCGGATGTTAGCGCCAGTCTTTGTAGGCAGGACCACGTCAACGAGGGCTATGCCTTGGATTTCGTCCAGCACTTTGCGGGGCTCGTCGCCCAGGCCGGCTTGGCGGCATAGTTGCGCAAGGGTTTTCCAGAGTACGTAGGCCAGAAAGCACACCAGAATGTGGGCTTGGACGCGCTCGGGCTTTTGATGCCAGATGGGGCGGAGGCGCAGGTCGCTTTTGTGGATGCGGAAGGCGGCTTCGGCCTCGGTAAGCTGGATGTAGGCACGCCAGAGGTCTTCGGCGTTCCAATCTCCGACATTGCTGCGCAACAGGTAGCATCCTTCGCTGAGTTCAGACCATGCGCGCCATTGGTCGGCCTCGCGCCACGTCACGGTAGTACCGCCATCGGCGCGGGTCTCGATTTTCACTTGGAACAATCCGGCGGCGCGGCTGTTGAGGCCCTTCAACCGTCCGACACGCTGGGCAATCGCAAGGGGGTCCTGCTTGCGCCGCTGGCAGGCCTTGACAATCTTTTCGAGCCCTTCGCGGATCCGTTTGGCAAACCGCTCATGCATGGCCTTTTCTTTTTCGCGCCTGTCGGTGCTACGGCATAAAATAAAGGTTTCCCGGCCATCAGGCGAAGGACACTTCTTAACTTCAAGTCCCTCCCGAACCGTTTCCCACTCTTCCGAAAGCAGTTCTTGTTCGAATTTTCTCAGCGTGCTTTTGGGCGTTCCCACAAGGTAGCGCCGTCCCTGTTGCTGCAAAAACTCAATGTGTTCGTCGGAGATCATCCCGCGATCCATAACCCAGATGCGATTCGAACGGCCGTAGCGCCGTTCCATCGTCTGCACGATCTCTTCCATCGTCGTCGAATCATGGCGATTGCCCGCAAAGACCTCATACCCCAACGGCATGCCGCTGCGGCTTACGACCAGCCCGATGCACACCTGTTTGCAGTCCGGGCGACCATCGCGCGAATAACCACGCTGCGCCAACGGATTGGCGTTGGCCTCCCCCTCGAAGTAGGTGGAGGTCACGTCATACAACAGCAGGTCATAGTCCAGCCCGAACAACGTGCCAAGGCGTTCCTTCAAGTGCTGCTCCAACCTCTCCTTGTGCGGCAGCAACTGATCCAGTGCACGATACAGCCGGTCATCATTCACTTTGTCCGCCGGCACGCCCAACACGTCCGCCAGGGCACTTTGTTCATAAAAATGCTCGGCGATGTGCAATTCGCTTGACGGCTCACACAAACGCGACAACACCAACACTTCAGCCATCACCGCCCACGGAATCTCCTCCCGGCCCACCGGAAGGACCGACTCGAAGAACCGGTCCAGGCCCACCGTGCGCAACAGCTCCCGGCCCAGCCAGGGACCGCCAAACGCGCGCAGGCGCTCCACGCGCATCCCCGCCACGTCCACTTCCACCCATTCCCGGACACCCGGCTCAAAAAGGTGCTCCTGACGATGGCGCGTATCCGGCTCCGCCGCATCCAACACCCCCAGCCGTCCCGCCTCATCGCAAAGACCCAAGTACGCCACGATCCGCTGGCGCGGCCCGCGCTCCGTGCGAACAGACTGCACCAATGTCCAATAGGCGTGGCGCTTGCCGTCTTTCGTGCGATAATTCCGGCGCAGATACATGAGGGCATTATGCACAACCGCGGCACCTTTACAAGAGGGTAGGTCTCCACTACATCGCGATTTCTACGCCCTCATAAAACCGACATGCTCAATCCGTTGGATTTGCGGTCCGTCCTTCAACAAAAATTAACGAAACGGAAGCGCAACTGCGGAAGTTGGGTTAGCCCGTGTATCCCCGTCCGTGTTGGTCCGTGTG
>CAZFOG010000402.1:3659-5498 GCA_964520685.1 uncultured Nitrospiraceae bacterium | reverse complement strand
ATCCCAGCGTCTAGACAGGGCGAGTCGGCCCGCTGCCGGAAATCGCGGTTTGCCGCGTCAACAAACAGTGGTTTTGCGATTCGGCTCAGACCGTCACGGGAGCACTCTGCCTGATAACGAGGGAACTCCGATATCTGATAGGACCTGCCCCCGCCCCATTCAATCAGCCTTCCCGGGGTCGTTTTCCAATAACAATTGTGGTCGAGAATAAACTTTTCAGCGTCGGCCGCGTCAACGCTCAGGCACACTGCCGGGCCAAAGCTCTCGGAGAATACGTTGTGGCGGACATAGACGTTTCCCCGTTGCGTACCGGGCTCGATCATCCAGGCCCACACATGATATCCCACCGGCTGGGGGTACGGGTCTGACTGGCGCGGCGGGCTTTCCCCCTGCATGCTGAATCCCCCGCCGGCGTTGATGCACGTATTGCGCTCGAAATAGACCTCGCGCGAGGGCTCACGGGATTCGTACGCGGCGAGGCCACAATCAATGAACAAGTTGTTGTGAAAGTGGACCCGTTCCGGGATGTTCCGTGTCTCACCGCCTTGGTGCGTCACGCCGGAGTCGTAGATATTGTCGAAGAGACAACCCGCAACTTCCACGTCGCTGGCACCGTCCCACAACTCGATAGCATTGCCGAAACGTATCCGGCGGTCGCGGTTCCAGACGGCGCCGCCGATAAAGCGGAATTCGCAGTTGCGGATGACGACCTCACGAACGCCAGACTCCTGGTAACCGTGGACGCCGCTGTTGCAGAAGCTCAAATTCTCCAGAACGATATGACGCTGGCCTCCCACCAGTCTGCGGGCGCCCCAAAGCACGCACTCGATGTTCCTATACGTCTGCCCCGGATTGGTTGGTGAGTAGAGATAGAGGACGCCGCCACCTTGTTGCTGCGTGCCGAAACCTGTGTAATGCCATTCCCCCGGCCCCTGCAAGTCCTCCATTTGCCAGCGCAGGTTCCCGCACGATTCTCCGTCGTCGAAGATCAGGTTGCAGACTTCACTGGGCGGCGTCTCGGTCCAACGCCAGATAGACGGACGTTCCTCGACCCACTGTTCCGGGGCGCCCGCCGGCACGGATCCAAGGAAGCATGGCTTTGGGCCCTCACCGTATGCCCCATAGAGGATGGGCGACTCTTCCGTACCGTTGCAGGTGTGCAGCGTATCACGGATGATGCTGCCGCGTTTGAAGAGCACCGTGTCGCCGCCGGTGAACGGGCGTTCCGCATATGTCTTGAACGGCCGGGAGGGTGTCCGACCGTCGTTAACGTCATCGCCGTTGGCCGGGTCAATGTGGAACGTGCGCCCGTCGTCAGTTCCTTGCGAAGCGGCCATCGCCCTGCGGCCGGAACCGAAGTATGCGCACGCCGGCAAAGTTCCTATCGCATGAAGAAATAGCCGCCGATTCCACGTCGGTCTCATCGTGACGCCCTTTCTACTGCCTTTCGTTCGCCGACTCCCGGTACAACCTGGAGCAATCTTACGTAACGATATGCGTGTTCATATTTGAGCAGAAGCTCGAGCTTTGCTTCAATCGTAGCTGAATGGGGGGCGGTGCCGGGCCACTCGGTAAGGGTATCTCACAGACTTTGGAGCGTCTCACCCGGTCTCTTGCAGCCTTCCTCTCCCGCCGGGTGAGGACGGGAGCTTCGTGCGATGGGGAAGCGTTTGCGGCACCCTCCTCAGAGTCTGGGCTTCCTACTGATGGCGCCCGCCTTTGAGGTTGGGGTGGATGCGCCATTCGGCACTGGGTCCGAAGCGAAGTTGGGGATTGCCGTCCCTCCCGGCATGCCCGGCGAAGGCGTCGCCGTAGACGGCGCGTACGGTCGCGGTCTGA
>CAZFOG010000402.1:599-3559 GCA_964520685.1 uncultured Nitrospiraceae bacterium | reverse complement strand
TGACCCTTTCCAAGCCACGACGCGGGCACCACCTCGATGCGATGTCTGCTGTGCCGGTTCATGAGATACACGAACGCCACGAAGATTCCGATGTAGACAAGCGTGTGCCATGCCGACGGCGAAAGGCGGATGGCGCCGGCGAGCGGGGCTTGCAGCTCTTCCGCCATGGAGCCGTATTCCACCCACTTGGGCGGATTCTTCTGCAGATTCAGAAAGACCAGGAAGGGCAAGGCAAAGAACACAGCGAATTTCCCGGTCCACGGGCGCAGGGGCGGGTCGTCTGTCGTCTGTGGGGCACGTTTGACCAGAAGGCCGATGGCAATGGCGATGGCGATACCGTTGACGAAGCCGTAACTTTGTTCGAGGAAACTATGCCAGTTGGCGCTCTGCCAGTGCTGCCAGGCGGCTATGGTTTCCGGGTCGGTCACGATTCGGGGATTCCCCGGCGCGATCATCATCAGCTTGAGCCAAGCCGCGCCCGAGAAGCCCAGTCCGCCGATGAAGCCGCTCACGAGTGAGGCAAATGCCGCTCCCGCCAGCCCGTTTCGCAGGAAGTAGAGCATTGCGCCGAGCCAGACCCCGGTGATGCCTGCCCAGTCGTCCGCTCGCGGAGGGGTCATGCGAATCCCGAGCAACACGGGCAGCATCAGAAAGCAGATCAACCACCCGGCCGCCATGTGCGCGAACAGCGAGGCGCCGAAGCGGAATTTGCCGAAGAAGTGAAAATACAGCGCGAGGCCAACTATCACGCCCGTGCCTGCGCCAAAAAGCCAGTGCCAATCGGAGGGAACATCCCCGAAGAACTGGGGCCAGTTTGTGAGCAGATTGTTAACGTCAACCCCGTCGATCGACGGATCGCCAAGGGGCCGCACGAGCAGTTCGGCAACCCATGTCTTGGCGCCGGCGGCCTCGATAGCCCGGTAGGCCCCATAGCCCAGGGCCGCTCCCGCCAGGGCGAATACGGCGGCAAGAGGCCCCTGCCGCCAGTAACTTTCGTCCTTCCGTCTGTCCCACAGCTCGAAACAGCACACCGCGCCCAACGCGAGCAACGCCTGTAGCCAGTCCGCATCGAGCCAATACAAGGGACTCTCATGGCGCCCCTCGGTCGGCTTATAGGCCTCGGCCATGCGCTCGAGGAGTGGCTCGCCGAACAGGCCGAACAGCAGCCAGATCGCGAGAACCCAGCATAATGGGCGAAAGAGCGCTGTCAGTTGTTCGCGGCTGGTAACAGCGGGCAGGGCCGTGCCCGCGCCCCCGAGGGCTGCCCACAAGAATCCGATGCAGAACAGGCTGGCGAAGCCGTAAAGTTGCGACGATAATACGCCCGAGTGGGTGTACGAAATGACCTGCATGTAGGAAATTGAACCGCCAAAACCCCACCCGAGAGCGCCGAAGAACGCGAAGTATGCCACCCGACGCCGCCAGTCTTCGCGGCCGGACAAGAGACACACGGCAATTGCCGTCAGGCAGCCCGGTACCATGGCTCCGTATTCGTGTCCGAAATTCCCCCGGATACCCCAGCCGATGGAAAGCGACAACGCGGCCAGGAGAATGGTCGTCCCGCGAAGCCCCGGGTTGTCTGTGCGTCCAGCAATCACTTGGCTCCCCTTCAATTCCTTGCCAATCGCGGGACTACGCGCATGGAGTTACCAGGCGCTCCAAAACATCGATGCAGTAGATCAAAGCCCGCGGCAAATGAAACGGATCTTTGACCGGCAAGGCAACTACCTCGGTGATGGGATGCCCTTGCCGGTCGAACCGCTGGCGCCATTCGCCGTGCGCGCGATCCGGGAAAAGACTGTAAGCATACTCGTGCACCCGTCGATGCCATTCCAGGAATGCGTCGTCGCGCGTGTGCTCGTATGCCAGCAGGCAGGCATACAGCGCCTCGGTATGCGGCCACCAGACTTTCGCGTCAGCAAATCCCCAGCCCACCGCATCGCGTCCATCCGCGTCCACTGCCAGCAGCAGCCCGCCGAATTCCGTGTCCCACGCCAGGTCCAGATGGCGTTTAATAGCCGCGCAGGCTCGCGCGATGGTATCCCGGTCGTGGTTCTTGCGGGCGATGTGAATCTGAAACCACATCGATTCGATGGCATGTCCGGGCACAACGGCGGTGCCCAGGGGCGGCTCGAGTTCCGAACCGTCCGTCGCCAGCCGTTCCAGCAGCATGTTCCGATCGCGGCGCAAAAAGGTGTCCATAACCAGCCGCTGGTGTTTTCGCGCCGCCTCCTGGACATCTTTCCGCCCGGTTGCCTCCGCCAACTCGTCGTAGACCAGCGAGAAGATCATGCTGATCCCGTGGGGCACGGTTCCTTCCGGAATCGGATAGGGAAACGCCGGTGGCGGCCAGGACTCGTTCATCGATTCTTCGGCGGCGCTAAACGTTGCGAGTGCGCCATCCAGGTACCGCGCGTCGCCTGTCGCCCGCCACAACTCGACGAGGGCGTAAATGGCAAACCCGTCCACATAGATGCTGTCGTAACCCTTGAGAACATTTCCCTCGCCATTCTGCAGCGTCGCCCAATGGCCGTTGGGAAGTGGTCCGTGCCGCATCATGAACCCGGCGATGCCTTCCGCCGTTTCGAGCCAATCGGGCCGCTTCTCGAACCGGTTACACAGCTTGCTGAATACCCAAACGGCACGCCATTGCGACCAGCCCCACCGGTCGCGGCTCTGCAACGTCCCATCATCCGCCATGCAGGTGTTGATGCCGCCGTTGGCATCCATCCCGTGGCGCAGCCAGAACGGGAGCACGTCATCGAAGAGCGTCGCGCGGTAGGTTGTCAGAAGATGCTCGAATTCCATGGCTTCCCCCGGATTGTCTCGGTGGTTGTCCTCTTGGCCGAGGGTGAACAGGCGAATGGACTCTACCACTCCCATGATGCCCACACCCTACCACACTTGATTCGCCGAACGTAAGCGGATTCGCTGCCGGCTGGCGGGGAATACCCCCGCGA
>CAZFOG010000402.1:0-589 GCA_964520685.1 uncultured Nitrospiraceae bacterium | reverse complement strand
CGAGCACGCCTGTTTGCGATAAACGTAAAAACAGCGGAGTGACACCATGACCGGCAGTCTTGTTCTCCCCATTTTGATGCGCTGGCTCCACATCATCGCGGCCATTACCGCTGTCGGAGGCGCTCTGTTCCTGCGTTTCATTCTGCTGCCATCGGCAGAGCAGGCCCTCACTACCGCCGAGCACGCCCGATTGCGGGAAGTGCTCATCACGCGATGGCGGCGTGTCGTGCACACGTGTATTCTGGCGTTTTTGCTCAGCGGGTTCTTCAACTACCTCGTCATTACCCGGTTCGACCACCCGGAACAGCCCATCTATCATGCCCTATTCGGGGTGAAATTCCTCCTGGCCATGTTCGTGTTCGCGCTGGCGGTCGCGCTCACCTCGAAGCGGCCCTGGTCGCAAGCTCTTCGAAGCCGCATGCGTTTGTGGGGAGCCGTTCTTGCCGCTGCGGCCATCGCAACCGTAATGGTCTCCGGTGTGATGAAAAACCTGCCCAAAACCGGCCTGCCGGACACGGTCGTGTTGGAACACAAGCACTCCGCGCGATAAACAAACTGAGGCGGACTCTTTCGAGCCCGCCCCAGTCTT
>CAZFOG010000401.1:0-5504 GCA_964520685.1 uncultured Nitrospiraceae bacterium | reverse complement strand
TCCCGCGCGACAACGATTTCTCGAACCGCGGCGGGTCGTTCACCTTCGATTTCGACCGCCCCTCCCTGTGGACTCGAGCGAATGACATTTGGCTGACCGGCCTTTTCGGCTACGGATTTGCCGACGATACCATCAAGGTCGCGAGCATCGAGCCCGACAGAAAGGCCATCACGATGGCCCATCCCCACATGTACGGCCTCAAATCCGGGCGGGAATTCCATCGTTATTACGCTTTCAACCTGCTGGAAGAGATCGACGCGCCCGGCGAATATTACGTCGACCGCGAGTCCGGGAACGTTTATTTCTGCCCCCCGGAAGGCGAACCGCTGGACCGCATCGCCATATCCATGCTCGAGGAGCCTCTTGTCGCCATGGAAGGCGTCAGCCATGTTACGATTCGCGACATCACCTTCGAAGTCACGCGCGGCATGGGCATTTACATCGAGGGCGGAACCGGCAACTGCGTTGCAGGGTGCACGCTTCGCAATATGGGCATCGTGGCCGTGTGCATCGGCATGGGGATCGAACCCGACGCCCTGTACCGCCACGAGATGACCGGAAAGCCCGTCTCACGCCAGCTCGGCAGTTGGCATGAGCACATTTACGCCAATTCCGTTTTTGACCGCCGGGCCGGCACCGGGCACGTGGTGCTCGGCTGCGATATCTACAACACGGGGGCCGGCGGCGTCAGCCTGGGCGGAGGCGACCGTGTGACCCTTTCCCCCGGCAACAATGCGGTGCGCAATTGTCACATCTACCGTTTTAACCGGCTCGACAAGTCCTATAAGGCCGCAGTCAACATCGATGGCGTGGGCAACCGTGTCGAAAACTGCCTCATCCACGATTGCCCCAACAACGCCATCTACCTCCACGGCAATGACCACCTGATCGCCCTCAACGAAGTCCACCATACCTGTCTCGACGCCGACGATATGGGCGTGTTCTACATGGGCCGTGACCCGAGCGAACAGGGCAACGTGATTCGCCACAATTTCTTCCATCACAACGGCAACGACCACGGCGCGACATGCGTGGTGTATTTCGATGACGATGCCTGCGGCACCCTGGTCGACGGCAATGTCTTCTGGAACAACAAGGGCAACCCGATCTGGATGAACGGCGGATGCGACCACATTTACACACATAACGTCTTCGCCGACAGCCCCGGGACCGTCCCCGACGGCCGCGACAAGCGCAATTACGACTGGAAAACCGACGAGTTGCAGCATCCTCGCCTCCGTGAAGTGCTCGATGTGACCCAGCCGCCCTATTCCGAACGTTACCCCCGCCTCCTCGAAGCCTACGAGAACGACTCCGGCCGCGGCCGCGGCAACGACGTGTTCCGCAACATCTCGATCCGCTCGGGCGGTTTCGGCGGCGGCACCAACACCCTCGCGGACAATTGGGAGACGGACCACGACGCCGCATTCGCAAACCTCGCGGCCGGTGATTTTGCCGTCGCCGATCTGGCTGCCATCCAGGAGCAGGTTCCCGGCTTCGAACCCATCCCCTTCGACCGCGTTGGCCTTTATCTCGACGAATACCGGCGCGCAATGCCGCTGCCCGAACCCATCATCGAGCCCGGCTCCCTGGCGTTTGTAGACCGCCTTCGCGTCACCCTCGCCGCCAGGACCGGCCGGCTCGTCTACTCGCTCGACGGTTCCGCGCCGGCGGAGAATTCCACGCCGTACGACGGGCCGTTCGAGATCGCCGAGACGGCCCTCGTCCGTGCCCGGGTCGTTCATCCCGAAAATCCCGCGGTTGTTTCCGGAATCGTCGAGCACGAGTACGTCAAAGTGGACGCCAATCTTCCGCAACACGTGAAGGTTAATTTCCAACTGGATTCGGCGCCCCGGCCCGAGGATTACTTGATTGATACGGGGGCCGCCTTCGCTGTTCGCGATGGGGGCTATGCCTACGGCTGGAGCAGTGACAATACCGAGGCCGCCCGCCAGCGGGGAATCAGCGCGAGCGTTCTCCTAGACACGCTGGTCCACTTCAGCGCGGGAATGGTGTGGGAAATCGCCGTCGCGCCGGGCGTCTACGAGGTCACGGTATGGGTGGGCGATCCCCAATACGAGATGACCGGCGGCGCCCTTTTTGTCGAAGACACTGAGTTCTGCCGGGGGCTAAAACTTGCTCCCAACGATTTCCATGTGATAACAAAGGAGGTGACCGTCGAGAACGGGGCGATGACCTTCCGCTCCAACGACAAACCGCACGGTCCCGAATTGATGCGCATGAACTGGCTTGAAATTCACGCAAAATGACGCGCAAGTGTGAGCAGATACAAGGAGAAGTGACAATGCAGAATCCGTCTCGCCGGAGTTTCCTGTCGACTGCTGTCGGGCTGGGCGCCGCCGCTTCCATGGCATCGCCCTTCAAGGCCTTTGCTGCTGCAAAACCCGGCTCGAAGATGAAATTCGGCCTGGTGACCTATCTCTGGGGCCAACACTGGGACCTGCCGACCCTCATCGCCAACTGCGAGGCCTCCAAGGTTCTCGGCGTCGAGCTGCGCACCACCCACAAGCATGGCGTCGAACCCAACCTTACCGCCGAACAGCGCAAAGAGGTCAAAAAACGCTTCGACGACAGCCCTGTGGTCCACGTCGGCATCGGCAGCAACGAATCCTTCGACCATACTGACCCCGAGGCGCTGAAGAAGGCCATCCAGGCCACCAAAGACTTCATCGTGCTCAGCCACGACTGCGGCGGTTCGGGCGTCAAGGTCAAACCCAACAACCTCCACAAAGACGTCGAGGCGCCCGAAGTCACCATCGAGCGCATTGGGAAGGCACTCAATGAAGTGGCGGCCTTCGGCGCGGAGCACGGACAGCAGCTCCGGCTCGAGGTCCACGGCCAATGCCAGGAACTGCCCATCATGAAACAGATCATGGATGTGGCCGGCCACCCCAACGCGACTGTCTGCTGGAACTCGAATCCGCCCGATCTCGCCGGCGAGGGATTAGAACACAATTTCAACCTCGTGAAGGACCGTTTCGGGGCCACCGCGCACGTCCGCGAACTCAATCTGGACGATTACCCCTACCAGGAGCTCATGAACCTGTTCGTCAAAATGGATTACGACGGATGGGTGCTGCTCGAGGCCCGGACCGACCCCGAAGACAAGGTCGCCGCGATGGTCGAGCAGAAGAAAGTCTTCGAGACGATGATCGCCAAGGCCCAACAGGCGCTGGCGTAGCTTCGACGCTAAAAAGATAAACCGGGGAAGGCCGTCCTGGATGACGGCCTTCTCCGAACCGTTTATGTTATGCCACGGTTTTGCGTTTGTACGGCTCGAATTCCCCGCCTTCGGCGATGGGCAACGCCTTGGCGAGGATGGCTGCCACCGCCTCCTCGTTCAGGGGTTCGAAGCTCTTGGCGGCGGCCACATTTTCCCGCAGCTTTTCCATGGAATCGATGCCGCTCACCACAGTCGAGACGGGCAGGTTCATGGCGTACTGCAGGCACTCGCGGGCGGTCAGGACTTTTGCCTTGTTCACGAATTGCCCGGGTGAGCCGCCCAGCGATTTCATGCCGATGATGCCGAAATTGCGTTTCATCGCCTCGGGCAGCACCGACTTCTGAAAACTCGTCCAGTGATGGTCCACCGCATTGATGGGCATCTGTATGGTATCCCAGTCGAATCCCCCTTCGATCATCTCGAGGTGGTACTCGGGCCGGGCGTGCCCCGTAAACCCGACGAAGCGGACTTTCCCCTCCTGGCGTGCCTTTGTGAGCACATCGAGTATGCCCTTCTCGTAGACCCACTTCGGTTCGTGGGGCTCCATGACCTGATGGACCTGCCACAAGTCCAGATGGTCCGTTTGCAGCCGCCGGAGGCTTTCCTCGAGCTGTTTCTGCGCGCCGTCGCCGTCGCGTTCCCGGGTATAGGTCTTGGTCATCAGGAATACCTTGTCACGGTATCCATCGCGCAAGGCCTTGCCCATGCGCTCCTCGCTGCGGCCGCCGCTGTATACATAGGCGTTATCGAGAAAATTGACGCCCTCGTCGATAGCCGTCCGCTGCAACGTGATGGACTCCTCATCGGTAAGAGAATCCAGGCCGATATGAGCGCCGCCCAGGCACAAGAGCGACACCCGCGCGTTCGTCTTGCCCAACACGCGGTAAGGCATACCGTTACGCTTCTCCACCGCCTCGGGGGCTCCGCCCAGCGACGTCACGGCCGCGGCCAGCGCCGATACCCGCAAGAAGTCCCTGCGTCCCAGTTCCATCGATAGTCCTCCGCCTGCCAGGCTCGATGAGCCCATGGGTTTGTTGATCACAGGACACAACACGCCATCGGGCCCGTCTCTTCCCCGCCTGGACTGACGGGGCGGCCCTCCGCAGATGCCCGGGCGCTCAGTAACCGCCCCATTTTATCACCCGATCGGCTATACTGGCGTACAAACACCCGTTGGCGTCGTAGTACACTTATCGCCAGAGGAGAACTCTCGTGAAACGACGCACCTTCATGAAACTGGGCGCGGGGTCCATCGCCGCGGCCGCCGCCCGAAGCGAAGCCACTGCCCAAGGAGACGCCATGGAAGCCGTACGTCAGCCCTCCGCCCCATTGCCCCGCCGCGCCTACGGCGAAACCCCTGTCGAGCTGTCCGTCATCGGGTTCGGCGGCATTGTTGTCGCGAACGTCGAGCACAAACACGCCAACCGTGTCGTGGCGCAGGCAGTCGAGCGGGGCGTGAATTACTTCGACGTGGCCCCAAGCTACGGCGACGCCGAAATCAAGCTGGGGCCGGCCCTCGAGCCGTACCGCCAAGACGTCTTCCTCGCGTGCAAAACCACCCAGCGCCAGCGGACCGAGGCGGAGAAGGAGTTCAACCAGTCCCTCGAACGACTTCGCACCGATCATTTCGACCTTTACCAGCTTCACGGATTGATGAGTGTCGAGAACGACGTCGACACGGCATTCGCGAAGGACGGCGTGATGGACATGCTTCTCGAACGGAAAAGGGCGGGTCAGATCCGTTTTCTCGGTTTCTCGGCCCATTCCATCGAGGCCGCATCCACCGCCCTCGACCGCTACGATTTCGATTCGGTCCTGTTCCCCGTCAATTTCGGGTGCTTCTACCAGGGCAACTTCGGCCCCCAGGTCATCCAGAAGGCCAAAAAGAAGGGGGCTGCTCGCCTGGCCCTCAAGGCCATGGCCCTCCAGCAGTGGAAGGAAGGCGATCCGAGGCGCGAGAAGTACCGGAAATGCTGGTATGAACCCATTATCCAGCGCGACCTCGCCGCGAAAGCCCTCCGCTGGACCCTGAGCCAGCCCATCACGGCCGCCATTCCGCCCGGCGAAGAAGAACTGTTCTGGCTGGCCGTCGACATCGCCGCCGACTCGCTCGAGCCTGCCCCCGCCGATGCCCAGGAGCTCGAAACCATGGCCAAGGCCCTGAACGTCATCTTCCGCGCACAGGAAACGGCATGAGGCGATCCTGCGCTACGGGCGCACCCTGTCCGTCATGACCACGCAGGGACAAGACACGGACACA
>CAZFOG010000400.1:0-5515 GCA_964520685.1 uncultured Nitrospiraceae bacterium | reverse complement strand
GTCCCGGGGTTTTTGATCCAGCTCGTTTTCATCGTCGATGGCCGAGCCGCCCGGCTCTTGGTTCGCGGCCCTCAAGCTGCCGTGCTACTTCAATATCTGCCCAAAACACAAAGACCGCTCCGGCGTCCGATGACGCCGAAGCGGCCACGAATCAGTTGGTTTACGCGCCCTTAGTCTTTGAGTGTCGTTACAAGGACGGCACGACGGTTCAGTTTGCGGTTCGCCGGTGTATCGTTGGCTACGGCAGGCTGCGTCTCGCCGAAGCTCTTCGTCGAGATGCGGTCAGCGCTAATGCCTGCCTCTACCATGTACCGTTTCACCGAGTCCGCACGGCGCTGGCCAAGGCCCATATTGTAGGTCTCGTCACCAACGCTGCAGGTATGACCCTCAATCAGGACCGTGTCGTTGGGCCATTCCTTGAGATGCGCGACGGCCTTGTCGATTTCCGCCTTGCCTTCCGGCTTCAGATCCGACTTGTCAAAGTCGAACAGAATGTGGTTCAACACCGGGGCAATGTGGGTCGGCTTCGGCGTCTCCTCGGGCGGCTTGGGCGGCTCCGGCTCGTCCACTTTCTTCGGCGGTTCCCACGTGTGCATTACCTTGCCGCGGTTGCCCCACAGCTCGGTATCGCCCGCGTTCGAGGCCGGCTCTTTCGGCCACCACCAATAGGCTGCGCGCACCGGGTCTTTCACCGGTTCCGGGGTAGCGCCGCTGTTTCCCCACCAGGACAGATCGTCCCAGACTTTCGGAGGCTGATAGATGGCCGCAGACGCTGCTCCGTACATGAGCACAACGCCGATGGCCAGCACGCCAATTAACGATTTTCTCATTGTGGTCTTCTCCTTCTCCGCTGTACAACCAATTACAAACCGTATTTAACCATACTCTTACGGGGCTGTCAAGCTGCCCTCGCGCATGGTATCCCCGACCAATCCAAGGGAGCGCACCGACCTTTGAACTCCCCGGAATCTTCATCCTAAGTTTAACACAAAACTAACCGCTCCACAAGGTTCTGCCTCAGGCAAAAAAACCGCTGAAAACGGCCCATTTACAGAGAACATCTTTTTCGCGGGATTTTCTTCCATATCGCCCGGCCGGGCCACGCCTTCGCCGGGCCCATGCGTCCTATCTATTGCCGGTCTCGGGGATTACAGGGGATTCCAAGACCCGGGCAACCCGATCCCCGCCGCCAAAACCCGGTCCGGAATCGGGGTATGCGGGTTGACGTTCGACAGGCGCCTGCGCGACCACCCCGCGAGGGGCCACGAAATCCGGATACGCGTCGCCCCGGGGTGCCAAGGCGTTCAGCGCAACAAATCCTCCTGCCCTTGGGGGTCGAAGGATTCGCCCTTGAGCCGGGCGATCTCCTGGCGCAACATGCACAGATGACGGTCTTTGACAACGGCCATCAACACCCCGACGATAGTCAGAATGGCCAGGCCCTGTATCATCGCCAGGACAGTGTCGATGAACGTTGTCGCGGTGCGCAGCAGGATGCCGGTAATGCCGAGTGCGGCGCAGATAAGATAGATAAACAATACAGCCTTACGCTGGGTAAATCCGATCCAGATCAGCCGGTGCGAAAGGTGATCGAGCCCGCAATGCTCGATGACGCTCCGCAAGGTGCGCGTCTCGCCGCGAATGATGCGCGCGGCGATGATGTATGCAAAATCCGCGATGGGTACGCCCAGGATCAACACCGGGATCGCGGCCGCGATGATGCGGTTCTCGTTCCATTTGCCCATGACGCCGAGGGCGGCCAGGGTGAACCCCAGAAAGAAACTGCCGGCGTCCCCCATAAAAATATGGGCGGGCCGGGAATTGAAAATCAGGAATCCGAGATTGGCGCCGAGCAACCCCGCCGCCAACAGCCCGAACCACGTCAACGGGTGTTCCGTGCCGGCCGCGAAGAAGGTCATGATCGCGATGATCAGGTACATGAGGGACACGATGGCCGCAATGCCCGAGGCCAGACCGTCCATATTGTCGATACCGTTAAACGCGCTGGTGACCCCCACGATCCAGAGCAGCGTAACGGCCAGATCGATAGCGCTGTGTCCCGTCAAGGTGACGCGCACACCGAAGTAGCTCATGACCATCGTTACCACGAACAGGGTCAGCAGCTTTACCAGGGCGGGGACGCCCCGCACATCGTCGACAATGCCCACGACCAGGCAAACCAGCGCGCCCAGCATCACGCCTTTCATGGGATTGTCGCGGTAATTGGGCAGCAGGACGGCCACCGCAAAGGCAATGAAGATCGCAATGCCTCCTCCGCGGGGCACAGGCCGTTCATGGAGCTTTCCCTTGATGACGTCGTCCATCATGTTGAGCCGGCGGAGAATGACGATCAACAACGGCGTCAATACCGCCGCCAAAACAAAGGCAGTTGTCCCCGCTCGAATGTACAGGCGCAGTTGATAGTGCAGATGCTCAAACATGTGCGTTCCGCTGTGCGAAGACTCCCCTGAGGTCCCGCGACTGCTCCCCTGGCGCGATCAGGCGCGCCAATAGGCCCGCACCGAGTCTATCACATGGCGCACATCGTCCTCGACAAGCGCCGGATACACGGGCAGCGACAAACACCGGCGGTGGGCCCGCTCGGCGTTGGGAAACGCTCCCCCGAGGTAATGATGGGCGGGCCGGTACACCGGGCGCTTTGCTTCGATGCCGCGGCCATTCAGAAATGCCTCGAGGCCTTCGCGGTCATCCACCCCGATAACGTACCGGAAATAGACATGGCTGTCCCCATCCGCGGGGCGCTCGAAGGGCAGGCCGGCGAACGCCTCGGTGTAACGCGCCGCGATGGCCCGGCGTGTCGCGATGAATTCCGGCAGGCGCTGCAATTGCACGCGCCCGATTGCCGCCTGCAAATCGGTCATCTTGTAGTTGTGGCGCTGGACGAAATCGTCGCGGTTGTCGTAATCGCGCCGGTCCCGGGCGAACTCCGCGATGCCCTGGTCATCCGTGAACAGCATGCCGCCTTCGCCGGTGGTCACGAGCTTGGTGGCGTAAAACGACGTGACCGCGACCCGGCCATCCCGCCCCGTCTTGCCGCCGATGGACTGGGCGATGTCCTCGACGACGCACTTCCCCGCGGGCACGACCGCCTTGGCGCCGAAGAGATGGACCGCGATCACCGCGGCGGCATTCTCCGGCACGGCAGCGCTGTCGAGGGTATGTTCAGGATTCACGTCGCACAAGACCGGCTTGGCACGATGAGAATGGACCGCTGTCAGCAGCGACGCACAGGCGTACGACGGCAGGGCAACGCGCAGCCCCTCCTGGACGCCGAGGGCGCTCAAGGCAAGGTGCAGCGCCGCCGTGCCGCTGCTGACGGCTATCCCGTGCTTCCGGCCCACAATGGCGGCGCATTCTTCCTCGAATGCCGCCACCTCGGCGCCCTGGGCGAGGTAGCCGGAGCGCAGCACACGTTCGGCCGCGCGAACTTCCGCATCGCCGATGGCCGGCGCGCTATGGGGGATCCTCCGCATCATCGGAGCAGTACCTTCAGGGAACCGGGGCCGCAATTCATGAGTAAATCAAGGATGGACAGGTCCGGCTTGAACTCCCCGTACAATTGAGGATACGCCGGAGGCTGCCATTCCTGCAATTCCAGGGCAATGCCGGCATCCTGCAATCGTTGGGTATCCAGATAAGTATCGAGAGCGTATGCCCCGCTGTAGTACCGGGTACCCCCGACCGCCTTAATCAGATTCACCAGCCGGTCGGTCGCCACACCGGGCACATCCAGGGAAGAAGCGGTCACGACTGGCGTCTCGATTCCCAACGCCCGCAGAAAATACCCGAGCATGTGCGCGTTCAGGTCCACGAGATGCTCCCAGTGCTGCCCATAGACGCCGTCCAGAAACCCCTTGTGCTCGGCGTAATAGGGGGCTTTGCCGTAGTGCTGCGCGATGGCGCGGCGGTGCTTCACGCGCCAGGGTTGACGGTTATCGATAGTCACCGCGCGAAGGGATTCATCCAAACGGGCATGCACGGGCACCGTGAGGAGCGCGGGACCGTTGGGCGTCTTGATCGTGTTGCGGTTCTGCCACCCGTTCTTGCTGAACTGCACCGTATCGAGCAGGATGAACACGTCCGAGCGCGCGATCTTGTCGAAATAGCGCAACCACGGCAGGTAATGAGGCTGGTGAATGCCTACCAGCATGAAGCTATCGTCTCGCTCCGGGTTTTTCGGCAAGCCACAAGCGGCTCTGGGGCGTAATGCCGACGGCGCGCCCGGGGGCAAACCCGGCGGCATCGGTCCACGACGCCACTTCCTCATAGGTGTACGTGTCGCCTTCGCCCGTGTGGATGAGCATGTGCAACGCAAACAGCAGACTGAACGGCGGACCCGACCGGTCGTTTTCGGGGATGAAATCTTTCAGGATCAACAGCCCTCCGGGCTCGAGGGCGTCGAAGCACTTCTTCAGCAGCTTCCGGTTATTGCCGGGCCCGAAGCTGTGAATAATATTCGAGACCAGGATGAGATCGTAGCCGCTGCCCAGCGGGTCCGTCATTAGATCGCCGCGCATGTACGCGAACCGCTCCTCGAGTCCCGCGGCCTTGACCTGTTCCTCGGCGATGGCCACCACGTCTGGGAGGTCGAAAAGCGTGGCCCGCATGCCCGGATGCGCCTTCAGAAAAGCGATGCTGTAACTGCCCGGCCCGCCGCCCGCGTCCAACACGTGGCGATAGGCAGAGAGGTCGACGGCGGCAAGCACCTCGAGGGCGCTCATGCGCGCGATATCGTCCATACCGAGGATGAAATTGCGCAATTCTTCCGGGGAACGTTCCTCTTCGCGAAAAGGCACCTTCTGGCCCGTGCGCACCGCGTCGCCCATGCGAAACCAGTTCAGATACCCCGCTTTGTGATGCTTGATGATGTTTCCCTGGTACGCGGGGCCGCCGGGCACCAGGCACGTCTCCGCCAAAAGCGTGTTTCTATACACGCCGCCCTCTTTGGTGAGCAGTTCGAGAGCTACGAGCGAATCCAGGAAGATCCGCGTCCCCCGCGGGTCCCACCCGAGTCCCTTCCCGGCCTCATCAGCCGTCTTTCCCCCGGCCGCAAACTGCGAAAAGACATCGGCCTCGATGGCTGTATACAGTATCGCGGATTGCCGGAATCCCGTTGACAACTCGTTGATGCGGCCGGTCAATTGGGTAAAATCGTTCATGGCGCTTCTCCTGCCTGGGGAAAATGTGTGGCCATCATTGTACGCAGGAGCGGAACGCGGCGCCAGGCGGCCGTGTCCAGAGCAATCGCACGTAGTGCGCCCCGCACGAAAGGGCTTTGTGAGACGGGGCGTTTGTGGCACCTGCCCCTCCCGTCTCCCCGGCGAAAGCAGGGTCCAGTTCCCCGTGCGTTTGTAAGGATATCAAAACAAAGGGTTGGAAAAGAGAGAAATAAATGGCGGAGAGGGTGGGATTCGAACCCACGGTACCCCAAAAGGAGTACAACGGCTTTCGAGGCCGCCGCCTTCAACCACTCGGCCACCTCTCCGCAGGGTTG
>CAZFOG010000399.1:0-5574 GCA_964520685.1 uncultured Nitrospiraceae bacterium | reverse complement strand
ACTGTACACGCTCCACAGGGGAAGCCGAATACGGACGACAGGAGAGCGAGCACAATGAAGCTTCACACGAACACCATCACCAAACCCCGGCATGCCAATGCAAACGATGTTCAGAACACTCTGAATATATTTGCGCTCATCGGCAACCTTCTCACTCAGCTCAACACCTTCGTGGGGGGGATCAAGTCCCAGGCCAGTTCCTGAATCGTCCTGGTCCGCGACAGAGTGTGGGTGCAGCGATTACGGTCCGGCACACACCCGCCGCCCGGGAACGCCCGAGCCCCGCTTTTCAGGCTTGGAGGCATATTGCTTGACAGTTGCGTTTCGCGACGGTTTTGTGTAAGTTTATATGCAGTCGGGGAGCAGTCCCGATGAAGAAGTTGCCGGGGCCAGGCCAGTGCCATGGGGCAGGGTATGGGTCCGAACGCAGATTGGGGGGTGTCCCCTATCGAGGACAAAACGTGTTGCCGGCCCGTAGCTCCGGCTCAGGCTGGACAATGCGGAGAGGATGGTAACGCATGAAGCACTTGACACCCGTTTCCCGGAAGCCGAAGCCGGCGCAACAGACGGTCCTGCAGATCAAACTGGACTCGCTTCTGTTCTATGTTGATTTCGGGCTTCAAGCGGTAAGCGCCAAGTTTGCCAGCGGAGCGCTATAGCAGCCACAGTGAGGGAGAATCCTTGATGAATCACTACCGACCCATTACCAAGATGCCCCCCCGGGCTCAGACGACCAATTTTCAATTGTTGAAGCAGTTCTCGGAGGATCTGGCCACACGGTTCACGAGCCTGCAACGATCCAAGCCGTGGGGAATATACTTTCCGCCAGGCGGCGGAGACGATGGGGGCGCTGTCGTCTGACGTAATGATGTGTGCGCCGGAGGCTCTCCTGCACCCAAACGCTGTGGCCTGAGGGAAACGGCCCTCATATCAGACACGGCATTCGTTTAGGAGGGATGGGTATTCTGAAGGGCACAACTACATAAGCGCACGGGTCTGTGTGGTTTGCACCGTCCGCGGAAAGACTGTTCGCGGGCGGTTTTTTCTTTTTGAGGGATTGCCTAAATGCGGCTTCGGCCGATGTCTGACATGCGGATCCGCAACTCGTCGCAGCTCTCGAACCGCTGGTCCGGATCCTTGTTCATCATGCGCATGATAATATCGCCCAAGTCTCTTGGGCAGCGTGCGTTCACGTCTGCCGGATGTTCCGGCATTACCTTGAGATGGCACTCGTAGAGCCGTTGAAGATTGTCGACCTGAAACGGCACCCTCCCTGTGAACATCAGGAAGAAGCTGGCGCCCAGCGAGTAAATGTCGCTGCGCGCTGTGGCCCGTTCGCCCCGGATGACCTCCGGCGCCACATACATCGGGGTAACCTGCTCTTTCAGGCCTGTATCGAGTATATTGAATATCTTCTCACGGGCGAGGGAGTAGTCCGTTAACTTGGCGATCCCCTTTCGCGTAAACAGGATATTGGCCGGCTTGATATCGTGATGGATAAATCCCTGGTCGTGGATGTACTGGAGTCCGTTGCATATCTGGGCTACCACGACCATGCGTTCCGGCAGGTTCCAGGGGCGATTCTCGATGTACCATCGCAAATCGGGGCCATCGACATATTCTTCTACCAGACAATGCCCCTCGTTTCCCGACACAAAATCGAATATTCTGACCACGTTTCCGTGGTCGAACTTCTTGAAGCGTTTTACGCTCTTTGCCAGTTCGCGCACGTGGAGATTATTGCGGAAGAAATTCGCGTGGAAGAGTTTCACCGCGACAATATCGCCGGTCCTCGAATCAACAGCACGGTACACCACCCCCGTGCCCCCGCGCCCCAGTAAGAGATCGATGCGGAAATGATAAAGCTTGTATCTGTCCGGTGGTTCGTGATGCAACGCTGCTCAATCCTGTCTAGTGATCAAGTCCCAGTTCGATTGCGGGCGCATCGCCCCACAATCCGTCCAAATCGTAGTACTGGCGGGCCTTCTCGCGAAACACATGGACCACGACATTGCCAAAATCGATAAGCAGCCATCCGACACCAGGCGTTCCTTCCGACCGCCTGGGCATAACCCCGATCTCTTTCATCCCTTCGCGAATGGAATTGAAGATCGCTTTCACCTGGGGGTCGCTCGATGCGCTGCAGATAATGAACACGTCCGCTATGACAGTCAGGCCGCGCAGGTCATACGCTTTGATATCAATGGCCTTGTGCCTGGCGGCAAGTTCGGCAATACGGATGGTGTCAGGAAGGAAATCCGGTCCGGCTGATTTAGATTTGCGAACGAATCTCGCCAATGCCTGAGATGCTCCTGTCTAGTTTTCCAACGCCTTCAGAAGGATCGCATTTAACAACTGGGGATTTGCCTTGCCTTTGGTGGCTTTCATTGCCTGGCCCACAAGGAAGCCCATCGCCTTCTGTTTCCCATTACGGAAATCTTCGACCGGGCCCGGGTTCGCGGCGACCACACCGGCGACAATCTTCGCGAGTTCGGTCTCGTCGCTAATCTGCATCATTCCTTTGGCCTCGACGATGCGCTGAGCGCTCTGGCCCGTTTCGAACATCTCCAGCAACACGTCCTTGGCAATCTTCCCGCTAATTGTACCATCTTCGATTAGCCGAATCATCGCCGCCACGTCCGTACTCGCGACTTTACAAGTCTCGATTTCCTGGCCGGACTTGGTCAGCAACGCCTGCAGATCTCCCATGATCCAGTTTGCGGCGGGCTTGGCTCCCGCACCGGCCGCCACCGTGGCCTCGAAGTAATCGGCCATGGCGCGCGACGCGGTCAGCACGTCGGCATCATACGCCGACAACCCGTACGCGTCCTGAAACCGCTGCCACCGGGCCTGCGGTAGCTCGGGCAGGGCCTGGCTAATCCGGGCCTCCCAAGCTTCGTCCACTGCCAGCGGTACGAGATCCGGCTCCGGGAAATAGCGATAGTCATGCGCCGATTCCTTGCTGCGCTGCGAAACGGTTATGCCGCGGTCGGCGTCCCAGCCGCGCGTCTCCTGAACCACCGTGCCGCCCTCCTCGAGAATCGTGCGCTGCCGGGCAATTTCGTAGTCGATGGCTTTGTGCACGCCGCTGAACGAGGCGACGTTCTTGACCTCGGTCTTCACCCCGAACCCGGTCGCGCCCTTCGGGCGCAGGCTCACGTTCGCTTCGGCGCGCAAGGAGCCCTCCTCCATGTTGCAGTCGCTGACCGCGAGGTATTGGAGAATCCGTTTCAAAGCGGTGAGATAGGCAAAGGCCTCGTCCGCGCTCGATATGTCCGGCTCGGTAACGATCTCGAGCAACGGCACGCCGCTTCTGTTGAAGTCGACACCGCTCACCCCCCCGCCAAGCGTGTGGGTGTTGCGGGCGGTATCTTCCTCGAGATGCGCGCGCGTAATGCCAATTCGCTTCGTCTGGCCATTGACCGGTATTTCGATCCAGCCGTCGTGGCATAGCGGCAAATCGTACTGACTAATCTGATAATTCTTTGCGAGGTCCGGATAGAAGTAGTTCTTGCGGTCCATTTTGGACCAGCGGGAAATGGTGCAATTCAGAGCCAGGCCGGCCGCGACCGAATACTCGACGGCCTTCTTGTTCATGACCGGCAATACGCCCGGCATGCCCAGGCATACTGGGCAGACATTGGTGTTGGGCGGCGCACTGAATTGCGTGCTGCAACTGCAGAACGCCTTCGATACCGTGCTTAACTCGACATGCACTTCCATCCCGATTACTGCTTCGTATTCCATCTCGTCAGGTCCCTAACCGGCGCGTCACGCCGTTTGTTTACCCAAGGCTCGGAGCACCCATCTCGACGTTGCGGTGTTGCTCATACGCATATCCCGCGCGAAGCACCGTTTCTTCGTCAAACGGCTTGCCCAGGACCTGCAGCCCCACCGGCAACCCGCTGTCCGTAAGACCGCACGGCACGCTCATACCAGGAATACTGGCCAGATTGACCGAAATGGTGTAAATATCGCTGAGATACATCTCGAGCGGATCCGCCGTCTTCTCCCCCAGCTTAAACGCGGGCGTGGGCGAAGTCGGGGTCAAAATCACGTCGCAGCGCTCGAACGCCTTCTGGAAATCCTGCCGGATCAGCGTTCGAACTTTCTGGGCCTTAAGATAGTAAGCGTCGTAGTAGCCGCTCGAAAGTACGTAGGTGCCCAGCATGATGCGGCGCTGCACCTCCGGACCAAAGGACTCGGTCTTCGAGTTGACGTACATCTCGCGCACGTCTTTCGCATTCGGCGAGCGGTACCCGTACCGTACCCCGTCAAACCGCGCGAGATTGGCGCTGGCCTCGGCCGTGCAGATGATGTAATACACCGCGATCGCATAGTCCGTGTGGGGCAGCGAGACTTCCACGACGTTCGCGCCGAGCCCCTTCAGGCTCTCGATGGCCGCCTCGACCCGGGCACGCACGTCGCCTCCCAATGCATCGGTGTAATACTCTATCGGAAGCCCGATGGTAATATCCGAGACATCATCGCGCAGGGCCTTGGTGAAATCCGGAACGGCCATATCCGCCGACGTCGAATCGCGCGGGTCCCGTCCGCACAATACATTCAGCGTCAGGGCCATGTCTTCCATGTCTTTGGTAAAAGGACCAATCTGGTCGAGGGACGACGCAAAGGCCACCAGTCCATACCGTGATACGCGCCCGTAGGTGGGTTTCAGGCCCACGCACCCGCAACACGCTGCCGGCTGGCGAATCGACCCGCCGGTGTCGCTGCCCAACGCAAGCGCGCACTCGTCTGCCGCCACCGCCGCCGCCGAACCACCGCTCGAACCGCCCGGCACGCAGTCGAGATCCCACGGATTGTGCGTAATCTGCACCGCCGAGTTCTCGGTAGAGGACCCCATGGCGAATTCGTCCATGTTGAGCTTGCCCAGAAACACACCGCCTGCCGCCTCGAGCCTTTCAACCACCGTCGCGTCGAAGGGGCTTCGGTAGCCCTTCAGAATCTTCGAGCAGCACGTCGTCGTGCCCGTTTTCGTGCAGAATACGTCCTTCAGTCCGATCGGCACGCCCGCCAGAGGACCGGCCTCCTCGCCCCGCTTCAATTTCGCGTCAATCTTTTCGGCCTGCTCGAGGGCGTGGCTCTCCCACACGTCCGTATACGCCTGCACCTTGCCATCCACGGCCTTGATGCGGTCCAGATAGCTCTGGGTAACCTCGGCGGCACTGGCTTCGCCGTTGCGTACGGCATCCCGCAATGCGTGGGCGGTCAATTTGTACCATTCACGACTCATGAACTACTCCCGGCAAAAAAGGCCTGCTTACAGCCCGTTGAATTGCGTTATCCCTCGAGGATCTTCGGTACCAGAAAGTACTCGCCATCGGTCTGGGGGGCGTTTCGAAGAGCCTCTTCCCGGCTCAGGGAAGGCTTCACTTCATCATCCCGATACACGTTGGTCATTTCCTGGGCGTGCATCATGGGTTCGATGGTGTCAGTATTCAGCTCGTTCAGCTTGTCCATATACCCGAGGATATCGCCCATTTCGCCGACCAGACGCTCTTTCGTCACGTCATCCAGCGCCAATTGCGCCAGGGCGGCCACATACTCGACATC
>CAZFOG010000398.1:0-5583 GCA_964520685.1 uncultured Nitrospiraceae bacterium | reverse complement strand
GAACTACCGGGCGCCTTCCTTCGGAACAACAGGGCGGAATCGTCGGAATACGCAGACTGTCATCTGAGTGGGCAGGGCCGTCGGAAAACGCTCCGCTGATAGCTTATTTATCCTCTATATTGTGGTGTGGTCAGTCCGCTCTTTCCTGTGGAGAGCCCCTGTGGATTACTTGTGGAAATCCTTTGTTTCTGGGGTATCCGTGAAGTTGAGGCAGACGTCGCGGTCAATCTAAGAAATGTGCTAGCGACTTTGCAACTTGCTTATTCATATGTATTTACGACCTATAGAAAAACGGAGGAATTGAGGCATATAGGGGATTTCCCTAAGGATGCACGCACTCTTCAGACGCCTGTGGAAAACTCTGGCGTTTTTGATATCTCGTACCCCATATCTTGTGGTTGATGAAGTGCTGTATTTAATAGATATGTGATACAAATGTTTATTTACGGAAAAGTACGGATACAGCCGGTACGTTTTCATCGCCTATGCTGGATGGTATTCTCGGGGGCACATGTCGAGGAGAATAAAGGAGATCAGACACGTGGAACGCGTGGTGGTTACGGGCGGGGCTGGATTCATTGGCAGCAGTATTGTTCGGAGATTGCTCGAGCGCGGCGATTTAGTGCGCGTTGTTGACGATTTCTCGACCGGCCGTCGCGAGAATCTCGCGGATATCGCGCGGGAAATCGAGTTGCACGAGATCAGCATCTGCGACGCAGACGCATTGACGTCCGTTTTTCGTGGCGTGGATGTGTGTTACCACCAGGCGGCGCTGCCTTCGGTGCCGCGGTCGATTGTCGATCCTGTGACAACGAACGCGGTGAATGTCACGGGAACGCTGAATGTATTTATGGCTTGCCGTAACGCGGGCGTGCGGCGCGTGGTGTATGCGTCGTCATCGTCCATATACGGGGATGCACGTGAGATGCCGGTGGCCGAGTCGATGCCGCTGCGGCCTATCTCGCCCTACGCCGTCAGCAAAGCAAGCAATGAGCTTTACGCGCAAACCTTCTGCGATCTGTACGGCGCCGAATTTATCGGTCTGCGGTATTTCAACATCTTCGGTCCGCGTCAGGATCCCCATTCACAATATTCTGCGGCAATTCCGATTTTTATCCGCAAGATGTTGAACGGCGAACGGCCCGTGGTCTATGGCACGGGGCACCAGTCGCGTGATTTCACCTATGTGGATAATGTGGTCGATGCGAACATCCAAGCCGCTCATTACGCGGGTCCCCTGTCAGGTGTCTTCAATGTTGCGTGCGGACGCAGCACATCGCTGGTCGCCATGCTCGAATATCTGAATACGCTTATGGGGACCTCGATCGACCCGGTATTCGAACCCGCACGCCCAGGCGACGTCAAGACATCCTTTGCGGACATATCGAGCGCCCGGCGCGCGTTTGGATATACGCCGTCAGTGCATATCGAGGAAGGGCTGCAGCGCACGGTACAGTGGTACAGGGAGAGCGCACAGTAAGGAGGTCGCCATGAGACGCAAGAAGACGGTTCTGGTTGTCGTTGCCCATGCCGACGATCTGGAATTCATGGCCGGGGGTACGATTGCACGGTTTGTGCGGGAGAAGGGATACGATGTTTACGAGTATATTCTCACGGACAACTCGGTGGGTTCGTTTCGTCTAAGCAAAGAGGAACTGATTCGCGTCTCGGCTGAGGAGGCTATCGAGGCGGGACGTGTACTCGGTTTGAAGGAAGTCCGGCTGGAGGGGTACCCGGACGCGTTTCTCAACGAGACACACCCGAACGTCATTCGTGAGAAGGTGATGTCGTTCATTCGCGAGGTGAAGGCGGATATCGTGATGAGTTGGGACCCGTTTGCCTCGCGCGAGGACCATCCCGACCACCGGCTCGTCGGTATGGCGGCCTATGAGGCGGCATCTTTTGCGGCAAACCCGTTGTTTCACCCGGAGCACATCTTTACGCCGTACAAATGTACCGAGGCGTACTGGTTTGCGAAGCATCCATCGAGGGACGCCGTAACATTCGTCGACATCACGACGACCATCGACGTCAAAATCGAGGCATTGCTGAAACACGATTGCCAGATGGCGCTCACGGTGGACCTGATCGCGGCGGAGGCTTCGGTGCTCGGGGTGGATGTACCGATGCTGAAGGATATGGATGCCGCCGCGTACCGGGGGTACATCGGCAGCGCTATTCGGGATTTTTGTGCAGGGATTGGGAAGAATTGTGGATACGCCTTTGCCGAGCAATTCCGTTACGAAACACTGGGCATGCTGAACCAGATTCTCGGGGATGATTTCTACAAACCCGAATTCGAGCAGTAGACAATGCGTACAGATTTCTATCTCAGCGTCCGTTTTTGGAATGGAGTGGTTTTTCTGAGTTGTCTGGTTCTTGTTCTTTGGACGGGCGGGTGCGCTTCGTTCTGTGAGCGGTCCAATACCGCACGCTTCGTGGGGACGCTGTGGTGGCTGACGCCTGACGATCTGAACCTGTCCGAGGCCGCGTGGAATGAAGAACTGGATTATATGGAGGCCTTGGGGATAGACATCCTCATTCTTAACGGCCCGTATGCCGGACCCGAGGGCGGTGCGGCGTTTGAGGCGCTTCTTGACCGCCTGGACGCGCGAGGGATGCACGTATACCTCGACACCCTGGCCGCTCCTGAATGGTGGACTCTGGAAAGCGCCGAAGAAGAGGTGAAACGCGCCTGCGGGCGGGCGGCGCTGCTCGAGGAAACGTATGGCCGTCATTCCTGTTTTTCCGGTTTTTATATCCCCTATGAGTGCTATGTGATGTGGGGTACCCAGCGGGACCTCGTAGCGGCCCTCTACGGGGGTGTATCGCGCTGCTGCAAGACGGTTGCGCCCGGCAAACCGGTGATGATATCGCCCTTTTTCATACTGGATGACCGGGGCTATCTGGGCGATTTCAGGTGGGCCACACCCGAGGAGTACCGGGAATTCTGGCAGGCAATCCTGAGCGAGTCGGCCATAGACATGGTGGCCCTGCAGGATAGCGGTGAGCATTTGGGCTTTTACACCCTGGAACAACGCCGCCCCTTCTTCGCGGCGATGCGCGAGGCATGCGATGCAACCGGCACGGCCCTGTGGGCCAATGTAGAAAGCGGCGAATTGAACGTGGCCGGTTTTGAGGAATATGTCAGGCGGTTTGGCTTGAGGACCCACGTAAACAGCCCGAAAACGACGCCATTCTGGCGGGCGGTGCCGCCAGAGAAGTTCCTGGACAAGCTGGCACTGGCGGGGGACTACGCGGATACGGCAATCACCTGGGGGTATCGGGAGTTTTTGAGACCTTCGCGAGACACTACCGCGGCGCAGGCATACCTCGAATATGCGCGTGCGTTCAGCCGCTGACAAGCGGCCCTGTCGTGAGGCCGTCCCCTTGGACTTTGGCCGTTCTGGGCCAAAGGCCTGTAGCTCCGGGTCGAATGGCTTTGCGCGATGTTGCCGAAGCAATGCCCGCGGCTCGACGTCCCTGTCTGCCTGGGTGAGACCTCCGTGTCTCGGCTCTGACACCGGTATCGGCCACCCAGGGGGTTTTCTTAAGTCTTGACAAGCCTCCACAATGCGGAGATTTTGCGATTTTCGGGAAAAGCGGTACAATCTAGTCAATCCGGGGGAACCACGGTTCTACGCCAAGACCATTCAAGGGAGGCGTTTGAGCAACCTGTATGAGACTTGATGACAAAACCAGCGAGCAGTTTCTTGCCCTTCTGAAAGCCCTCGACCAGGCCGAGAACCCCAAGGCCTTGTGCAGAGATTTCGGAATCGGCGAGCCATTGGCACAGGCGTTGTTCCAACAGCGCCGGCCGCCTTCAGCGGAGGAAACCTCCGATGCAAGCCTTGGTTTCAGTGCGCGGCTTCAGTCAGTGCTCGAGGTCGTGAACGAGATGGCCAAAGCGCCCGGATTCGACGAGTTGTGCCGAACCGCGGCGACACTCGCGGTGTCACGCCTTGGCTTCGAGCGTATTGGGATATGGTTTCGGGATGAAGACCCTGGCTTCTTGCGGGGTTCCTTCGGGGTCAGCGAAGATGGCACCGTGCGCGATGAGCGGTCGCGCAAGATTCCAATCTCCCCCGATGATGACGATGCGCGGCGCGTGTTGAACCGGGAAGTGCGGTTTGCGTTGCGGCGAGACACCGGTCTTCGCGATGCCGAGGGAAATATTGTGGGCCGCGGCACGCGGGTGATGGCGCCTGTGTGGGATGGCCAGGAGGTGATCGGGTTTATCTATATCGACAACCACCTGAGTCACTGTGACATCACGGAAGAGCAATGCCGCATTCTGGCGCTGTTCGCGGTATCGGTCGGGTACCTGTGCTCCCTGCACCGCACGGCCGAAGCCCTTCGCCGTGGCGAAGAAGAGCGGAGAAAACTCGAGGCCCAGGTGCAGCACGCGCAGAAACTGGAGAGCCTCGGCGTGTTGGCGGGCGGCATCGCTCATGATTTCAACAACTTGCTGGTCGGTGTGCTCGGCAACGTTGAACTTGCCCAGATCGAACTGGGCTCGTTTTCTCCCGCAAGCCGGTATCTCAAGGAAATCGGCAAGGCGGCATCGCGTGCGGCAGATTTGTGCAAGCAGATGCTGGCCTACTCGGGGAAGGGACAATTCGTGCTGGAATTGGTGAATCTGAACGATGTGGCCCGCGAGATGACTGGCCTGCTCGGAGTGTCCGTTTCCAAGAAGACGCGCGTGGAATTCTGTCTCTTGGACGGACTGCCCTCCGTCGAAGGCGATGCCACGCAGTTGCGGCAGGTTGTCATGAATCTGGTGACGAACGCCAGCGAAGCCTTGGCGGACAAGCCGGGCGTGGTCAGCATTTCGACGGGTGCTGTGCAGTGCACCAGACAGGATATCGAATCCCTTCACGTACGCGACGGTATGCGTCCCGGAGAATATGTGTTTCTCGATGTGTCCGATACGGGGTGCGGGATGGATCGTGAAACGCTGGCCCGCATCTTCGACCCATTCTACTCCACAAAGTTCACCGGCCGCGGCCTGGGATTGGCGGCTGTGCTGGGCATTGTGCGCGGTCACCATGGCGGGATCCGGGTGGACAGCTCCCCAGGCGAAGGGACGACGTTCCGGATCCTGCTGCCTCCTAAAACGGCGCCGTCAGCAAAACCTCTGGAAACAGAGTCGGGTCTCGTCATGAGCGGGTCCGGTACGGTCCTGGTCATTGATGACGAGGACCAGGTG
Organism: uncultured Nitrospiraceae bacterium; assembly: GCA_964520685.1. GTDB lineage: Bacteria > Hydrogenedentota > Hydrogenedentia > Hydrogenedentales > SLHB01 > UBA2224. The sequence continues at coordinate 374 of CAZFOG010000398.1, read as the reverse complement.
CGGGAGTTGGGGGCGACCATGCTCGGGGTGGCGGGGTATACGGTTCTTACGGCATCCGATGCCAGGAGCGGGCTCGCGGTACTGGCAGCGAATGCGGGGAAGGTGGATGTGGTAGTGCTCGATATGGCGATGCCGGGCATGGATGGCCGCGAGGCCTACGAGCGGATTCGTGACCTCGATCCGGCCGTGCCCGTGGTGCTGTGCAGTGGCTATGGCAAGGACGCCTCGATGGAGCGGTTTGACGAGGGCGAACTTGCGGGCTTTCTGGCAAAACCCTTCCGGATGGGCGAGCTCCTGGCTGCGGTGAAGGATGTGATAACCGCCCCAGGCAGCGTCGAACACATCACGCGATAGTCTTCGCGGCGGCGCGTGCA
>CAZFOG010000397.1:0-5616 GCA_964520685.1 uncultured Nitrospiraceae bacterium | reverse complement strand
CCACCCCGTCCACCCGGTCCACCCCGTCCACCCGGTCCACCCCGTCCACCCGGTCCACCCCGTCCACCCGGTCTTCGCGCGTCCGTCCGTGTTTGTCCGTGTGTGTCCGTGCAGCTCCGCTCTCGTGATATGATTCCCCGAGTCCGCACAACGGAACACACGCCATGCCCCGTGCCGATTGGAGAAAGCAATGCCGCTATCCAGAGTGTTCGCGCCGGTCCTCCTTTGTCTCCTCACCGTGTCCCTTCTTTCCCGGGCGCAACCGGCTCATGAGAATGCCGCAAGGAACATAGACCGCGAAACGCTTGACGGGTGGTCCGCCCCGTACCGCGGATGGCAGTATCACCCCGGGCATGTCGTGTCCGCGTCCCTCGAACCGGAATTGAAGTTCTCCATGGTCGATTGCCCCCTGGTGTGGCGTCATGGAGACGAGTGGCGCATGTTCTACACCGGTTTCGACGGCCAGGGGTATCAGACCGCGCTCGCGGTCAGCAATGACCTCATTCATTGGAAACCGGGCGGCCTTGTCATGAGCTACGGCAAAGCAGGCGCGTTTGACCATGGCGGCGTAGCCATATGCGGAGTCCTGTACGACTCATACGATGTCAAGGGCCCCCGGACCCTCAAGAAGTGGGACGGCCGGTTCTGGTCTCTGTATAGCTGCTACCCCAAACAGGGCGGCTACGAGATACGCCCCGGTTACGAAGGCGCGGCCTGGAGCGAGGACGGCGACACCTGGCGCCGCCTGTCCGAGGATACGCCCATCCTCAGCATCGAAGGCGCCGCCGAATGGGAAAAGGACTGCATTTACGCGCCGTGGCTCGTGGAACACGACGGCCTGTTCATGAACTTCTACAACGCCGCCAACGGTTCCATTGAGCAGATGGGCCTCGTCACCAGTACGGACATGGTCCGCTGGAAGCGCTACGAAGGCAATCCCATTGTGCGCAACGGCGGTCCCGGCAGCTACGACGAGCGGTTCTGTTCCGACGGCAAGGTCTACCGCGACGGCGAGCACTGGATTATGCTCTACTTCGGCGTGGGCCAGGGCGGTGCGCACATCATGGCTGCCTTCTCTCGCGACCTCTACCATTGGACCAGCCACTCCGAACCCCTGTACAAAGCCGGTGGCAATCCCAGCGGGCTCGACAAAACCTATGCCCACAAGATATCGCTCGTTCATAATCCCGAAAACGGCACTCTCTATATGTTCTATTGCGCCGTCGGAGACCAGGGCCGCGGCATCGGCCTTATCACCAGTAAGCCGCTCGATGCAGGGGCTGTCCGCTGATTGCCGTTCCGCCGGTAGGAAAGGAGGATACGTTGATGCGCACAAGAGGTTTTCTCCTAGCAATGGCGCTGCTCATGTCCATGGCCTCCTCGGCCTTCGCGGGCGAGGCGCAACTTGTCGGGCCCGGCAAGCTCTTTGTGCGGTTTACGAACATCCGCCCCGATGAAGCCACTATCGTTGTGCGCGTGCACGTCGTTCCCAACAACGACAAGCCTTTCGGGTGGAGCGGCATGACGGTGTATATCGGAGCGGAGGGAGCGGGGGAGAAGCCTGACGTAGCGCCCTTGCCGCCCGGCGCGGCGTCGCCGTGGGTGGACCTGGGCCAGTACATGAACCTCCAGGGCACCCGGAGCTGGGATACATACCTCTCACCGCTCCTCTGCGGCGTGCAGACCATCCCGCAAGCGGAGGGCTTGTATCTCATGGCGGAAGTTGCCGAAGGTCACGGCAGGGGGGTCATGCGGCGTCTTGAGGTGCGCAAACCCGGGTTGGCCGCGGAGTTGCCCGAGCGCGACTTCCCGTGGCACCTCGGGTACGGTGTGTGGAACCACGGGAAACCGATTCTGCCGACCTTGGGATTGCTCGTGCCGTCGCGTCCCGACGTTTCGCCGCGCATCTATACCCTCGAGGAGGCCATGCAGTGGCAACTCGATGTAATTGAAGAATTTCCCGATGCCGGGCGGCTTCCCGCGCAGCTTGTGTTTCGCACCCACGGCCGGCAGACCATTCTCGACGCCCTCGGCTACAACGGCTACCCCGAGGACACACTTGAGGCCAATCTGGGCGACGAAATATCCCTCGAACTGGACATGCCCGAGGAGGAACAGAATCAGCGTTTCCGCGAGGCGATGAAGGTCCGGGGATTCGAGCCCCTGAACCTGATGAGTGCCGATGCGAGGACACAGGCTCAGAATGTGCCCGAAGCTGAGCAATGGAATCTCGTGACCTTGCTGCCGCCTCTTTCAGACAATCCCGTGCAGTTCTACGAGTCGGCCATCTTTCGGTACCAATTGTGGTATGAAGTCCTCGGCGAGCGCACCCGGAAAGCCATCGCCGAAAACCCGGGCAAACGCGTGCTTGCGGGCGCCAATTTCACCCCCCACATGAATGTCTGGCCCGACGTGCGCCAGTGGGTAGGGCCCTTCGAGGCGGGCGCTATGACCATGACCTGGACCGAGGACTGGTGGTGGCAGTTGCCCGAACTCTCGCCCCAGGTCTATGGATTTCTCCTCGACGGGCTGCGTCTGGCCGGGACGTATCACGGCGCGCCCATGCAGTTTTACATCATGCCGTTTAAAGGCAATTCCCCCGACAATTTCAGGCGCATGCACGGCCTGGCCTTTTCGCACGGCGCGAAGATCGTCAACCATTTCCATACCCAGGATCAGGTCCTGACCACCTGGGACTATGTCGATCTCTCCGAAAGCCCGCGCACGTACCAGGCGATCCACGATATGCTGCGAGACGCGGGGTCCGTCGAGGAGCGGCTTTACTCAGCCATGCCGCGAAAAGCAGACATCGCCATCCTGCTGTCCTGGGCCGCCGACACCTGGGATACCGAAGACCTGGGAGGCGCCGGCCATCTGTATTCCGCCAAGTGTAACGTCAACAACGACGAGCGAAAAGCCCTCTGGCTTGCTCTCCGCCACGCCCAATACCCCGTGGACCTCATTACGGACAAGGATGTCGCCGCGGGGAAGCTCGAGGGTTATCGCGTACTCTACGTGGTGGGTGCAGAGATGCTGGCCGAAGCCGTCGAGCCGCTGCGGCAATGGGTCGACAACGGCGGTATCCTCTATGCCACGGGCGGAGGCGGGCTTCTGGACCAATACCACCGGCCCAACCAGGCCCTGAACGAGGCCTACGGCATTCAAAGCAATGAGCTTGACCGGGCGATTCGCCATATCCGCCCGAGAAACACATTACCCGGAACCGAGCCGCTCGATCTCGTGCGCATCGAGGCCACCGAAGATCTTTCACAGCTCGAGCTGCCGGCTTTGCTGTACCGTGAAAGCTTCGAGCCCGCCTCCGCGGAAATTATTGGCCGGTATGCGAGTGACGATGCCCCTGCCGTCCTCTCAAACCGCTACGGAAAGGGCCGCGCCATCTATTCGGGGGTTCTGGCGGGAATCGCCTACATTACGCCGGCATTCACTCAGTCCTCGGACGCGCTTCCCGCCGATTTCCCCGACGAACGCCGTGCGTTTGCGGTGTTCGCCGCCCGGCTCGCCGGAATCATACCCCCCGTCAGGACGTCGCATCCCCTCGTCGAGGCACAATACATGGAGGGCGAAAACGGCGCCGTGGTGGTGCTGACGAATTGGTCTCCCGAGCCGCTCGACGAAGTGACCGTGAGCTTTCCCGGACTGCCGGCCGTGAAGCAGGTCCGCAGCCTCCGCGCCGCCGGTCATTTCAAAGGGCCTTTCGGCGAACAGCAAGTGGGCGGCCTGGAACTCGCGAAAATTGACGGTTCTCCCAGTGTACGGACGCCTCTGGCCTTGACCGATTTCCTGTTTGTCGACTGATGCCCTGTATATCGCTTCCCAAAGCAGTTTGCCGGGATTCCGCTAGTGCAAGACTGGGGAGTGTAGCAGGAAGACATTGGCACATCCCCCGGTTGCCCGGGATGTCTCCTGCTCAGCTCTCAATACCCGATGGCGCAGCCGTCTTTCCGCGGATCCGAGCCCCCGAAGTACCTCAAGGGGTCATCTTCGCGCCAGATGGCCTGGTAGCCTCCGTGTGCATCGATGTTCGCGCTGATCACGTGGCCCATCGCCGCAAGTTGCTCTTTCACGGCGTCGCTGAACCCTTTCTCGAAGATCAGCCGCCCGCCGCCTTCCATGGTGCCGCCTGTGAACGGCGAGCTGCCACTGTGCTCGATCCGCGGCTGATCGCCCGCCTGCTGGGGTGACAGGCCAAAGTCGAGCATGTTCATGACCACCTGGGCATGCCCCTGCGGCTGAAAATCGCCGCCCATTACTCCGAAGGACATGACGGGCCGGTCCCCTTTTGTCATAAACGCCGGGATGATCGTGTGGAAGGGCCGCTTGTGCGGCTCCAGTTTGTTCCGGTGATTCGGCTCCAGCGAGAACGACCGGCCCCGGCATTGAATCGGGAATCCCACACCGTCAGGACAGATCGCCGACCCGAACCCGCTGTACAGGCTCTGAATAAACGAGATCATGTTGCCTTCGCCGTCGGCAGCCGTCAGGTAGATCGTGTCTGAATCCAGCTCCGGCTCGCCCGGCCGGACATTTATGCTCGCCTGCTTCGGGTCGATGAGAGCCGCGCGTTTCTTCGCATACTCTTTCGAGATCAGCCACTCCACCGGAACGTCGGCAAAATCCGGGTCAGCGTAATAGATGGCCCGGTCCTCGAAGGCCAGTTTCTTGGCCTCGACAAACAGATGCAGATGTTCGGCCGAATTGAGTTCGAGGGAACCGATGTCGAACTGCTCGAGTATGTTCAAAATCTGCAATACCGCGATCCCCTGGCCATTTGGCGGGATCTCCCACACATCCCAGCCCCGGTAACTGCTGCTCACCGGGTCCACCCAGTTCGCCGTATGGTCCTTCAGGTCGCGCAAGGTCATTCGGCCGCCCAACTCCTCCGATTTTGCCACGATCCGCTCGGCTATTTCGCCCTCATAAAACGCAGCCGGACCGTCTTTGGCAATCGCTTCATAGGACGCGGCCAGCAGTGGATTCCGAAACACCTCGCCGTACTGCGGCACCTTGCCCTCCGGATGGTATACCGCAGCCATGTGAGGGGCCATCTGGTCCGTCCACGCCGTGAAATGCGTCGAAATGAGGGGGGAGAGGGGGAACCCTTCCCTGGCATACCCAATCGCGGCTTCGAGACATTGTGCCAGACTCAGCTTCCCGAACCGCTCGCTCAGCATGCCCCAGCCGCTCACGCATCCCGGCACGCTCCAGCTCAAAGGACTGCGCTCCGGAATGCTCTTCAGGCCCATGTCCAGAGCGTCCTGCAACGACCAATTGTATGGCGCGCGCCCGCTGGCATTCAGGCCATAGAGCTTCTGGTCCTGCTCGCTCCACAGGATCGCGAACAGATCCCCCCCGATGCCGTTGCTGGCGGGTTCCATCAGGCCCAGCATCGCGTTGGTGCAGATGGCCGCGTCAACGCAATTGCCCCCGGCTTTTAGAATGTCCACGCCCGCCATCGTCGCGAGCGGCTGGCTCGAACACACCATACCCCGCTGGCACACCACCGTTGACCGGTCGCGGTTGCGCGCATCGAGCCGCTCCAGGTCCAGAAAGGGCGGCGTTCGTTTGCCTTCGGTCCCCGCCGGCGCCGCGGAGCGC
>CAZFOG010000396.1:0-5622 GCA_964520685.1 uncultured Nitrospiraceae bacterium | reverse complement strand
CTGTCATTACCATACCGCGATTCACTGGGGGCTGTCGCGCGACAGGTGTACGTGGCCGGGAACCAAGTAGCTCAGGAGACGGGATGCATCCATTCAGAACCCATACGTGCGCAGAACTGCGCAGCCAGGACGTCGGGAGCGAGGTCAAACTCTCGGGCTGGGTCCACCGCAAGCGCGACCATGGCGGCGTTATTTTCGTTGATCTGCGTGACCATTTCGGCCTGACCCAGGTTGTCGTCAATCCGGACAGGCCCTTCTTCAACGACGCCGAACAGGTGCGCTTCGAGAGCGTCGTTACCGTTACGGGCGAGGTGGTAGCCCGAACGCCGGAGACCGTCAATCCCGACCTGGTCACCGGAGAGATCGAGGTCGTCGCCACGAGTTTTCAGATCGAGTCGCAAGCCGACATGCTCCCGTTCCCGGTGAATCAAGACGTCGAGTATCCCGAAGAGACCCGCCTCACGTACCGGTTCCTGGACCTTCGCCGCGAGCGGCTCCACAACAACATCCTGTTGCGCTCGAAAGCCGCCCAACTGGTCCGGCAACACCTGACCGAGCGGGGGTTCATCGAGTATCACACACCCATTCTCACCAGCTCGTCGCCCGAAGGCGCGCGCGACTACCTCGTGCCCAGCAGGCTGTACCCGGGCCAGTTCTACGCATTGCCGCAGGCGCCCCAGCAGTTCAAACAACTGCTTATGGCGTCGGGGTTCGAGAAGTACTTCCAGATAGCGCCCTGTTTCCGCGACGAAGACTCGCGCGCCGACCGCAGCCCCGGTGAGTTCTACCAGATCGACATCGAGATGTCGTTCATCACCCAGGACGACCTGTTCGCGGAACTCGAGGCCCTCATGGTGCGCATCTTCCGCGAATTGTCGTCGAAAACCGTCGCCGCGGATATTTTTCCCAGAATCCCCTACCGCGAATGCATGGAACTCTATGGCACGGACAAGCCGGACATTCGCTACGACCTCAAAATGGCCGACGTGTCGGATGTCTTTGCCCAGAGCGAATTCAAGGTATTCCGGGGCGCGGTCGACAAGGGGGGCGCCGTCAAGGTCATCAACGGCAAGGGCGCCGCGGCACAGCCCAGGAAATTCTTCGATGATGCCGAGGCCTTTGCCAAGCAGGAGGGCGCCAAAGGTCTCGCCTGGATCGCCCTGCGCGATGGCGAGATGAAGGGTCCCGTGGCCAAATTCCTGAGCGAGGCCGAAAAGCAGGCCCTCATCGAGAAGACCGGCGCGAAGGACGGAGACGCCCTCTTCTTCGGCGCCGGGGACCGCACCGAAACCAACGCCCTCATGGGCAAAGTGCGGGTCTATCTTGCCAACGCTCTCGACATCATCGACAAAAGCGTCGTGTCGTTCTGCTGGATCGTCGATTTCCCGATGTTTGAATGGAACGAGGACGAGAAGAAGATCGATTTCTCGCACAACCCGTTCTCGATGCCTCAGGGCGGCCTGGAAGCCCTCGAGACCCGCGACCCCCTCGATATCCTGGCCTACCAGTACGACATCGTCTGCAACGGCGTCGAACTTTCATCGGGCGCCATCCGGAACCACAAGCCCGAGATCATGATGAAAGCGTTCGAGATCGCCGGGTATCCGCGTGAAATCGTCGAGAGCAAGTTCCCGGCCCTGTGGCGCGCGTTCCACTACGGCGCGCCGCCTCACGGAGGCATTGCGCCGGGCTTCGACCGCATTGTCATGCTCCTCGCCGACGAGCCCAACATCCGCGAGGTCATCGCATTTCCACTCAATCAGCGCGCCCAGGACCTCATGATGAACGCCCCCAGCGAGGTCACGCCGAAACAACTCGACGAGTTGCACCTCAAGATCGTCTATCCCCCCGAAGAGAAGAAGTAGCCGAAAACACACGGCCTGCCCGCTTATTCCCGCCGCCAGGATGGGTATACGCGGAACAGGTAGACGCACGTCACCGCGGCCAGAAACACCGTCGCGACCGCCAGAACGGTCGCGCCCTCACCGGCGTTGCGGTGCAGTTCCCCCTTGCCGGGATTCCCCGCCTCGTAGTAGACCGTTAAGGGATAGCCCTCGGTGAACAACTCTTCGTATCTGCTTTCGGGCAGTGCGTTCGGGCTGTTCTCCGCGGGCCAGAAGCCTGTCCAGTGACCCTTATGCATCATCCCGCCCGCTGCGTAGGTGTAGTCGAGCTCCACGCGCGGCTCGACGGGCTGCGCATTGTAATGAGACGGCACGACACGCCCCTCTACCACCCGGCCGCCGGTTTGCAGCCAGGCACTATGGTTGTGCGCCCGCCACCACAGCGCCGCGGATGCCACAACGCACGCGACAAGTAACAACGCAAGATAATCAGGCAAACGGAGTTTGTCGCGATGCTTTCGGCGGTGAAATCCCATCACTCAAGTCCCCCTGTTCGGGGCCCCACCCCATTGTCCCGGCAGGCTGCCGCGGTGTCAAGAGAGCGATATCCTCTTGTTCGCCGCGCCCATGGGAAAACACGGCCCCTCAGCCGGAGGTCCCGACGAAGGGTGGTTTCGAGGTGGCATGCGCATCTTGCGCATGATTCATTCCGGTAACGGAGAGCGGGGATTCCTGCCCGCCAAATGACCACCGGCGGATGCACTCCGCCTTCCGGATACCTTTTCCCTCTATTCCACCAGAACGCTGGGAGAAAACCCCTCGCTCCCTTATGTGGATGAACCAAGGTGGTGCGCGCGGTTGGGTTTATCAAGTGTGGGTTGCATCCTCTGGACGCGGCAGGCTGCCGCGTCTACATTGCCGGAGACCCCAACGAAACGCCCTCGTCTTGTAGCGCCGGCGTCTCGCCTGCATCCCGAGCAGGTAGCCACGGCGCCTGTCTGCGGGACGGGAGACCGGTGGGATGCTCAGGGCGCAGGCCTGGTATCGCGCAACATAACGTTCTTTACTCGGGGAGCCGCATAACCGACGCGTCATCGTACACCACCGCCGGGTCGCCGGTCTGGTTGGCTGCGCTGAGCATGAGCACGAGATACCCCGCGCCCTCGGGGACAGTTGCGACCGCGCCCAGCCGTTCCCAGCGCCCTCCCTGTACGGCAAGCTCGGTTTTGGGCTCGTGGCTCTGATCGTCGGGAAGCCATGTGCCGGTGGAGTCCTGCCAGCGCACGCCCAATGCCGCGGCCACGGTGGCGCCGCGGGTGTCGCACGAAGCCCAGACCGAACACAGGTATCTTTCGCCCGGACGCACCGGCACCTTCTGAAGGTAGCAGGCGCCGTCAGCCCGTGCGATGAGTGCGGCCGCGGAACCGTTACGCCCCTTTTCCGCTCCCCGGCTGAACCGGGACGAGCCTGTCCGGCACCACGTCGACCACCCCGCCGGTGCGCGTGAGGCGTCCCAGTCGTCCGGGCCCGTTTCGGGCTTTCCACCGTTCCAATCCTCGAAGGCGCCGTTCTCAAGGAGGTTCGGGGCGTCGCCGCGCAGTTCCACAAGCCAGCCGAGGGCCTGGTCGGCAAAGGGACTGGGCCCGCTCGCCGTCAGTTGCCCAATTGCCGCCACCGCAGCCTCGGGACTCTCCTCATAGAGAACCGTGATGGCTTTGCCCATGGATACGGCGGCAGGCGCCTCGACCTGGTCCATTTGGTTTCCGACGAAATAGCCGCGGGCCTGCTGTCCGCGCAGGCTATCGCCGAGAATATCGTCGCGTTCGAGCGCCGCCGCCCAGAACGTCTCGCGTTCACGGCCCAGCGCAATGAGGCGGTCCATCCGCTCCAGGAAGGCTTGGGCATCGGCGGCCGTCTCGATTTCGGCTCCAGCCATGCCGCGGGCCCACGAGCCTGCACGAATGATGTACCCGCCATACTCGAGGGAAGCGCCTATGATTTCGATGCGCGCCCGCGCATCGGGTTCGCTGGCTTCGGCAAGGGCCTGCGCGATAAGAGCCTCGGCCCGATCAAGAGCCTCCTCCGAGATCGACAGCGAATGGGTCACGAGATGGCGGTGCCCCCAGCGGGCGAGGGCGAGACGCTCGGGCCGCGCTTCCATGTAGGATTCTTCGAGGGTGTCGTAACAGGCCTTCATGGTGCCGGCCGCGTTGCCGAACATGCGCTCGTAAAACTCGTCCAGCAACGCGTCGGCGTCCCGGTCGGTATCCCACTGGAGCTTGGCCATCATCCACATCATGGGCGCCACATTGGGCAGGATGGTGTAACACTCGTTGTAGACCGCTTCGAAGCCCAGGCTGTGATCGAGTTTCATCCCCTCGGCCATCGCGTGGGGAAAGACGCGCGGGGTCAGAAATCCGAGCCCGATGTAACCGTAGCGGCTCATGTGACGGCTGCGTTCGCGCCAGGCGTGCGTCAGGGCGATATCGCTTTCGCGCCGCTCGGGCCGCCACCACTCGCCCACGCGCTGGGTCATGCTGATGAACACGTTGGGCTCGAGCTGCTCGACGGTCTCGGGCAGCTCGCGGGCGATGTGGTAGCAGAGCGTGCCGATAAACTTGTCGGGATGGGTCTGGGCCACTTCGCGCGCCACGGCATTGACGAACGTGTAGTGCCGGTCCGAGAATTCGCCGTTCTCGTAATCGTCGGGGTGCGCGTCCATCGCCCGGCAGTTATCGCATCCGCAAAGGCGGTAGATGTCGTCCATGGCCAGCGAGTAGCTGTTGTGTTCGGGATGCGCATCGAGATAGCTCCGGGCGGCCTCGACGGTGATGCGAACCACCTCGGGGTTGCTCTCGCATGGACGCCAGTTCCGGTAGTCTTCCGGCGGAATCCAGCGCTCGCCATTGATCAGGGGGTAATACTCGGGGTGCGATTCGGCGTACTTCTTCGGGTCGAAAACCGTATGCAACACGTTCTGCATGTTGCGGAACGGCACCGGGGGCGCGCAGAGCGTCTTGTTGCGCCGGTTCCACAGACGCCAGGACGGGGTCCAGTCGTGGCCAGACCATACGCGGCAGGACCAGTCGGGCACAACGACACGGCTTTCAACTTCGACGGTCAAATTGCCTTCCTGGCCCTCAGGTACAAACTCCCACAGCGGCCCCGGGGCGAACCAGCGAACGCCGAGGTTGTCCTCAATAAACGAGGATACGGCGAAGCTGGTTGCGGGAGGGTGGTTCCCCGTAAGGAAGAGGTTTCCGTCGCGGGTGAATAGGGCGTACGTCTCGGGGTTTCCGTCTTTGGGCGGAAACGCCTCCGGTGGTGTAGGCGCACACGCGCCGATGTACACGGCCTTCCCCTCGACGGCCGCGCCATCGTCCCGCCGCGGCAATTCGACGCCACAGATGGCTTTCACATAGTCTTGCAGGTCTTGTGCCGCGCCCGACACCAGGCCGTCGGCATTTGGTTCGACGACGAGCGTGACGGCCGGTTGCCCATCCCGGGCAAACAGGATCGGTTCGGCAATCACCGGGAATGCGGCCACAACGGAGAGAAGCGCGAAACAAACAGCGGCACGCATGAATAGCCCCCTTTCAATGGTCCTCAGGTTTCGCTCATCGTAACACTCCGCGCCGCCATTCGTCGACCGGCGCCGCCATCCCGGCCGCTTATCCCAATAGACACCCCGCCCCGGCGCGGCGGGTAGTCCGTGCCGGGGCAGGATGTGGAGACCTTAACTGACGACGATCGCCTGGGGTGTGGCGGTGCCTTCGGT
>CAZFOG010000395.1:0-5635 GCA_964520685.1 uncultured Nitrospiraceae bacterium | reverse complement strand
ACGCGTCGCCGGCCATGCGCAAATAGAACCCTTCGCCCTCGAATTCGACCCTTTCCGTGAGCGAACCGCCCTGATCCGTGACACGTTCCAGTCTCCCTCCGATAATCCGGTAATGTCCGGAGTCCGGCATGGCCGATTCAGCACCGCTACCGAATAGAGTTTGTTCGTAGCGGCCGTCCGCGTAGAACACCATCACGATCTGCATCTGCAGGCCCAGGTCGGGTAACGCGTACCGGTTCTCCCACGCCCCCACGAGTCGAGCCGCCAATTGCCGGTCACACACATCCTGTCCGCCCGAAGCCAGCCACCTGTCCGGGTTGTTCTGAATGCTGTCCTCCGGCAGGCGCACGCTCAGCGCCTGGCCCGGCTCCAGAAAAAACTCCGTGTTGTCGTAAATTGCGTCGGTGTGATCGTATTTCCGGTGCGGCCAGTACGTGCTCTTCAGCATGTAGTACCCCGGAGGAAGCTGGTCGAACCGGAAACGCCCGTCATGGCCCGGGGCGGTGTCCCAGTAAGTCTCAGAACTGCGTTCAAAATCCTCATGGTCGAATGGCGGCTCCGGACACCAGAGAAGTCTCACGGACAGGTTGGGCGGCGGGCTGCCCTTGTCGTCGACAGCCAGGCCTTCCACCACCGCCGCGCGTTCCATGGCCAACTCGATGTGATGTTCGGTGCCTTGCCAGAGTGTGCGCACCCGGCCGTATTCCGGGTGCGTTACCAGCACGATGCCGTCCTCGTGAATAATATCGTCAAAGGTGGCCCAGCCGGATGCATCGGTGGTGGCGGAAACGGGCCGCCACATAGTCGCGTCCATCTGCCGCCAGTCAAAGGGCTGTTTCAGCCAATGTTCCGAAATCTCCTGCACCACCACCCTCGCGCCTTGAATCGGCGTATTGGTCGACCCGGCCTGTATCACACGCACCCTCAAATTCTTCAGCATGCCCAGACGAAACACCGTTTCCGGCACGCGCCCAAGATCCTTGATGGCATGTATCAAAACGGGTTCCGCGACCCCGTCTTTGTACCCGCCCACGCTCGCGACGAGTTGCAGGTAAGTCCCCGGCTCGAGCTGCGGACTCGCCAGCGTGAACACGCCATCGTCATTGGTGAAGCTATAGCCGCGGGAGAATTCATTGATCTCCATGCCGTTCGGCGTGGGCAGGCCGGCGCTTCGCGGCAGGGTTCGCGTGGCTATCCGGAAATTGCGGACCCGCTGTCCGTCCCAGGCCACCAGTCGCCCGCGGATAACGCCGGGCGGCGGCTCATCGGGCCAGTGGTTGATCGCTCGAACCTCTTCCTTTTCTGTCGGGTCCAGCGTGAACGTGATTTCGGCGGTATCCCCGGCCTCCTCAGGCGTCTCCAGCTTCATGCGGACCGTTTCTGTGCCTTCCACGGCTTGCGGCTCCCAGCAGACATTGACGTAATGCGGCTGCTCCGCCTCCAAGGTGATTGTTTTCCCCGCGGGCAGTCCGTCGTAGGTGAAGCGGCCGTATTCGTCGCAGACTTCGTAATACGCGCCCAGCACGCCGTGACCTGACCCCGCCGCATTGACCCACGCGTGGGCCAGGCCGCGCCCCTGTTTGTCGATTACCCGGCCCGTGACCCGCACACCCGGTTCAACAAACACATCAAGTTCGAAATCGTCGTGCAGTATCGTGGAGTAGATGACGTATTTCCGGGCGTACCCCGGACACATCACTGCGAGCGTCTGGTAGGATTGCTCCTGGCCCTCTATCTCGTACGACCCGTCCCCATCGCCGGTGATGAGTACCCGGCTTGCGGTCCAAATCCGGGGACACGGGATGGGTTTACCGGTCGCTTCGTTGTACACGCGCCCGTGGACGACACACCGTTCTTCGGTACGGATGTCAGCCACAATCTCCTTCTTCTCCCCGTTCGTGATGACCTGGCCGTGCGGGCCGATGTCCGATTCACCGCCCAACTGCCCCAGCCGCGTCGCGATCTTCCATTGGCCCGGGGGAACAGTAAGTTCATAGTGCCCCTTCTCGTCCGCTACGGTCTCGCGAGTGTCGCGTGCCTGCATCGCAAACCGCGCGATCCACACCTTGGCGTTTGCAAGCGGGGCGTTGTTCGGCGCGTAGACCGTGCCCGTGATCGTGTCCCCGTTGTCTTCATCCACTGGCGTGCCCGGATAGCCTGCCGGCGCGATGACGCGGCCCGGTACCCGGTCCAAAGGGGCCGTATCCCGTTGCTCGGGAGACGGGGGAGGAGGCAGCTCCGCCACCTCAGGCGCTGAGGGTTGTTCCGGCTCGACCGTCAGCGCCGCCATGGTGAGATGCTCTTCCTCCGGAGGAGGAGGCCCGCTCGTTGCTTCGGCAACATGTGCCGCATTGTCATCCGCGGGTTCGCCAATGCTCGCGTTCACGCCGATCAACGCGATGCCCGCAATGGCCAATGCCGCAACCATACCCAACGTAACCTGTTTCATGCCCCATGCCCCGAGAACTTCGTGCAGTCGTGCGACAATGCCGCCGGACGGTGTTGGGGTGTGCTGCGCAACAGGGATGCTTGTCGCCGCCGCTGGAGGCAGCGCTGCGATCACTCCCGCCGTGAATCTCTTGCCCGGCCGCGAACCCGCCAGCGAGTGCTCGACCAGGGATTCCATCTCGTCCTTTAGCATGCGGCGGCCCCGCAAGAGGCGCTGCTTCACCGCGGCCTCGCTCAGGCCTGTCGCCTCGGCGACGCGCTGCACCGATTGCCCTTCCCGGTAATACAGAATCAGGGGGACACGGTATGCCTCCGGGATCTTCTCCACGGTTTGCCATACGAGAGTCTGTTCTTCCCGGACGGTAGCGGTGTCCCGGGGCGTTTCGCCGGACATCTCAGCCGCCTGCGATTGTTGCTGAAGGCGCTTCGCGTTCTCGGCTTCGCGTTGCCGCTTGCGATTGGCTGAAAAAGAGACATGCCGCGCAACACTGCACAGCCAGGGACGCAGCTTCTCCGGTTTATCCAAACGGCCCAGATGTTGCCACGCCGTGACAAATGTCTCCTGGGCAAGGTCTTCCGAAGCGCCGTAGTCGCCCGTCGCGCCATACGTGACTGCACAGACCAGCGACTTATACCGCTCCACGATCGCTTCAAAAGCGGAGCGATCCCCCCGCATAGCCAGGTGTACCAACTGAGCGTCGTTCATGCCGTCTCTGCCTCCCGGTTCATGCACTTCTCGCTAAGGCCGCCAATAAGTGGCCCGGCAGGACGATTCGGTTACATCATACTCCTCTCCAGCCCCTTGCTCCGGCACAATTTCCCCCTTTGTATGTACTCCGGACAGGCCTACCATCCCTTCATAACCTCCGTCCGGTCGCGCCCTCAAAGGCATGAGCATCCTGCTCATGATTAGTTCCGCACGGCCATCTTGACCTCAGAGGGGTTTTCCCGCTTTGGCATGTCACCTGACTCCGCCGCGCACATCCGTGGAGGGGGTGGACCGCGGTAACGTGGGCCGGGGGAGGATTCCTGGCGTGCAGAAACGGAATTTTTCGAGGCAGCGAACTATGAGCCGAACGGCTTACCCATAGACGATGAAAATGAAACTTACCGGCGGTGAGACTGCGGCGCGGAGCGTATTCCCGGGATCGCCGAGCGCCAGCTCGGCATTCTTGTCTTTCGGCTCTCCCGGATGCCGAGCTGGCGCTCGGCGATCCCAGGGCGCCCGCAAAACCCATCGCCGTTGAAGATTTTCGAGCTAGACACGCCTCACGACGTCGCCGTTCCTTTGTGTGAGTGCGGGTCTTGTGCCGGGCGTAACCGCCTCTTGACAATTCTGGTGGCGTGTGAGACAACGGACAGCGGAGGAGACGCGGGGAGAGATGGGAGGGTCCCTATGAGAAAAGCATCCTTGATTCTACCCATACTGCTTGCATTGCTCGTGGTGTCCACGGGCTGCCCGCCCACGGACAACACCCCGCCGAACAACGACCCCATTCCCCAGTTCATCCTCGACATGGAGATGGATACCCACGCGGCCATCAACGCCGAACGCGCCGCCGCGTTTCTGCCGGGGCTCACTATGGATGCTGCCCTGCGCAACGTCGCCCGCGCCTACAGCCAGGACATGATCGACCGCAACTTCTTCGACCACGTCAACCCCGATGGCGATGACCTCAGCGATCGACTCGCCGGCGCCGGCGTCACCTATGCCATGGCCGGCGAGAACATCGCCTGGAACCAGGGCTTTGCCGATCCCGTCGCCACCGCCGTCGAAGGGTGGATGAGCAGCCCCGGCCACCGCGCCAACATCCTCCGCTCCGAATTCACCCACACCGGTATCGGCATCGCGGTGACCTCGGACGACGCCTATTACTTCACCCAGGTCTTCACCGACCCCGCCAAATCCTCCGGCGCCCCGTACGTCGAGATCTACACCTACGGGCCCATAGCGCTCGAGAAACGCTGAGGCGGACAGTCTCCATGAAACCTAGGGGCTTATAGGACCTATACATTCCCTCTTCCGCCATGTCCGGCAGTGTCTGTGGCCGGGCGATCAGGCGCTGGCGGCCGCCCCCGCCTCAACCACTTCCGGCTTCCCGCGCTCTTTCGGCAGTTCCAGCATCCGCCCAAGCGCTATCTGAACCATTTTGTAGAGGACGAATGCGCTGAGGAATGGGAAGAAGAGCAACTCGAAGAACAGCAGCGCGGCGTATTGGATGAACATGAGCAGGCTTTCGTTGAGGAGGTTTGTCAAGGAAGTCGAGGTCCGCGTGAGGCCCTGTTTGAGTTGGTCGAGGCTTTCGCCCGGATTCAGGAGAGAGAGTTTTTCGCGCAGCATGTTGAACTCGATCTTGGTGCGTTCGAATTGTTGCACAACCGCGAAGACCTGCGTGCGGTTCTTGTCTTTGAGCGGTTCGATATACACACTGCCGAACAAATCCGTTGCCAGCAATGATAAGGGGACGATGTACGCCACGAGCGCCCCCAGGGAAATAACGCGCAGGCCCACGCGGGTGAAGGTGCGTTTCCGCTTGGGCCATAGAGCGGCCACGGCCCACAGGACGAACCCTGCGCCGATGATCTTGATGCCTACGGCGAGAAACCCCGTCTCGAGCAGCATCTTGTAGAACGCGAGGATGGTCAGCCCGTACAGCAACACCTTCCAGATATAGTCGACGTAGTCGTAGACCGATTGCACAAGGTCGCCGATCTGGATGTCGAACCCCACGCCGATGGAACTGCCCTCGATCACCGCCATCCCCGCCTTGACGGACGATACCCCCAGGAATACGTAAGCGTTCTTTTGCAGGGCGTCGTCAATGGATGTGGCCGCGGACGCATTGAGCAGGTCGTAGCCCGTTAGATATTGGACCTGCTGCGTCATCAATAGGCATGCCACCCCGATGAGGAGTAATCCCCCCGCGCGCGCCCAGCGGCCCTGGGCCGTCCCCATCCATTGCCTGACCGTATCGAGCTGTCTTTGCATCTACGTACTCCATGGTTGCAGTTCGGTTTTGGCCTTATGGTCCATGCAACTTCACCCGGTTTATTATTCGCTTTTCGGCGCTTTGGTTCACTTTTTCGCGTGTCAAAAAGATGCAGACCTGCGCTAAAATCTGTATCCTGTGCATCTTGCAGCGTTCACAACCGATGGAGTGACCCATGACTGACGTACGCGTTCGCA
>CAZFOG010000394.1:0-5647 GCA_964520685.1 uncultured Nitrospiraceae bacterium | reverse complement strand
CGTTGGGAGAATCCGTTGTCGAGCACGTGAAGGCGCTGAAGAACGCCTGAGCGGCTCGGTGAAGAATACCCTCGGGACAGCGCACCATGAGCCGAGAAGCTCACCCGTGGACGATGAAAATAGAAACGACCGGTGAGGGCACCGGTCCCACAAAAGAGGGGGAATCCCGGTTTTTGAATTTTCGAGGCAGACCCCGGATTGCTGCGCAAAACGTTGGGTCAGTCCCGGGTTTCCCAGGGGTTTTCGTACCGCCGCTTCAGAGTTGGGGGACTTCATGAACGCCATCGACCGCTTTTTTGATATTCGCGAATCGGGGTCGACCGTCCAGCGCGAGATCCTTGGGGGCCTGACCACCTTCGCCACGATGAGCTACATCGTGTTTGTGCAGCCTACAGTCTTGCAGATTGCGGGCATGCCGGGCGGCTCGGTGCTGTTGGCCACGTGCCTTGCCTCGGCGGCCGCTTGCCTGCTGATGGGCCTGGTTGCGCGGTATCCCTTCGCCCTCGCTCCCGGCATGGGCGAGAACTTCTTCTTCTCCTTCACCGTCGTCATTACGATGGGATTTTCGTGGCAGGCAGGGCTGGCCATCGTGTTCATCGCCGGCTTGTTGTTTCTGCTGCTGTCGCTGTTCAGCACGCGCGAGCGGCTCATGCGCATCCTGCCCGAATGCCTCAAGAACTCGATCGGCCCCGGCATCGGACTGTTCATTGCCTTCATCGGCATGCAATGGGGCGGTATCGTCAAGCTCAATCCCGCGACCATGGTGTCCCTGAGCGGATTCGACGCTGCGATCCCGCTTGTCACCGTCTTCGGCGTGCTGTTGACCGCCGCGCTCATGGCCCTCGGCGTGCGCGTAGGCATTCTCATCGGCATCCTCGCCACAACGGGCATCGGGCTCCTCACTGGCATCCTGTCCTGGCCCGAGACTTCCATCGAGTGGTCCACCGAAACCTTCTTCGACCTCAATTTCGGCGAATTATCCGGCAACTGGGGCCAAGCCCTCACGGCCATCGCATTGTTATTCTTCATGGACATGTTCGACACCATCGGCACGCTTGTCGGGGTCGGGAAACAGGCGGGGTACATCGGCGACGACGGGAGCCTTCCCCGTGCGGGACGCGCCTTCTTCAGCGATGCCGCCGCTACCTGCATCGGGGCGCTGTTCGGCACCAGCACGGTTACCACCTATGTTGAAAGCGCCACGGGGGTCGCGGCCGGCGCCCGGACCGGCCTCGCTGCGGTGATTACGGGCATCTGCTTTGTTTTCGCCATCCTGCTTGCGCCCGTCGTGCACGTGGTGGGCCAGGACGTTGGCCCCGCGTTCTACGGCGTGGATGCAGCCGGTCCCCACGTGGCCATGTATCCGGCGGTCGCCCCCGCCCTCATCGTCGTGGGGTTCCTGATGATGGGCTCGCTCCGCAAAATCGCCTGGGACGACATCACCGAAAGCCTCCCCGCATTCCTGACGGTTTCGATGATGGTTTTTTCCTACGCCATTCACGAAGGGATTGCGATCGGATGCATCTCCTTCGTCGCCATAAAAGCCGCCACCGGCCGCTTCAAAGAAGTCCACCCCGTCATGTATGTCGTCGCGGCGCTGCTGGTGCTAAGGTATGCCTTCTTGGCGTAGGCCGTAATCTCAGGCTTTACGCTTCCGCCATGCCGGATTACGGGTATCGGTCACCGCGCCTACTCGGGTTGTTCGGGGGCCGGCGATTCCTGCTCAGGGGCCTCTTCGGTTTCAGCCGCGCCATCGCGCCCTCTCCCCCCGCGCCCGCCGAAGCCCTCTCGAGCGCCGACGCCGCCACGGCGCGGCCCCCCTTCGCGCAGCATCATCTCGCGCATGCCTTCGCCGCGTCCTTCGCGGAATTGTTCACGGGCCGTCTCGATCAGGTTACGCATCCGCTTCTCGAAATCCCCCATGAACAGGTACAGCTTGGCCTGCTGCTTCGGGGCAAGTTCGCCGCTCACCCGCTCATACGCCTCGAACCGCATCGCAAGCGATTCCTTGTCTTTCGCAACAAGCTGTTCCAGCTTCTTCTCGAGCGCGTCCTCAGCAGCGCTTGTGTTAACAAGCTCGCGCAATTCCCGGGCAAGTTCCTGGCGTTCTTTCTGGAGCTTGCCCGCCAGTTCCTTGGTCTCGTTGTATTGCCGGACCAGCAACACCGTCTGCTCGTCGGTCAGGCCCAGTTCCTGCGACAACCGCACCATGCGCACCGTCTCGACCAGGGCCCGGATATCGTCCTCGCCCATCCGGTTGAGTTCGTCGAGCAGGGGTCCCGCGGCACGTTCCGGACGCGGCGGTGGCGGCGGCCCCACGGCCGGTTGGGCAATCGCGGTCCCGCCCATCGCAAGCGCCGCCACTGCGGCAACAGCAAACAGCATCACGCGTCTCATCATCTAACCCTCCATCGCGTACGCGATTAGTAACTGACGGAAAGCGGCTTTCTCGTGCGGATTGAGCTCCTCAATCAGCTCGTCGAGGCCCGCGTCATCCTGCATGACCTCGGCTATTTCGTCGAGGGTGTACAGCTCTGTCACATCCAGGGGCTCGTCAATAATCGCGGCATCGTATGCGCTGTCCAGTTCGTCGAGGGCTTGCGGGTCGGCGGCAAGCCGCTCGAACAGCGCTGCGTCCAGCATCTCGGGATCCATGGTGCGCCACTTTTGCATGTCGTTCGCGAATGCAGGGGTGGATGTCTGCGGGGGCGTCTCGGTTGCCAGATAGACCGCCCCCAGCACCACCACCACAGCCGCCACGGCGGCCAGGGGCAGCACGAGGGGCATCCATCCCCGGTGCCGCTTGAGCCGTTCCTCGCGCACGCCCGCCAAGACACACGTGGCGAATGCGGGGCCTACCTCGGGAAGCTTCAAGTCGCGCAGGGACGCCGACTGCGCTTTGAGGGCCTCGAAGCGGCGGCGCACGGCCGGCTCGCCCTCGAGCAGGCGTTCCACCGCTTCGGGGTCCTCGCTCTCGCCGTCGAGATAGGCTGATAGCAACTCGAGTATCTTGTCCTCCGTCATACCTCGTCTCCCCCGAGTTCCAGCAACTGGAGTCGAAGTTGTTCGCGTGCCCGGGCCAGGCGGCTCTTGACGGTGCCTTTCCGGCACTGGGTCACCACCGCGATCGCGTCATAGTCCAGGCCGTTCAGTTCCCGAAGCACCAGGACTTCGCGGTGTTCGGGCGATACCCGCTCCAATGCGCGCTCGATGAGCGTCTCGATCTCGGCGACCCGTGCCAAGCGGTCCGGGCTATGCCGGGCGTCGCAGACCGGTTCTTCTGACGCACCGTCACGTGTCAGGGACTGCGTCTTGCCGCGGCCGCGGCGTTTCGTGTCGCGCAGGTAGTTCAGGGTAAGGTTGCGCGCGATGCCGAACAGGGCAGTCGAAAACTTTGCGTCGGGCCGCAGACGGGCCAAGTACCGGTACACGCGGATGAAACTGTCCTGGGCAAGGTCTTCGGCGTCATCTCGCGACCCCACCATACGCTGGCAAAATGCCACCACGCCCTGCTCGTACCGCCGAACCAGACGCCCGAAGGCCTGGTCATCGCCGGAGCGCGCACGCGCGACGAGTTCCCAGTCCGAGGGTTCGTTCATTCGCCGGTCGACCTTGACCACATGGGATGGAACACCGCTGGTTTCAAGAAGTTCCGGGCCGGGCGGGGGGAAGACGGCTGCCCCCGCCGGGTATGCCGTTTCTTGCTGCAACCCGTTGTCACGATTCGCGTTCGGCTTCCTGTCGCACGCGAAGGATCAGGTTGGTCAGTTCATCCTGCAACGCGGCCGCTTCCTCGATAAGGGGCCGCAAACCCGGCTCCGCAGCCATCTGGATTCCTTTGAGGAGCCGCAGGAGAAATGCCATCTCACGCGTCGTCCGGCGCGCTTCGGCCAGCTTGCTGATTTGCGTCTTGGGGGTGCTGTGCACCAGGGCTTCGGAGACGTCGACCCCGAAATTCGTTGCCGCGACGATGATCCGGTCGGAAAGCGCCTGGGGCAGCTCGGGCTCGACCTGCCGCACGAGTTCGACCACCGCCAGGGTCAGTTTGTACGACCGCTGTTCGACGTCATGAAGGGCCTGCACCCCTTGCAACCGTGAGGTCCTGATGGCGCTACCCTCCCGCACGAACCGGCATCCCGCAGACAGCGCGGTTCGTGCCCTTAAGCCGTTTTTACCCTGGGACCGTCGGGGGTGTCCTCGACAACCCACCCCAGTGCTTTCAGTGTATCGCGAATTTCATCGGCACGGACAAAGTTTTTCTCGCGGCGGACCCGCTGCCGCTCATTGACCAGCTCGTACACTTCCGCGGGCACGGTTTGCTCCTCTTTCGCGGGAAAAAGGCCAGTCACGCTATCCAGCCGGTCCAGCAACGCCAGCGCGTTCTCCGCGCCGGACTTGCCCAGGCAGGCGTCGTCCATCAGTTTGTTGGTGTCGCGCACGAAATCAAAGACGGCGGCCAGCGCCGCGGAAACGTTCAGGTCGTCGTCCAAGGCGCTTCCGAACGCCTTCTCGCAGGCCGCGGTCTCCTCGGCCAAATCGGAGCCGTCCCCTTCGACCTCCTGCAGCCGCAGGCGGAAATCCTGAACGCGCCGCATGGACTGGGCAGCCGCCTCAAGGCCGCTGAAGGTGAAGTTGCTGGGTTCGCGGTAGTGCGTCGACGACAGGACCCACCGGATCGCCACGGGGTCGTAGCCCTTGTCGAGGAGGTCGCGCAGGGTGTAGGTGTTCCCCAGCGATTTGGCCATTTTACGGCCCTCGACCTGCAAATGGCCCGAGTGGAGCCAATACCGCACGAAGGGTTTGCCCGTGGCGGCCTCCGACTGCGCGATCTCGTTCTCGTGGTGCGGAAACATTAGATCGACGCCCCCGCAATGAATGTCGAAGGTATCGCCCAGATACTTGCGGCTCATACACGAGCATTCGATGTGCCACCCGGGCCGTCCTTTGCCCAGCTCGGTATCCCAGTAAATATCGCCGTCATCTTCGTCCCAGGCTTTCCAGAGGGCAAAATCGCGGGCATCTTCGGTCTCGTATTCGTCGGAGTCGATGCGCCCATCGGCGTTGGCCCTGAGGGCGTCGAGGTCGACGCCGCTGAGCTTGCCGTAATCCGGGAACGTCGACAGCCGGAAGTAGATGCTCCCGTTCACCTCGTAGGTATGGCCCCGGTCACGCAAGGTCTTGATAAACTCGACCATCTCAAGAATGGTCTCGGTAGCCCGGGGCATATGGTGGGGCCGCAGCACGCGCAGGGTATCCAGGTCTTCGAGAAACGCATCCGCGTACCGGCCTGTCAACGAGGCCAGGGGCTCGCCCGTCTCCCGGCACGTACGGATGATCTTGTCCTCGACGTCGGTGAGATTCATCACGTGCGTGACGTCGTATCCGCGGTACTCGAGGTGCCGGCGAAGCAGATCGCCGAAGAGAAATGCGCGCAAGTTCCCGATATGGGCGTAATTGTAAACCGTCGGGCCGCAGGTATAGAGGCCCACTTTGCCTTCCTGCAGCGGCACGAATTCGTCTTTGCGTTTCGTCAGGGAGTTATAAAAGGCAATACTCATGTAGCTCGCTTTCTGTGATGCCGTCCCATCTCCGCAGCCCGTCCCCATCCACCAGATTCTAGCCTTACCGGCGAAACCAGTTCAACCGC
>CAZFOG010000393.1:0-5687 GCA_964520685.1 uncultured Nitrospiraceae bacterium | reverse complement strand
TCGATGAACCACGAGAGATGGTTGATCCCCGCGCAGACATAGGTGACCTCGTCCATGGGCGCGCCGATCCAGTCGGCCAGCATGGCGGCCGTGCCTTGCACACTGTGGCAGAGTCCCGAAACCTGGACGCTCGATTCGCGCTGCATGGCACGGCACAGCATGGCCATCGGGTTGGTGTAATTGAGGAGCAGCGCATTGGGGCAATAGCGCTCGATGTCGCGGCAGATATCGAGCATCACGGGGATGGTGCGCAACGCGCGGAAAATGCCGCTGGGACCGCGCGTGTCGCCCACGTTGGTATCGATGCCGTACTTCATCGGGATGAGAATGTCGTGCTGCCAGACCTTGACGTCGCCGCAGAGGATCGTACACAACACGGCGTCCGCGCCTTTAAGGGCCGCCTTGCGGTCCGTTGTCGCCTCGACCTTCGCGGGGTAGTTGCCGCGCTCGACGATCGAGGAGCATGCCCGGTGGGCAAAATCGAGGCGCTCCTCGTCGATGTCCATGAGCGCGACGGTGGCGTCCTTCAACAACGGAAACGTGAGAATGTCGCGAACCAGTCCCCGCGTAAACCCCAGGCTGCCAGCCCCGATAAATGCGATCTTGGCCATGATGATCCTCCGGAATATCGTCCAAGGCGATGGTTTGGATTGCCTCTCGGCGAACACAGCGGCGTGCCGCGCGCCGGGCAATCCCCCCGAGCTGTCGAGGGGGGATTATGCCCCATTCGGGCGGCAGGATAAAAATGGAAGCGCCTCTCGACGTTGGCTCAGGCAGGGTCACTTGGGTGGACCCAGTGGACCCGGTGGACCGGGCTGAAGGGGGTGGAGCCGGTCTTGTAATCGGGCGGTGGGAAAGTTTTCCATGCCGCCGCGGTTCTGATAGTCTTTCGTGTCAGGGCCGATGCGGATAATACGGGAGGCAGGGGTGGCAATACAGCTCGAGCGTTGGAACGGAAGCAAAGCCAGTTCGGTGCGCCACTGGGCCGTCCTCGCGCTTATCCTGGCGCTTGCGGTGGCGTTCCGGTGCTACCGGCTGCGCGATGAATCGCTGTGGCATGACGAAACCGCAAGTATCCTCCACATGGACGCAGGCTCGCTCCCGGAGTTCATCGCCCAGGAACGTCTCGGCGATCCGGCCATGGTGCCCTTCTACTTTGTCCTCGAGTACTTCTGCTGGCATGCCACAAACGGGTCGATCATCGCGTGCAGACTCATGTCGATTGCCTTCGGGATTGGGGCCATCGTGCTGTTATACGGGATGACGCGGCGCCTGTTCGGGAATTTCGCGGCGCTGGTCGCGGCGGGTTGCGCGGCGGTAGCTATCCAGAACGTGTACTATTCGCAGGAAATCCGCATGTATGCCCTGTATCTGTTCGCCGCCATGGCTGCCATGGATGCTCTGCACCGCATACTGGACGGCGGCCGCCCCGCCTGGTGGCTTGTGTACGGGCTCGCCAATGCCGTCATGGTGTGGACCCATCTCTACGGCGTATGGCTGCTCTTCGCCCAGGGGCTGTTCTTCCTGATTGTCCGGTGGAACCATTTCCGCGCGCTGGCACTCTGGGGCGCGGTGCACGGTCCCATCGTCATCTCCGTTGCGCTGTGGGTGGCCACCATGGACCAGGCGCGCATCGAGCGCAATTTGGGCTGGATCCCGGGGATTCGTTCCGAAGAGACGGCGCAATACCTTGGCGAAAGCGCCCTGTCCCTCCCCGATAAGCGCCCGGCGCAGGATCCCGAGCCCCGCCTGGATGAAACCTTGCGCCTGCCGCTGGCGGCGAAGGTGCTCATCGGTGTCGCCTGGGTCGCGCTGCCCGTGTGGGCAGGGATTGCCACCCTGCGTGCGCGCCGCGAGCTTCTGGCCGCGAACCGGGAAGAAGACGCCCGGTGCAGGGCACGCGATTTCGCGCTTGCCGCCGTCTGGCTCGCCGTCCCGGCCCTTGTCCTGCTCATACTGACGCTGGTGTGGCGGCCGACCTTCCTGCCGCGCTATGTCCTTCCGTCGACGCTGGCTCTCTATATGCTGCTGGGCGCGGGTATCGCCGCGATTCCCGGTTCGCGCCTCCCCATTGCCTGCGCCATAGGCCTGCTCGCGCTGTACGCGTACGATACGATGTGTTTTGGCGTGCCGCACCGGCCCGATATGCGCCAAGCCATGGCCGTCGTCATGCGCGAGCCTCTGGTGGAAAATGCGAGACTGGTGGTTCATCCCAGCGGATACCTGGGTCCGGCGAAATTCTACAGCGGTTTGCCGGACAATGCCCTTGTTCGCATGCGCAAATGGGACGAGATCCCCGGCACGGTGGAGGGCCTTGTCCGGGAACGCCGGCCGGTGTGGATTGTTGTGGGCGCGCTGCAAGGGACCCCGCCCAACATCGGCCCGTTTCTCGAGGAACGCGGCTATCCCTTCGATTACCATTACTTTCCGGGAATGTTTCCGATGCGGCTGTACCGCGTGCGCACGGAAGCCCTGTGAGCCCGTTACGTTGCACAAGGCGCTCGTGTTATGCTGTGCAATAGGGTATCCAAATTCCCGGAAGACGACCAATGGGGGTGTGAAAATCATGACGAAGACCACAGAACACAAGACGCTGGGACGGCGCGGCTTCATGAAGACGGCGGCCGCGGGTACGCTCATTCTCGGGGCGCGTTCGGCGCTCGGGGCCGCCGCGAACGAGACGCTCGAGATTGGCATCATCGGATGCGGCGGGCGTGGGCCCTGGCTCGGCGACCTCTTCCAGAAAAACTCGGCAACCAAAGTGGTGGCGGTGCACGACCCGTTCAAAGACCGGGCCGAACATGCGGGCAAGCGGTTGAACGTTCCCGAAAAGCGCCAGTTCACGGGCCTCGACGGGTACCATGACCTGATTGCCAGCGGGGTGGATGCGGTGGCCATTATCAGCCCGCCCTATTTCCATCCCGAACAGACGGTGGCCGCCCTTGAAGCAGGCAAGCACGTTTATCTCGCCAAACCTATCGCGGTGGACGTGCCCGGATGCACCACCATCGTCGACGCCGCCAACCAGCATGCGGACACCCTCTGCACATGGGTCGATTTCCAGACACGCCAGAACCCGTTTTATATCGAAGCCATCAACCGTCTTCACGCCGGCCAGATCGGCGAGCCCGTCATGGGCCAGGCCTATTACTATGCGCGCCGGCTCGGCATCAAAATGGAGCCCGGCACCGAAGAGGCCCGGCTCCGCAACTGGGTCTTCGATATCGCGCTCTCGGGCGACATCATCGTCGAGCAGAACGTGCACATGCTCGATGTGGCCAACTGGATGCTGAAATCCCATCCGCTCAAGGCCATGGGCACGGGCGGGCGCAAGGCGCGCGTCGACGTCGGCGATTGCTGGGACCACTTTGTGGTGACGTACTGGTATCCCAACGACGTGATCATCGATTTCAGCTCGGCGCAGTTTGTACATGCCTTCGAAGATCTGTGCACACGCCTCCATTGCACGGCGGGCTCGCTCGACACGCATTACGGCGGGGACATCGTGCTCGAGGGAAAATCCGAGGCGTACCGTCCGGGCGCGACGACGGGCATCTACCAGGAAGGGGCCGTGGCCAACATCAAGGCGTTCCACGCGGCCATCGCCGCGGGCAAGCCCATCAACAACGCCGAAGAAAGCTCGAACAGCACCCTGACCGGCGTGCTGGGCCGGATGGCCGCCTACCAGGGCAAGGCCATCACGTGGGACGAGATGATGCAGGCCAACGAAAAACTCGAGGCGAATCTCAAGCTGTAAGAAACTGAAGCACGGGGCGATTGCGTGTCTGCGCCCGGCAGCGGCCCGGCGCGTTAAAAAAATCGGGCCTGCAGGCTGGTCGAGTCCTGCAGGCCCAAGGTGTCATTTCGCGCGCAGCTATTTCTTGAGCATGCGCTTCACTTTCGGGGCGGCGATGCGTTCCATGATGGGCAGGTCGCCGATGAGCGGCCGCGCGTACCGGATAAACGCGTCAGTAACGCCATTGCCCTGCTTGTTGATGAACTTGTCGGGCATGCACACCGATTCGCGCGCCACGTCTTTCAGCTTGGCCAGGCCGTACTCGACCGCATAATCGCCGATGCGGCGAATGATCACCGAGCCGTCCTGGTTGTGCCAGATCGCGAACTGGGCGGCTTTCTCGCCAACCTCGCGCGCCTCGAACTGATCAATTTCGCTCACGCACCCGAGGAAGCTGCGCTGCAGGTAGCCGAGGGTGTCCGCGCGGACACGCTTGATGTTGGTCTCGGCCTTGACCCACGTTGCCAGAAGGTCGCCCAGCGCGCCTGTGCCCGAAAGCTGGACGTTGCCGTGCGAGTCTTTTTCGCCGCCCGTGAACTGCGACGCGATGGGCACGCCCTTCGCATCGATAATGCCCTCCGATGCCGCAATGATACAGCGGCCGTACTTCTTATATGCCGCTTGCACATCCGCCACGAACTGCTTCTTGCTGAAGGGGCGCTCGGGCACGTAGATCAGGTGGGGGCCGTCATCGGGGTATTTCTTGGCGAGGATCGACGCGGCGGTCAGGAAGCCCGCATGGCGGCCCATGACGATGCCGATGTACACCCCCGGGATCGCGCGGTTGTCGAGGTTCACGCCCGCGAACGCCTGGGCCACGAATTTCGCCGCCGAGCCGTATCCGGGACAGTGGTCCGTCACCTTGAGGTCGTTGTCGATGGTTTTCGGGATGTGGATGACGCGCAGCTCGTATCCCGCCTTGTCGGCTTCCTCGTTTACGATGCGGCACGTATCGGCGCTGTCGTTGCCGCCGATATAGAAGAAATAGCGTACTTCATGGGCTTGGCAGACCTGGAAGACCTTGCGGCAATACTCGACATCGGGTTTGTCGCGGGTCGAGCACAGCCCGGACGAGGGGGTCTGGGCAACGGCTTCGAGGTTGTGGGTCGTCGCCTCGGTGAGATCGAGGAAATCCTCTTCAATGATGCCCCGCACACCGTGGACCGCGCCGTATACGCGGGTCACTTGCGGGAACTTCCGCGATTCGAGCACGGCACCGACCATACTCTGGTTGATGACGGCCGTCGGACCGCCGCCTTGTGCTACCAATACCTTGCCTTCAAGCACTTTCGCCATGACAGTTCTCCTCCGAAATCAACGGTTGTTGACTGAATTCCCAACTCGCGTGGTAAGTTCGAAGCTGCAAAATACCGGGCATCCCCGCTCGCGCCCGCACAGGGCCGGATTATACCGTGCGGCGGGCTCGTCCGCAAACGGACCGGGTAGTGGCCAGCCGGCCCGGGTGGACAAGAGTGGACCTTATGGACGGGAACCAGCCGGCGATTTCTTCCGGAAGGGGCGCTCGGGGGGTATCGAGCAGACCGAGCCGCTTGACGGCTTATCGAAGCGCGGACTGCGAGGTGGCATGAGCATCGTGCTCATGACGCATTCCCGCAACGGAGGACGGGGTTTCCAACCCGTCATTTAATCACCGGCGGATGCGATCCGCCATCCGCGTCTACATTGCCGGACGCCTTATCAGCGCGCGCAAAGTAGATGCGGCAGCGTGCCGCATCCCGGAAACTGTGGGCAGCCACAGCAAACCACGACTGCGCACAGCGCCGGTCAGGGATAGTCGCGGGTCGTCGCGCCGTCCTCCGCGAGGCCGAAGAGCGCGCGGATATCGGGGCGGGTGAGCACGCGGTACTGCCAGACGGCAAGCAGAAAGAGC
>CAZFOG010000392.1:0-5703 GCA_964520685.1 uncultured Nitrospiraceae bacterium | reverse complement strand
GTCGGCCTCCGAATCGGCGCCCATGCAGTACATCGCCCCCTACGCGGGCTGCGCCATCGGCGAGTATTTCATGTTCAAAGGCCAGCACGCCCTGGTGATCTTCGACGACCTGTCGAAGCACGCGGCGGCCTACCGCCAGCTCTCGCTGTTGTTGCGGCGTCCACCCGGACGCGAGGCGTATCCCGGCGACGTGTTCTATCTTCACTCGCGCCTGCTCGAGCGCGCGGCCAAGTTGAGCGACAAGCGCGGCGGCGGCAGCCTGACCGCGCTGCCCATCATCGAAACGCAGGCCGGCGACGTCTCCGCCTACATCCCGACCAACGTGATTTCGATTACGGACGGGCAGATCTACCTCGAATCCAATCTGTTCTATTCGGGCGTGCGGCCGGCCATCAATCCGGGCATCAGCGTATCGCGCGTAGGCGGAAATGCCCAGGTGAAGGCCATGAAGAAAGTGGCGGGCACACTGCGTCTGGACCTGGCACAATTCCGCGAACTCGAGGCGTTCGCGCAATTCGGCAGCGATTTGGACAAGGCCACCCGGAACCAGTTGGCGCGCGGCGAACGGCTTGTTGAAGTGCTCAAACAGCCCCAGTACCAGCCCCTGCCGGTCGAGAAACAGATTTTGATCATTTACGCGGCAACCAATGGCTACACCGACGGCATCCCCGTCAATCAGGTGAGCCGGTACGAGCGCGAACTGTACGGCTACTTCGATTCGCAGAAGCCCGAGTTGTTAAAGACCCTGGCCGAAACGGGCGAGATGGACGATGCACTGAAAGCAAAGATCGACAACGCCCTGAAGGTCTTCGGCGAGCAGTTTGTGGCGGAAGGGGCATAAGGGCAAGCAATGGCGAGCCTGCGCGACATAAAGCGGCGCATCACGAGCGTCCAGAGCACGCAGAAGATCACCCGTGCCATGAAGATGGTGGCGGCGGCGAAGCTGAGGCGCGCCCAAGAGGCCATCGTGCAGGCGCGGCCGTATGCGTACCACCTTCGCGACCTGGTCAACAATCTGACCAAACGCGCCGAGCCTGACACCCACCCCCTGTTGCGGCAGGGCGCCGGAAAGAAGATCGGCCTGGTGGTGGTGACGTCGGACCGGGGGCTGTGTGGCGGGTACAACAGCAATCTCGTGAACGAGACGATGGCCGTGTTGCGCGGCCAGTTCCGGGAGAACGACGTCGAGCTGACCGTCATCGGCCGCAAGGGCATCGAAGCGCTGAAGCGCAGGCCCTGCACGATTGGCAAGACCTATACCAACGTGCTCGAGGAACCCCCCCTCCGGGCGGCAGGCGCCATCATCGGCGAGATTGCGGGCGAATACGCCCGGGGCGGCACGCACGGCGTCTACTGCCTCTATCACGAATTCAAATCGGCCATTTCCCAGCACGTGACCCTCGAACGCCTGTTGCCCTTCGAGGCGGTGGACGACCCCGGCGCGCTGGTGGTGGATTACCTGTATGAACCGTCCGTGGAATCGATTCTGGAATACCTGCTGAAGCACCATTTGAAGATGCAGATGCACCGGATTCTGTTCGAAGCGGCGGCGAGTGAATACGGCGCCCGCATGACCGCGATGGAAGCGGCGACCAACAATGCGGGCGACATGATTGATCGGTTGACGTTGCACTATAACCGTGCCCGCCAGACAACGATTACGACGGAAATGATCGACATCGTAGGCGGGGCGGAGGCGCTGTAATCCGGAACACCGGACTACGGAGGTACTGATGAAGGAAGGCAGAGTTACCCAGATTATCGGCCCGGTCGTGGACGTGAAGTTCGAGCCGGGGGAATTGCCCCCGATTTTCAACGCCCTCACCATTGCACGTCCTGAAGGGAAGCCGCTGGTACTCGAGGTGTCCCAGCATCTGGGCGAGAATGCGGTGCGTACCATCGCCATGGATTCGACGGACGGGCTGGTGCGCGGGACGGCCGTCACCGACACGGGCGAATACATCACGGTCCCTGTGGGCGACGGCACACTCGGGCGCATCATGAATGTGGTGGGCGAAGCGGTGGACGAGCGCGGCCCGATCGAGGCGGCCGAGCGTTGGGCCATTCACCGGCCGGCGCCGGCGTTCGAGGATCTGCAGACGCAGACCGAGGTGTTCGAAACGGGCATCAAGGTGATCGACTTGCTGGCACCCTACTCGCGCGGCGGCAAGACGGGCCTGTTCGGCGGCGCGGGCGTGGGCAAGACCGTGCTGATCATGGAACTTATCCACAACGTGGCCACCAAACACGGCGGCTATTCGGTGTTCGCGGGCGTGGGCGAGCGCACACGCGAGGGCAACGACCTGTGGCTCGAAATGACGGAGTCGGGCGTGCTGGACAAGACGGCCCTCATTTACGGCCAAATGACTGAGCCTCCGGGCGCACGCGCCCGCGTGGCCCTCAGCGGCCTGACGGTCTCCGAGTATTTCCGAGACAAGGGCGGACAGGACGTGCTGCTCTTTATCGACAACATTTTCCGGTTCACCCAGGCTGGCTCGGAAGTGTCGGCCCTGCTGGGGCGCATGCCCAGCGCGGTGGGGTACCAGCCAACCCTGGCCACCGAAATGGGCGAATTACAGGAGCGCATCACATCAACGAAGAAGGGCTCGATCACGTCCGTCCAGGCTATCTACGTACCCGCCGACGACTTGACCGACCCGGCTCCCGCAACGACGTTTGCGCATCTCGACGCCACCACGGTGCTGTCGCGCCAAATCGTCGAGCTGGGCATCTACCCCGCCGTGGACCCCCTGGATTCGACCAGCCGTATTCTGGATCCGCGCATTATGGGCGAAGAGCACTACCGGGTGGCGCGGGGCGTGCAGGAAATCCTCCAGCGCTACAAGGATCTGCAAGACATCATCGCCATCCTGGGCATGGACGAGTTGTCCGAGGAAGACAAATTGACGGTAAACCGCGCACGCCGCATCCAGCGTTTCCTGTCGCAGCCGAATTTTGTGGCGGAACAGTTTACGGGCATGGCAGGCAAATACGTGACGTTGAGCGATACGATTCGGAGTTTTGCGGAGATTCTGGCGGGCGAACACGACAATCTGCCCGAGAACGCCTTTATGTACTGCGGCGCGATCGAGGATGTGCTTGATCGCGCGAAGAAACTGGGAGCGATCTGACCTTGGCCGACGAGGAAAATGCCGTCTCGACGCTCCAGGTGGAGATTTCCGCTCCGGAGCGGGCGCCTGTCCAGCTCGAGGTAACCGAAGTGACCGTGCCGGGCAGCGAAGGCGTATTCACCGTGTTGCCCGGCCATACACCCTTGTTGTCGACCCTGGGGATGGGGGTGCTGATTACGTGGGACGGGCAGGGCGAAGCGCGGTTCTTCGCCATAAACGGCGGATTCGTCGAGGTCCTGGACAACCGCGTCGTGATTCTTGCTACGACCGCGGAGGACGAGGAAGAACTCGACGAAGAGCGCGCCCGCGCCGCCTTGCTGCGCGCCGAGGAGCGGCTGCGAAAACGCGAAGCCGACACGGACATTTCACGTGCCGAGGCCGCTCTCAGCCGCGCCATGAGCCGGCTTCAGGCCAAGGGACGCGAGTTCTACTGAGGTTTTCGGGGACGCTTTCCCGCGCCGCGTTTTCACGCCCAATCGAGCAGGCGTCTCTGGCCCGTCAGCGCGCGGATGCCCGTGACGTCCTGCGAGACCTCGAGACAGCCCCGGTATTCGCCGTCGACGGTGCGCATAGCGAAGTAGCGCACATGTATGAACCGGCCCGCCATCTCGAACCAGAATTCGGCGACGTCTTTCGTTCCCGCACGAAACGCCTCGAGAATGCGGTTCACCATATCGAGGCTTTTCGAGGGATGGCAGTTCTGAACCTTCCGGCCGATAACGCCCGGGCTGCGCGGGAAGATGCGTTCAGGCCCTTCCGAATAGTAGCGAACCACGTCATGCTCATCAACGAACGAGATGTCCACGGGCAGGTGCGTGAGCATCAGGTTGACCTGTTCGAGCGTGAGGAGTCCGGTATCGAGGGCAAGGGCGTTCAGGCCCGACGACCGTTCTTTCGCGGGACGGGTCTTGCGGGGCTCCCAGGCGGCTTCGGGCTCGACAAGGGCGTAGCCGAGGTCCTTTTCGCCCCGGTATACCTCCACCCAGTCCTCCTCGCTGAGCAGTTCGAGGCACATGGGGAACAGGATGTTCTCTTCCTTGTAGACCATGTCCTCGATGGCCGTGAGCAGCGCCTGGGCCCGGGCGTGAACGGCCGGCATATCGTTTCCGGCGATGGCCGTCCGCACCTGCTTCAACTGTGCGCGGATGTCATCGTGGATAGCCCACATCACCTTCGGCGGGGCCGTCACGCCGTATCTTTCCATGAAGGGGAACAACTGGTTTTCTTTGCGGAGGTAATGCTTCTCGATTTCGGCAAGACGCGCGAACTCGATGGCAAGCGGCCCGGGGGCGTTCGTTTCGGACTCGCTGAGGAAGCGCCGGATTCGAGCCAGCACCTCGCCGATGGCCGCGTTTTCACGCTGGAACGTGTGGACCGGATGGCCTGGCGGCGCTTCGGGGCGGCTCGACTGGTCGAGAGACTGGCGGAACACGGCCACGTGAACGTCGCAGAGGCGCTTGATCTCGTCCTCGGGCAGGCCCTCCTGAACAAGCTGCTGCTCCATGGCCGCGATTTCGCCCGGCCCAACGTTCTGGATCAGTTCGGCAAACTCCTGCTTCACATCGTCCACGGCCTTGCCTTCGTGGAGGCCTTTGATGATGGTCTTGAGCTTCTCGATACGCTCCGGGTCCAGCTCGAGGGGCGCGGATTCTGCCGGGGCCGAGGTGGCGTCGATCTCGACGGCTTTACCGGTCTGCTCGCGGATCGCCTGGGCGAGGGTCCCGAGAAGAGCGCCCAGCTCGACGTTGCCCAACTGGGCCGCCTTGGCCAGCGTGGCGAATTGGCCGACCGTCTTGCGCATGAGCGGGTTGCGGAGCATCTGGAATTTGTCCGAGCAGGCGGTGAGCGTCTCGAGCAAAAACGGATACGTGTCTATCAGTTTTCCCACGCGGGTATTGCCATCGAGTTTCATCGTGAATATCCTTCCGCCGCCCCCGGGTTCCCTGCGCCTGTTCCCACCCCGTGGTCAGCATAACACGAAGCACGGTGGGCAATGCGAACCGTCCATCGCCGGGAAGCAGGGCCGGGCGCCAGGAGTATGCCGACCGGGAAATGCGGCCTATATCACGAAGAAATCCGTCCGGCGAAAGAAGAGCACCGCAGGTGCTGACGCGGCATGAGACCAAGCGGTTCAGCAACGAAAAAGAACAACCCGGCCCCGAAGGAGTCGAGCTGGCCCGGCTTCTTTGTTGAACCGGGGTTCTGAGGAATAGGTGGGGGCCGTGACCCCGGGGCTGCGTCACGCGCGATCGCGTGACTTGCCCCGGGCTACTCACATTCGACTCCTCCGGAGTCGTTTGTGCACGGTTCGAGTTCAGCGCCAAGGGACCGGTCGTCTGCAGGACAGTAAGCCATGAGCTATTCGGCTCACCCGTAGACGATGAAGACGACGGGTGTGACGGGCGAAACCCTCGCGCATGGACCCACACGGACAAACACGGACCTACACGGACGGGGTTACACCCGGTTTTTAAGATTTTCGAGTCAGCGAAGCATGTGCTGTTTGGCTCACCTATCGACGATGAAAACGAGCTGGATCAAAAACCCAGGGACAGACCCGTCTCGCTCCTGC
>CAZFOG010000391.1:0-5705 GCA_964520685.1 uncultured Nitrospiraceae bacterium | reverse complement strand
GGGTGATTCGCCGATTGAATCCGCACCCGATGGCCATGGCACTTGAGTCATATAGTCTCATGCTACCCGGCGATCTGGGATCTGAGTGTCTCGTTCGCACTATTCGCACCAGGGGAATGGTTGTGAGGTTGTGTTCAGACGCTCTGTTTCATCGTTTGTCCGGTTCAGGAGGGGCATGCTACGATGGGTCTTGGCGGAGCGTTCCATGGTATGCTCCGGCCTGTGACAAACGCAGGGATCATGCGGACAGCACGCACAGGACCAGGAGAGCTCGCATGTCATACCCTCGGTTTCCGTTGAGCAGAGCCTTCCTTCTATTCTTGTCCGTCATTCTTGCCCATACTGCCAGAGCCACAGACGATACCCTGCCGGTGTTTTCTTCCCGATTCTGCGAACCCGCGGACAAGGCGGTCACAGCGGGTACACAGCGGGAACTCATCGAGGACGACTGGTTGCGGAGCGTCCAGCCCGTACTGACGACGCAGGCCGATGCAGCGGGCGCCTGCGATGGCGTCAAGAACGGCAAATACGGTTTCCACGTGGGTTTCGAGGCCAATCCCTGGTGGCAAATTGATCTGGGCGCCGAGCAACAGGTCGCGAAGGTCGTGGTCTACAACCGTCTCGACTACGCGCCCGGCCTGCACAATGCCGATGCTCTGCATGTCCTTTATTCGGTTGGCGGCGAGGAGTGGACGTTGTGCCATGACAACAAGGGGCGCCATTTCGGCGGTGTGAGTGGAGCGCCGCCACTTGAGGCAGTATTCGGGGAGGAGGGACTGCGAACACGGTTCTTGCGACTTACCATCCCGTCGGGATCCCCGGTTTTCTTTCATCTCGACGAAGTGGAGGTCTTTGCGGTTGGCGACGAGACGACCAATATCGCCCTCGGGCGATCCGCGGAACAGAGCAGCCTGAGTCCCTGGTCCACAGCCAAGATCGAGATTCCCAAGGTTTATCCCATCGCGTCGTACATTGAGCGGGGCCGCCGTATGGCCGCGGAGTTGCGCGCGCAGGGCGTCGACATCTCGCTCCCTCTTGCCGAACTCGACGGTGTGGCGGCGCGGTTGGGTGGCTTGCGCGACGGAGCTTCGGAGGATGTTTTGCGCGACCTGTATCTCGAGGTCCGCTGGATTGTTCGGGGGCTTGTGTTCAACGATCCGCTTCTGGATTTTGACCGCGTCCTGTTCGTGAAACGTTTCACACAGGAGACATACCCCGACGTATGTCTGAACCACATGCCGTGGGTGTCGAAGCCGGGAGGCGACATTTGCGTGCTGGAGTCAGCCGCAGAGGGGAAGGGACTCTGGTCAGTGCTGGCCAATACTTCGCTGAAGCCGCCTGAGGAACCCGTCGCGAACGTTCGAAGCCTTCTTGATGCGGCTCTCGGGCCGGGACACGTCCATGGCATCGATCTTTGGTTTGATGGGGACCGTGTGGTATTTGGCTACGCACGTGCCACGAGTGCCCAGCCGCCCGATGGGTGGCTTGACCGTACGCAAAGCTACCGGTTGCGTCGCGAAGTGGAGCCGATTCACCTTTATGAACTCCGGCTCGAGAATGGTTGGTTGCGGCAACTGACGTTCGGTGAATGGAGCGACTTGGACCCGACTTACGCACCCAATGGCGACATCGTTTTTGTCTCCGAGCGGTGCGGCACGTCCCTCCAATGCAACGAATACGACAAGGATGAAACGAGCTGCAACCTCTACGTTCTGCCCGCCAACGGCGGCGCCATTCGACGGCTCAGTGCTAACAAGGACGGCGATTACCTGCCTCATTGCCTGAACGACGGCATGATCGGCTACACGCGATGGGAATACCACGAGCGCAGTTGGGCATACATTCAGTCCCTCTGGGTAATGCGGCCCGACGGGACCGGCGCCGACGCCTTGTTCAAGCAGCACTTCGTCGATCCCTGGGCACTCGAGGATGTCCGCTCGATACCACAAAGCAACAAGCTCGTAGCCATTGCGGCGGGCCACCATACCCTGCCCGTCGGACCGCTGGTGGTCATCAATCCAAGCGTGGGCGTCAATGAGCCGCGCGGGATCGGTATCGTCACACCCGACATCAACCCGCCTGAGGGGGGAATGGGCGGCGTACCCGTGGCCGAGGGCGGCGTGCACGATCACGACGGATTCTACGGAACGCCCTGGGCTCTGTCCGAGAAGAGTTTCCTGGTTTCGTACACGTACGGCAACACGACGACCGAGCCGACGGGTTACGGTCTCTACTTCGTGGATGTACATGGCACCAAGGAACTGATCTATCGCGATCCGGCCATCTCCTGTTTTGCGCCCATTCCGTTACGTGCGCGCCCGAAGCCGCCGGTCCTGCCCGATTCAACGAACCTGGCCGCCAACTTCGCGACCTGCAGCGTCAATACCATCGCCTACGGGTGCGAAGGGATCGAGCCGGCGAGGGTGCGTTACCTGCGGATCGCCGAGCCCATCGGCTGGCCTTACGACAATGAAAACGGCGGACAGCGCTACGGAGAAGATCATCGCTACGGCGGCCCGGGTGCGGAGCGCAAAAACCTCACCAACTGGACTCCCGTACGGATTCTGGGCGATGTGCCAGTCCAGCCTGATGGCAGCGCTTACTTCCGCGTGCCTCCGGACACGGCGGTCTACTTCCAGCTGCTTGACGAAGGCCGGATGGAGCTGCGGCGTATGCGGTCGTTCATCAGCTTTCAGCCGGGAGAATCCCGCAGTTGCGTGGGTTGTCATGAGAGCCGGGCCGGGGCGCCCCTGCAAGCGGGCCGCAGTGCGGCCGAAGCGCTGCGAAGCGAACCTGCCGCATTGATCCCGGCTCCCTGGGGCGAGCGTCCGATCAGTTTCTTGCGCGACGTGCAGCCGGTGCTTGATAGGCATTGCACGGAGTGCCATGCGGGCCTGGACCCTGCCGGCGGTCTCGATTTCACTGGCGGGCTCATTTCCTATGACGCTGAAGTGCCGGGTTACGGACACAATCGAGCGTTCGAGACAATCCTGGCGAACAACCTTGTCTGCCTGTCGCCGGCGCGCGCTCAGGACGCCAGCATTACGCTTCCCCTGGCGTACGGTTCGCATCAAAGCACGTTGATTGCCGCACTGGACAAAGGTCACCACGCGGAGGATGTGAAACTTCCGGAAGAGGACCGGCTCCGTCTGGTCATGTGGATTGACGCTAACGCTCCGTATCATGACCGGTTCGTGAACAAGCGGCCGGCAACGCCGGCGTACGACGTTGCCTCGGATGGAATGCTGCGGGAGTCGCTTTTTCGAATCCATGAGCGCCGCTGCACGTCCTGCCATGCACCCGAAGACATTACCAGGCTGGACTGGATTGATCTTACTGACCCCTCAAGCAGCCGGTTCCTGGCGGCGCCTTTCGCACAATCCGATGGCGAGAAGACGACATGCAGCCAGGCGACGTACGCGAGTGCAGATGACGAAGATTATGCGCGGGCAGCGGGCCTTGTGTTGTCCGCCGCCTTGAGGGCATGGGCACAGCCGAGACGGGACCTTCAGGCACTGACACGTCCTGCATGGAGTTATGCCCACAGGCAGGCGGCTTTGCCCTGAAGCTTCGCAAGGCTATGCCACGCGCCCGCAGGACTTGACAAGGTCCAGTGCTGTAATTTCGTGATCGCGGGGATTCGTTGCGGTCACGGGCACTGAACCGTGTGTCGAGCCAAGTCCTATTTCCTGCGGTAATGCACAATTGCGGTGTCCGGTGCCGTGGGGATCTTTACCGGCCAGGCGGCCAGTGCCTCGCCAGAAACCTCCTCGCTCCCGGGCTGGTCTTCATACAATACGACATATGTTTCGCCGGCTTTTACGCTTTGGAGCGGCAACGCGGCCATTACATAGGGGGACTCCTCGCGGCGAAACACGAGAGCGAACCCCGCATCAAGATCAGGGCGGTGGAACTGGAATCCGTACCACACGTTTTCGCTATCGGAATGGGGAAACAGGGGATAGAAGTCGCCGAGCATGAAGGGGCGCAGTTTGCTGTAGAGTGCCACGGTGCGCTTAACGGCCTGTTCCTTCTCGCTGCCGGGCGCTGCGGGATTATCCGTGAGGATATTCCCGGTGGTCATTGCGCTCCGAAATACATAGGACGGCTCAAGACCGAAGTTGCCGCAGCCGTGCAGCGGCAGCCAGCGAAACAAGCCGCCATTTTGAAGCTGATCCGCGGCGGGGCTGGGACCAAAGCACTGAAGATCGCTGTGCCAGAGGGGAAGTCCGTATCGGAGCGATTCGAAATCAATGCGCCGTCCGCCGCTGGCGCAGATGTCAATCACGAGACCCGGATGTCTCGCCATCAGGTCCTGCCACATGGCGTACAGGCCTTCGACGTGGCGGATTTCAGTGATGCCCTCGCGTTCGGGCTCGTCGGTTCGCTGCCAGTACCCGAGGGGCTCGATGTTGAAGTCCCACCGCAGCCAATCGAGGGCCGCCGCAGAGATTTGTTTGTCAATGTAGTCCGTCAGCCAGATGCGAGCATCCGGGATATCGAGGCGGAAGAGGTGAAAGGGTTCGCCGCGGGCGAGCCATTCCGGGTGCAATTCTTCGATGCGCGTTCCGGGCGCCACGCGTTCGGGTTCAAACCACAGGAGATATTCGAGACCGGCCGCATGGGCAGCCTCCCCGACCGGTCCGAGTCCGCGGGGGTATTTCGCGAGGTCCGGTTCCCAGGTCCCCGTGCCGTGGGGGAAACCACGCGGGTACCATTGCTGGGGGTCCATGTCGGACCAGAAGACCTCGATGCCGCGTTGGGCAAGGGGTTGCATCACGCGCAGATGGGGTCCTTCGTAGGAACCGTCCGGATCGACCTCGGTCACGGAACCGCAGATGGGTGCGAGCACCAGTTCGCCGTTGCGCCGCGGGAGATTGTGCGCGAGCATCCATTGCCGGAAGAGGTTGTTTCCCCGAAGCGCATCGGGGCCACGCCAGAATTGCAGGAGGACGCGCGGCGTGCGGATTTGCTCGCCGGGAAGGAGGCGCAACCGCGTCCTCTGCATCCCGCAGTTCACATGAAGGGCGTTGTCCTTTTCGCAACGAAAGCCTGCTTCCCACTGACCTGCCCAGCCAATGGCGGCCACAGCGCCGCCGCCGGGCCATTGAAGATTGAAGAACGGCATGTGCGAATCGGAGGACCGGCCGCCGTGAGGGGCAAACACGACTGACGGCGCCTTTTCGGAATCGAGCACATCGGCAACGGGCATGAAACTGCGTGCCGAGTTGGTTTCGCCCAGCGCGTGGTGGATGGTGAATGGTCCCGCATCCGCGGAGAAGAAGCAATCCAGGGGGCGAATCTGTTCCAGGAGCGGAGACTTTGCGGTTGCCGTGTTTCGCACTTCGAGGAGCAGCTCGATTGCGGCATGCTCTTCATACAGCAGTGCTGTAAAGGTGATTTCGATGCCGCCATCGGTATCGGCCAGAATAAGCGCATGGCG
Organism: uncultured Nitrospiraceae bacterium; assembly: GCA_964520685.1. GTDB lineage: Bacteria > Hydrogenedentota > Hydrogenedentia > Hydrogenedentales > SLHB01 > UBA2224. The sequence goes on along the minus strand of CAZFOG010000391.1, from coordinate 262 downwards.
GATTGTGGCCGGTCCCGTCACTTCCCGAACGTACGAACGGCGCGAGTTCTGAAGCGATTCCGCCGCCGGGATGCCATCGCGCAAGAAGGAGAACGGATACGGGCCGCCGGGCGTGTCCCGGAAATAGGAGTCGAGCCACCGGACCGCGTCCGCGATTTCTTCCGGGGTGGCAATGGCGCCCGTGGCCATGCCATCGGGGGAAGCAGCGAGGGACAGCGCTATCAGGATGTATGTCATGGTTCATTTCTCATTTCGGAGCGGA
>CAZFOG010000390.1:0-5759 GCA_964520685.1 uncultured Nitrospiraceae bacterium | reverse complement strand
ACCGCTGTTCCCGTAGGTGTCTCCGCCGACCGCGGACAAATCCATGTCGCTGTCCACGAAGTTCGCCAGACCAACGGGATCCTCCGGACTGAGGTAGGGAAAAGCACCCGCGATCAGGGCCGTCGCCCAATAGATAAACTGGGCAGGACCTACTCCGCTCGCATCGATCTGCTCGTCGGGATCCAGCAGCGGGTTCACCACCGCAGCAAGCGGGACAACGCTCACAATGGGTTCATCCCACGCGTCAAACACCCAGCTATAGTACGTATAGCTCTCGTCCGCGGTGCGCATGCACGAACCGCCATGCGTGTCGAAATCGCCAAAGCAGAAGATGCCATCGGCGTCCTTGCCCGAATGGCCGCCCGCGTCCACATAGAGCCGGTCTTCAAAGTCGGTGCCGGGGTCCGAGGGGCACCGGAGGATCCACGGGTCCGTCAGATACTCGGGGTAAAGAGACGGTATGAGCGCACAGAAATCCAGTGCGACGCCGTGTTCCCCGGATATCTGGCTGGTAAATATGCCAACTTGCACCATCGGCCATTTTTCACCCTTCGACTCATTCGCGTACATCTTATAAACAAGGCCCATTTGCTTGAGGTTATTGGCGCAACTTGCGCGGCGGGCCGCTTCGCGTGCGCGGGCGAGTGCGGGGAGCAGGATGGCCGCCAGGATGCCGATGATGGCAATGACGACCAGCAATTCGATCAATGTGAAACCTCTGTTTCTCATCGTGTAAACCTCCTTTGATTGATAAAACCGTTTTGCCAAGTTTGGTCCGCAATTGGAAACCGTTTTCTATGCTCCGTGTAATTGACTGCCCGGAATCTGTCAACACCCTTTCGGATACCCTTTTACGTGAGGCAACGGGGAGCCCGAGCTGTTCGAAAAGGAGCATATTGCCGCGTTTTCGCGCTGTATTTGCGGGATGGACGCCCATGACTACCGCTCAGCCCCACGAGGGCCCCTGTCGCCCAGAAGGGGAAATCATGGCACAATAAATCATTATGTTTCTGCTTATTTGGTGAGCTTTTCCATAGAATTTCTATACTTGCTCACGTTGAGGGAACTTTCTCGCGGAAATGCGGTATAGTTATGGTGCTGGGGTGCTGTATGCGTCGGGAGGTGTCTGTTACTTAACCGATTATTTGATAATGGCTTGCGTTTGACGTACAATCACGGTGTCTGGCGTTTTGGTCAGTCCAGGACACTCAGCGGGGGGCGAGCCGGGCGTAGAAAAGTATACAGAGCAACCGATGCCAGGAGCAGTGAGGCGTGAATAACATCGAGTCCAATAATAAGGCTCGGCATACGATACGCGATATCGCCGACGCCTCGGGTGTTTCTCCCAAAACCGTAAGTTTTGTGCTCAACGGAAAGGAAGGGGTTGCGGAGCGCACACGGCGGCGGGTCCTGAAGGTCGTCGGTGAACTGGAATACCGCCCGCACATTGGCGCGCGGGCCCTGCGGGGCCGGGTTGCGCGATCAATTGGCGTGATTTTTCCCACTCCCGCCAAGATCGCGCCGCTGAGCCGAAGCCTCCTCGTGTGGCTCTACGACGAGCTTATCAGCATCTTCGGCAGCCGCGGCTACTATGTGACCTTTGATATGGCCACCCACGCCAGCGGGAGTAACGGCGACTACGCCCGGGGTGTCTGGGAACACGCCTTCGGACCCTGTTTTCTGGCGGGGCCGCTAGCCCTGGACGACACGGTGGTGCAGCGCCTTCATGAGCGGGGCATACCCTATGTCGGGGTCAACCGGCTGAAGTCATTCCCCGAGTGCAGCGCCGCCACGGTCGACTATGAGCAGGCTGCCTATCTGAGCACGAAATACCTCATCGACAAAGGCCACACGCGCATCGGCATGCTCAAGGCCTTCCGGGGCTATCAGTCCGGCCTCGAACGCCGCCGTGGCTACGAGCGCGCCCTGGATGAGGCCGGCATTGCCAGGGACAACTCCCTGATCCGGTCCGCAACCTTCGAAGCGCACACGGCGGTCAACGACGTTCACTGGCTTCTGCGCGATTCGAGTGTCACCGCGCTTATCGATTGCAGCAGCATGGAAGACCCGGCGGTAATGCGGGAAGGCGCGCGCCGGGCCGGCCGGCGCCTCGGCAAGGACGTCGAAACCGTGGTCTGGACCTACCGCTACGAAACCATGGTGCTCCCCGAGGCGTCCGCTCACATGTGTCTCCCCCTCCGGCAGGCGTCGGCAGAGGGACTCGAGCAACTCGCCGACTGGATCGAAGGCAAACGCCAGGGGCCCATCAACATCGTCTACCAGCCCACGCTATTCGAGACCATCCCCCACGCCCCCATTACCGACGGGCTTCGGGTCTTCCACGAGACGGACTGACCACTCCGCGCAACAGCGAACCTTGGACCGGCCGGCTCCGCCGAGGGCCATGGAAGGCAAGAGAATAACCGGCGGGGGCGCCGGTCCCACAAATGAATCATGCGCAAGATACTTATGGCACTTCGAGGCCGGCGCGTCTCCCCCTTTGGAGAGGGGGTAAAACGCCGGAAGGCGTTCGGGGGGAGGATTCTTGGCGTGCGGGAAACGAGTTTTCGAGGCAGCGCACCATGAGCCGGGCGGGTCACCCGTAGACGATGAAGATAGAAATGACCGGTGAGGGCACCGGTCCCACAACAGAGCGGAAAGTCCCGGTTTTTGGACGGGGGCGCCGGTCCCGCAAATGAATCATGCGTAAGATGCTCATGGCACCTCGAAGACCGCGCCGCAGCCAGGGGAATTGTCTGTCTCGGTCCAGCTCGTCCATACGGTCCATTTCGTCCATTTCCGAATTGATCATGCGCAGGATGCGCATGACACCGTAGAACAAAGGTCCCCGGCCGAGGGGTTCGGCCGGGGACGAGTCGCAGGTGTTCTTTACAGAGCTGGGGCTCAGCTTCCGACGGCGCCAACACAGTAGGCAACGCCGCCGTTGCAGGGTCCAGGTCCCAGTTCCGAATACCGGAGAAACTCGACATGACCGTCCATGTAGAGGAAGTTCGAGCCGCCCGGCACGTGGTTCATGAGCGCAACTTCGACGGAAACAATGTCGCCCATCACCCAGATCTCGCTCTGTGCCTGCGCGCTGCCAGCGGGGTTGTTAATGTCGGTGATCATGAAACGCTCGATGCCTTCGCGCAGACGGTATACAGTCTCGCCGCCGGCATTACCGTAACCGGCACCCTCAAACATCGTGCCATCGAACGAGAAGTCCGCATCGGCGATCCCCACAACGGCAACATCATCAGCAGCTACGGCATCCATTGCCTCCACCAACAGGTATACGGTTCCCAGAACCTGAGCCGGGGTCCCGCTGCCCGTATACGTGGGATCAATCAAGCCCGCATCAAGCTGCGGATCGTCCGGGTCGGTCTGGTCAAATACCCAGCCAAAGTAGAAGTAACTCGAGTCGACGAAGGCCCACCCCTGGTTGGCATCATCGCAGGGGTACCCGAAATCGGATTCGCCGGTCACAGCGTTGATGAGGTCCTCGGTGCTGTGCTCTGCATCGGACGGACAGACAATGATGTTGGGGTCCGTCAGGTACTCGGGATACAACGCGGGAACACTCGGGCCAGCCGCCACAACGCCGAAATCGCCGGTCCCCGGGAAGCCTGCTGTTGTGCAGTCTAGTGTTTCGACGCCGCGCGCCATGAGGGGCGGCCATTTTTCGCCTTTGCTTTCGTTGGCATACATCTTGAAGATAATGCCCATTTGCTTGAGGTTATTGGCGCAACTTGCGCGGCGTGCCGCTTCGCGTGCGCGGGCGAGTGCCGGGAGCAGAATGGCCGCCAGGATGCCGATGATGGCAATAACGACCAACAGCTCGATCAGCGTAAACCCTTTTTTCATTGCTATGTCTCCTTTTCGTTGAAATGATGACGCCTTCGTAGAGAGGCTGCTTGCAAACCCGCGGCCACACACCGCGGAGAATGTCCGTGATGAACGTATAGACGGGAACTCGCGGGAACCGCCGCCACACCCCTCCCCGTGTGACCGCCCTCGAAATGGCCAATTCAACTGCCAGCCGTGCACCCGGCATGACAACGTTGTCATGAGTACAATAGCACAGGCAACGGTGCGTGTCAACAGGCATTTTAACGGGAGGGGTCTGGGGCAAATACTGGCAAAAGTGGAGAATTGTGTGGACTTGGGGGAGTGCCGGGTGTATAGTATATGAGACATGCGCGTTGACGCGGCATCGGGTCATCGTTGTCATACGCGCTGCACCGAAGTACCTTACAGCGCTGGAACTCTCTCGGATGGAAAAGACGACACGCCATATCGATAAAGCCTGGACAATTCACGACATCGCGCGCGAGGCAGGGGTGTCGGCGAAGACGGTCAGCCGCGTGGTGAATCAGGAACGGGGCGTTGCGGATGGTACCCGGCGCCGGGTCGAGTCGATCATCGAGGAGGTGGCCTATTTCCCCCATACGGGTGCGCGGAGCCTCCGGACGGACACGCGCGACTGTCTCGGGGTAGCGCTGCCGGCGCCGCGCTCGACCGTCCCCCTGAGCTCCACGATGCTGAACTGGCTGTTCGTCGAACTTGACCGGGTATTCGGGTCTAAAGGGAATTTCGTTGTTTTCGATTTGAACCCCTATGCGGTCGAGAACCACCACGATTACGCGCGGGGCCTGTGGGAGCAGCGCTACAGCGGCCTGGTCATTGCGGGGGTGCTGACCGAGGATGACAAGGTGATTCGGCGCGTTCACCAGTCCGGCGCACCCTATTTGGCGTCGTGCCGGATGGATACGTTTCCCGAGTGCAGCAGCGCGACCATCGATATCGAGGAGGGCGCGTATCTCAGCGCCGACTACCTCATGAAGCGGGGGCATAAACGTATCGGCATGCTGAAGCCGTTCCGCAACACGCAACCGGGAAATGCGCGGCGCCGCGGGTATATGCGGGCGTGCGAGGCCAATGGCATCCCCTTCGACGAAAACCTGGTCCGGCCGATCTCCCTGCAATCGACCGACGTGATCAACACGGTGTTCCGCCTCCTTTCGGATCCCACGGTGACGGCGCTGATTGACAGCAGCGGCGGTGAAGATTCGGCGAGCATCCGCGAAGGCACGCGGCGGGCCGGGCGTATGCTTGGGAAGAATGTGGATGTGCTGCCGTGGACGTATTCCCACAATGCCACGGTGCTCAATGAGGCGTGCGCCCACGTGTGGCTGCCCCTGCGCGAAGCCATGGCCGAGGGGTTCGAGCATCTCGAAAAGTGGTTCCGCGATGAGGCCGAGGGGCCGGTTCACATCCTGTACCGCCCGATTCTCCGCGAGACGCCCGGCGAGGATGAAGTGTACGAGAAGCACACGGTCTTCCAGCTCATTACGTGAGGTCTGTGGGGACGCGGGCGCGGCCGGAGGCTTTCGCCGGAAAAATAAAAATCATGCGCAGGATGCGCATGGCACCTCAGAGGCCGTTCTGTATCGGGTGAACGGGGACATGTTCAGAAGGCCGTCTGCGGCGCGGCAACGAGTCCCCGTTGGGGGGCGAAACCCTCGCAGATGGACCCACACGGACAAACACGGACCTGCACGGACGGGGATACACCCGGTTTTTGAAAGTTTCGAGGCAGCGAACCATGAGCCGCACGGCTCACCCGCAGGTGATGAAAACAGAAATGACCGGTGAGGGCACCGGTCCCACGAATGAATCATGCGCAGGATGCGCATGGCACACAGACGCCTGCGCTACGGGAGCCAGGTTTCGTGCGCCGATGGGCATGGAATCGCCGG
>CAZFOG010000389.1:0-5765 GCA_964520685.1 uncultured Nitrospiraceae bacterium | reverse complement strand
CGAATCGAGGTAAACCCTCTCACTCTGAGTGGTACATAAATTGGGGGCAGGTCACCAGAAATCCCGTTTCAGCAGTTTTACGGGATCAAGTTCGCTTTCTGCAATAAACTCCGCAAACGAAAGCGTACGGCCCTGCCGGGCCGCCTCAAGTCTCTTCGTGCTGGGCCAGAATCTGAGTTTTTACTCTGCTGATATACGCCGCGACGCTATCTCGGATCGTGTGCTCATCAGTTGAAGTCTGCTGGAGCTTGGAAGCCCAGCGACGACCAGGATGAATAACATCCCATTGAGAAATTTTCTGATTGTAGCGCCCTTTGCCCGGGTCGTGGATACCAAAGCCATCAAGCTCACGGTTCCATAGAGGGGAGTACATTTCAATGAGAAGAGACTCGGCCAGGGGGATCCAAATATCATCGACAACCAAATACCTGCAATGGAAGTCGTGGAGTCTCAGGTTCTCCACTTGCTCTATCGAGTTTGCATGTTCCGTAAGTCGCTTGAATAAGGCTTGCCCTGGATCGGCCCCCAGACCGTACCCTCCCTTGCGAGCCCCTGCGGGAACCGCTTTACCAACGTAGATAGGCCACCGATATTTCTCATCTCTGTTCTGTCGAGCGATCTCCTCGTACAGAGGAAAATCGCCCTGGTAGTAAAGTGCATATATGCCAGCACCAATAAAGGGTTCGCTAGGCGGAAGAGGATTGACCGATTGCTGAAGCATTGCCTCGGCAACACTCTCGCCCAGGTTTGTCTTGTCAAGAGGATTAAAAGGTGGAATCCGTATCGGTCGCTGCTTCCCCATAAAACGGCCTCAAACGACCTGTTTCAGAATGCTCTGGCCGACAGATGCAGCCAGATCCACAGGCACTGCGTTACCTATTTGGCGCATCGCTTCTGTCCAAGACCCACTAAAGACGTAGTCGTCTGGAAAAGTCTGGATGCGTGCACTCTCACGAACAGTGTAATACCGACATGTCCCATCGGGCAAAATCATCATGTTTTCCCCGCCTGGAACTCCATGGTCACCCGCCTTTAACGTCTTGGATGGGGCGTCAAGCGAACTGCCCGTGTGCCCGGGATAAGGTCGAGCCCCTCCCCTGAACTCATGGTTTGCAATGGCTGAGTGATTATCCCTAGGGTCAGGCAGGCCAGATAGCGCATCACGCACGGTACGACACCTCTCACCAGGAGGAGGGGAAAAGGGGAAATCCGATTGAAGACGGGTTATGCGATCGGCCGTTTTTCCGTTAATGAGGGGACGCGCCTTTTTTGCGACTCGATGCTCGTCCCAATACGAACCAGAGACCCATTGGTCCCAAAGTAGCCTGTCGAATGAGTGTGTGGGATTGGGGAAACACCACTCTTTCTGGAGGTCAGACCGAAATCCAACAATGAATACTCGGTGTCTATGCTGGGGCACTCCGTAAGCGGCGGCATCCAGAAGGCGATATACGACCCGATAACAAAGATCATTCTCTCTGGACCCAGTATGGTGGCGCTCAAGTCGGGAGAGGTGGGTTTCCCAGTTTTCATCCGTTTTTCTGGTTAGCAAAGGGTACGTCAACTGCAGAATAATGTAATTGAAGTAACTGGAGAAGCTTTGTCGGAGCAGCCCCTTGACATTCTCAAAAACAAAACACTGCGGTCGCAACTCGCGAACCGCGCGAACTGCTTCGGGAAACATATCTCGTGTGTCTCGGTGCGCCCGGTGCTTTCCCCCAAGAGAAAATGGTTGACACGGAGGGCCCCCCGCGACCATATCCACATGCCTCGTGAGATCAGAAAACCTAATGTTGCGGACATCCTCGGGATGAAGCTTCCAGCGTCCTGCGAGCACATGGCCCAGAGATTCATTCAAATGTATAGTCGCACACGCCTGGTCGTCTTTTTCTATCAATGCGCAATGATGCCATCCGGTTTGCTCCAGTCCCAAAGCAAGACCACCCGCGCCGGTGAACAATTCTATCGATGTTCGACCTTTTTTCATGGCTCCTCCAGAAAACGTGCGATATCTACGCGCAACCTCCTATCATTACTGAGCTGGCACTCCCATATCACCATGCTTCGCCAACCCAGTTTCCGAAGCTCGCGCCGTACCTTAGTGTCTCGCAATTTATTCTGTGCGAGCTTCGGTTCCCAGAATGCCAGCCTCGTTCGAGGTTGCCGGTAAATATGGCAACCGTGTTGATGCCAAAAGCATCCATGAACGAAGATTACCTTCTTGCGAGATCGAAACACAAGATCGGGCCTGCCCGGCAAGTCGGCTGCATGAAGCCGGTATCGATACCCCATGCCGTGAACAATCCGACGGACCGTGATTTCAGGTTTGGTGTCTGAATTATGTATGAGCGCCATCCGCTCGCTCCGTTCTTCGGGTGAGAGTGGGTCGTAACGTGGCATGTTTGGTTTGTCCTCTCCCTCTGAAGGAATCCACCGCTAATCTCGGGATACCCGCCCGGACCTCCACGAGGAACGGGCCCGCTTCAACCCTAGCCTAACAAGTATTGAGCATCCTGCGGCAATAATGTGTGTTACGGCAATCGGAGACCGCGCTTGCCAACGGCGTGGTGGTTCCGACTGAGGCGCTCTGTCCGCCGCCCGTGCTCACGGCGCCTTCTCCCCGAGTTGGCCGATGGGGCGGGTTTTTTGGCCGGTGACGGCGGCGCGGGCATCGCCTGGGCCGTCGCGTGGCGAGTATTTCCCCCTGTTCATTTTGTAATACAAGACACACTACCGAAAGCGGTGCTAAACCCATTCGCTTGAACGCCTCCCGAAGGACAGGCACTGTGCCTGTCTTGTTGTGCTCCAGACAGAACAGTCCGCCACTTGCCTGGGGATGACACATTTGAGATGAGGGTAGGAGAATGGCCCACGTAAGGTCAAGCGCTGCGTCCCGTTGCTTTGACCCAGCCGATGGGCTTGGAGTATCCTGATTCAAGGTAGAAAACGATGGTGTGTTAAGGGGGGCCTGACGGGTAGTTGATTAAAATGAAAGAGGTAACCACGGGAAAACACCTGACCATTTACGACATCGCCAAGCGGGCTGGCGTCTCGGCGAAAACGGTCAGCAAGGTGTTAAATCAGAAGGACGGCGTGGCGGACGAGACCCGCGCGCGCATTCTGTCCATCATGGATGAGGTGGGTTACCATCCTCATATTGGAGCCCGCTCCCTTCGCGGCGGCGGCGCGGCATGTATCGGGGTAACACTGCCGGTTTCGCTGGATGTAGTGCCCATCAGCGAGGACGTGCTGCTCTGGATTTTTGGCCGTTTGCTGAGGCTGTTCGGGTCCCGCGGTGAATACATCTGTTTTGACATCAACCCGTACGGCAATGCGTTCAACGGCGATTATGCCCGGGGATTGTGGCAGCAGCTGTATCGGGGGTGTGTGGTGGCGGGACCGTTGCCGGTGGACGACACGACCGTCCGGCGGATTCACGAGTGGGGCGCGCCATACCTGGTGCTCAGCCGCCTCGATGGCCTCCCCGAGCTGAGTTGCGCGACGGTCGACTTCGAAGAGGGGGCGTACGAGAGCACGAAGTTTCTCATCGAGCGGGGTCATAAGCGCATTGCCATGCTCAAGGCGTTCGGCGGATTTCAACCCGGCGTCGAGCGGCGGCGCGGGTATCTGCGGGCTCTCGAGGAAGCCTCCATCGAACCGGATGAATCCCTTATCCGCACGGTGTCCTTTGATTTCACGGACCTGACGCGTTGTGTGCACCGGTTGCTGCTTGACCGGAGCGTGACCGCCCTGATCGATTGCAGCGCGACGGAGGATGGCGCGTCGTTGCGGAACGGCGCCCGCAGGGCAGGCCGCACGGCGGGAAGCGATCTCGAGGTGCTGACGTGGAGCTATCGCGAAGACGAGGCGGTATTGCCCGAGGCCTGTGCGCAGATGTGGCTGCCCCAGTTCGATGCTACGGGCGAGGGGCTTGACGAATTGGCCGCCTGGTTCCATGGCGAGCGCCAGGATCCGATTCATGTAATTTACCGGCCCACCTTGCTCGGCAAAGTACCCGAAAACGAAATTACCCAGCCCCGGCGCCTTTTCAACAGCCGAACGTGACCGCCACCGCCCCATCGGGACGCTGGCCGTTTGACAGGAGGTTTTCCCGATGCGTCCGGTAATGTGCTGCCTGGTTTGTCTCAGTGCGGTCTTCGGAGCGGCTGCGGAAGAGCAGTCCGCGGCCGTGTGCTCTCAACTGCGTTCGCTGACCCGCATACAACCCTATGAAGCCCGCCGCGAAAGCAGTTCGAATGAGGACCTCACCAAGAACGGCGACGCGCGCTCGATCGAGCCGGGCGGTACCCTGGTTCTGGGCGACCTCGAGGGTCCCGGCGTTATCAGCCACATCTGGTGCACAGTGGGCGCCTACGACCCGTTTTATGCGCGGTCGCTGGTGCTGCGCATCACGTATGACTCCCTCGAACACCCGAGTGTCGAGGCGCCTCTCGGCGATTTCTTCGGCGTGGGGCACGGCGCGCAAGTGGATTTTACCTCGGCCGTGGTGTCGACGTCTTCGTTCGGCCGGGCCCGCACCTGCTATTGGCGCATGCCGTTTCATAAACGCGCCGTCGTGACCGTTACCAACGAATCCAGTGAGCACCGGGTCGATTCGTTTTATTACTACCTCGACTGGGAAAAGCACGAGTCCCTGCCGGAAGATACCGCCTATTTCCACGCGCGGTACAGGCAGGCCGCCCCGGCGCAGCCCGGCAACTACGTGATCCTCGATACCAAAGGCCGGGGCCATTACGTGGGCACGGTCTATTCGTGCCATCAGATGGAACTCGGGTGGTTCGGCGAAGGCGACGACTTCTTCTACATCGATGGCGAGGAAACACCCTCCCTGCGCGGAACAGGCACCGAAGACTATTTCAGCGACGCATGGGGGTTCCGGCAGTTCTCGAAACCCTATTACGGCGTGTCGCTCTGGGAGGGGTATTTCCCGGGCGACCGCGTGACGGCGTACCGCTGGCACCTCGCGGACCCGGTTCCCTTCAAGGAATCGCTGCATTTCGAGATCGAGCACAAGGGAAGCGTCTTCACCGATTTCGCCGAACATCAGGGTCAGTTTATCGAACGTTCCGACTGGCTCAGCTCGGTCGCGTACTGGTATCAGACCCCGCCTGCCGTTTTCTCCGAACGGATTGCGCCCCTCGAAGAGCGCGTCGCGCCTTACCGTGTGTACAAGGCTTCGGAACTGACCTGCCGTGCGATTCCCGAAACCGCCGTGGAAACGGATGACGCGACGGTGAACTTCCGGCCCGGAACACAAGACGGCAGCATCGAATTCGATATCGAGCTGGCCGAGGATGGGCGTTACCAGTTCAACGCCGTGGTTTGGTACTCGCTGTTCGGCGGCGTGTACCAGCCTTATCTAAATGGCAAACCCGTTGGGCCGCCCCGGGATTTTATCGAGTCCGGAAATGACTATGCCTGGCTGAATCTCGACCTGCACCAACTGTTCAAAGGCACCCACACGCTGAAGTTCGAGAAGGTGGGCGAATCACCCGGCAAACGCACCATGGCCCTGCCGGCAAATGCTTTCGCCATGACGTACCTCGTTCTCCTGCGCCTGGAAGACATGGCGGGCTACCGCGAGGCCTTGCAGCGCGTGCAGAGGGAAAAGTAACCCGCACATTGGGGCATCTGAGCACCGGTCATGTGTAGAACGTCCACATCTATGGGCCATGCATGCTTGATGACGGCGCGGGCATCCCCGTGGCGTATGCCGTGCCCGTTCGGGTTCTTTTCGGATGTAA
>CAZFOG010000388.1:0-5769 GCA_964520685.1 uncultured Nitrospiraceae bacterium | reverse complement strand
TTCGCACAGTGACCTGCCGCGTATCCAGGTAGTCCAGAATGGCCAGGGCATACTTGCGTGTCGAGCCGATATGGTGCTTGAAATCGGCCGAATCCACTGTGCCGGATTGCCGGATCAGCTCGAGTACCAGTGTTTGCGCGCGCCGGAGGTGCTCACGACTCAAGACAACCGCCGGCGACAGCCGCACCAGCCGCTGGTCGTGGTACAGCATGTCGAGAAGGCGCTTCACGGTTTCCGGCGGCGCGTCAACAAGGCCGGCCACCTCCTCGGGCCGGGGAGACTTGAAGCCCGTCTCCTCGTACAGGCGCAGGATGGCGTCGACCAGGGCCTGCTCGCGCTTGGGCAATGCTCCCGCGGCACGCTTGAGCAGCACCGTGTTGCCGCGCACCTCGATCCGGCCCTGCGATTCCAACGCGCTCAGGACATGCCGCCAGAGCGGGGCGGGCCAATCGAGGCCCTTCTGAAAATCCGTTACCGGAAGGGTCAGGTCCGCAGTTTGTTCCAATTCGGCGGCCCGTTTCCCGGCGCGTTCGAGGAACTGCGCACGGGTATCCGCGTCGATGAAACAACCCGCTTCCAGCTCGATGAGCTTGCCTTCCTTCGCCAGCGTTGCGATGTGTTTCTGCGCGGTTTCGGGGACCATCAGAAGCTGGTGAGCCACTTCCTGCACGGAGGCGCCGGCAGGCAGGGTGTTTCGGATGCAGTAATGCACACGGCGGCGGTCGAATTCATCCCCCTGACGCGGAATGCCCCCAATCCATGCCCGGTAGTCCTCGATGCGCGGCAGCAGGGTTTTCTTACTTGGCCGTTGCCCACCCGAATGGGCCTCCAGAACTTCGCCTCCCACCACGGTTGCCGCGGGCGAGGGCCGGCGGGCGATGAACCGGTCGTGCGCGGCGACGGCCACGGGATGGTGAAGCATCAGCGTGGCAAGTCCGGTTTGACCTGCCTTGAGCACGGGGGATTCGAGCAAATAGAGCGTGGCGCCGCACTCACTGGTGCCGGTATGCACTTTGAGCCGCTCGGCGTTGCGCAGGGGCGGGTCCAGGGTAATAACGGTCTCGATAGCCACGTGGAGCATCTGCACGGGTTCGAGAAACCCCGGTTCGCAGACCACCTGCCCGCGCTGGACATCGAGTTTGCCGAATTCCGCGACATTCAGCGCGAGGCACTGGCCAAACCCGCCGCTGTCCGCCTGTCTCAGGAACCGCTGAATTCCGCGCACACGCCCCAGGGCCCCGCCGGGCACCAGTTGGACCTGCTGGCCGACCTCGATACGGCCCGCGACGGGGATTCCGGTGACCACGCTGCCGAATCCCCGCTGGACAAAGGTGCGTTCGACGGGCATGCGGAACACACCCTGGCGGTTGCGGCGTTCGAGACTCCGAACCCGCTCTTTGAGCAGCTCGAAAAACTCGAAGATGCCCTCGAACGAGTGACAGGAAACGGGGCAAATGGGCGCATCCTGCATGAACGTGCCCCGCAGGAGCGCCGCGATGCTTTCCCGGACCTCCTCGACGCGCTCGGGCGTCACGAGATCGATCTTGTTCAATGCCACAATGCCCTGCCCGACGCCCAGCAGCGCCATGATCTGCAGGTGCTCGACGGTCTGGGGCATCACGCCGTCGTCGGCCGCGACGACCAGGATGGCCATGTCAATGCCCGAGACGCCCGCCACCATATTCTTGACGAACTTCTCGTGGCCGGGCACGTCGACAATCCCGATCCCGAGCTCCTCACCCAGCAAGCAGGGGGCGAAGCCGAGTTCGATGGTGAGGCCCCGCTCCTGCTCGGCTTTGAGACGGTCGGTCGAGCATCCGGTGAGGAGTTTGACGAGCTGGGTCTTGCCGTGGTCCACGTGGCCCGCCGTGCAGAGCATCATCCGGATGTCCGGGTTGTCCTGCCTGCGAAGCAGGCCCGGCGGCGTATAGTTGCTGGCGGAGTTCATGGTCCTGTTACAACCCGATTTTCCGGCATGTTTCCTGGTAGAACATCATGGCCGTACAACCGCCAAACGAGATGGCGAGCGCGGCGGCCTCGTCTATTTCAGCTTTTGGAATGCCCATGGCCCGGGCGCTGTCGAGATGCGTCTTCAGACACGGTGCGCAGTGGTTGGCGATGGACAATACGATGGCCATCAGCTTCTTGTTTCGCGCGTCGATTCGGCCCGGCGCATTCACTTCCGCCATGAATTGCTTGAACAACTGCAGCGAAGCGCCCTCGGAAGCAGACGGCGTGGCTGCTGTGGCCGCAACCGGTTCTTCGCTGCCTGGGGGATGGTCGCAGCAAGCGGCCCAAGGCTCGGGCGGCGCGCTTTGCCCATCACGGCTTGGCCCCGGCGAAGCCGCCTGTGGTTTCAGCGGCGCCCGCGAGCCGATCAGGTGGTTGAGTTCAGTGTTGAGCACCCGCACCCGGCTCGTGACCTGCCCCGGGTCCAATGCCGTGGTCCTGCCGATGATCGTGGTGGCCTCGTGCCCGCGCTCGACCATCTCGCGCACGAAGGCTTTGCCGTTGGCTTCGGACAGCGCGATAAGAAGCCCTCCCGAAGTCTGCGGATCAAACAGCACAGGCACTCCGCCGGGAGGTGCGTTTTCGGGCAACCTAACGAAGCTCATGGCGTATGCCTGATTGCGGTCGACGCCGCCGCCGTAGACCTCGCGGGCGATGCAATCGGGCACGGTGCCAAATACGGGCACGGCAGGCAGATCGATCTCGGCATTGAGGCCGCTGCCGCGCACCATGGCTACCAGGTGGCCCGCCAAACCGAAGCCCGTGACATCCGTGCACGCGTGGGCGTGGTGTTTAACCATCAGCTCGGCGGCGTCTCTGTTGAGCGTTGCCATCCACGCGCCCGCCTCCTCGAGAATCCCGCCGGCCAGCAGGCCGAGCTGTGCGGCGAACGCAAGCATGCCCGAGCCAATCGGTTTGGTGAGCACGAGCACGTCGCCGGGCTGAGCCTGGTCCCGCGCGACGACTGCCGCGGGGTCGAGCAGGCCGGTGATGGCGAATCCACACTTGATCTCTTCGTCATTGATGCTGTGTCCGCCGATGAGGGGGCAGCCGGCCTCGTCGAGCTTCTCGATTCCCCCGCGCAGTATCTCCTCCATGACCGCGCCGTCCAGTTCGTCAATCGGAAACCCGACAATCGAAAGGGCAGTCAGGGGCGTTCCACCCATGGCGTAGACGTCACTGAGGGAATTGGCCGCGGCGATCTGGCCGAACAGGTACGGGTCGTTCACGCAGGGGGTGAACACATCGACCGTTTGGACCAGGGCGCGGTCTTCATCGAGCTGATAGACGCCGGCATCGTCACCGGCCGCGGTGCCCAGGAGGACGCGCGGCTCGGTTACCTCGGGTAAGTTCCGCAGAATTTGCAGCAGATCCGCCTGGCCGATCTTGGATGCGCAGCCCGCCTTGCGCACATGCTGCGTCAGGGGGGTGGCACCGGCCTTTCGCGGCGGACGCTCGCCGGCGCACGGGCACACATTGAAATCCAGCAAAGGCGGGCAGGGACAGGGGTGTGCGGGGTTGCAAATGCAATGGCCGAGTTTCTGTGAGCGGCTCATAACGGCCTGACGCCGGGCGATATCAATTTCCTGCATGGTCCCTCCAGGGAATTGCCTGCGGGTATTCAATTCACGTTTTCGAGGATACGCCGGAACGCCTCGGCAATGGCCAGTTCTTCGCCGTCCAGGACGGTTCGGAGATCGAGCACGACCTGCTCACCGCGGATCTGGGCAATGACAGGCGGTTCATTTCGCCGCAAGCGCCGGGCAAGCTCTTCGGCGCTCAATCCGGAGACAGTCACTTTCACGGCAGCGCTTGGGATGGCAGCATCGGGAAGCGAGCCGCCGCCGGTGGCGCTTTCCGTGGGCTCGACCGCGCATTCGAGCGGTTCCCCGAGCGCTTTTAGTGACTCGTACAGCGTTTCGGCGCGGGCCATTACACGTTCGAGGGGCATGGAGAGCATGCGGAAGGTGGGATGCCGCTCGCGCAGCGTCTCGGGCTCGAAAAACACGCGCAATGTATGCTCGAGGGCCATGTCCGTCAGTTTCCCCACGCGCAGCATCCGCGTCAACGGATGTTTGCGAATCCGGTCGATCAGGTGTTTTCTACCTATAATAATGCCGGATTGGGGCCCACCGATCAGTTTATCGCCGCTAAAACACACCAAGTCCGCTCCCGCGGCGATACTTTCCTGCGCGGTGGGCTCGTGGGGAAGACCATATTCCTCGAGATTCACCAGTGCTCCGCAGCCGAGGTCATCGATAACCAACAGCGGCCGCTCGCCGCGCAAACCGGCGAGCTCGCCGATCGAGACGGACTGGCTGAAGCCTATCACCCGGTAATTGCTGGGGTTAACCCGCAGCAGGGCGGCGGTGTTTTCGGTGATGGCCTGCTCATAGTCGCGCAGGTGGGTCTTGTTGGTAGTCCCCACCTCGACGAGGATGGCGCCGCTCTGATGCACGCAGTCGGGCAGGCGGTACGAGCCGCCGATCTCGATGAGCTGCCCCCGGGAAACAATCACTTCCCGATGGGCGCAGAGGCTTGCAAGCAAAAGCAGCGTGGCCGCGGCATTGTTGTTGACCACCATGGCCGCTTCGGCGCCGGTCAGTCTGCATAAGAGCTGTTCCGTAACGTAGTTACGCTTGCCGCGCCGACCGGTCTCGAGGTCGATCTGCAAGTTGCAGCACCCGTCAAGCCGCGCCAATGCATCCACAGCCGGCTTCGGCAGAACCGCGCGGCCCAGCCCGGTATGCAGGATGATGCCCGTGGCGTTGATGACGGGCCGGATGCGGTCGCGCCAGGTATCCTCGAAATACGCCCTAACCTGGCTTGGGATATCCGGCAGTTCCGCTGAACCGCTCTCCTCGGCCCAGCGCTCGCGGCATGCTTCGAGCGTGCGGCGCACGGTCTCAACTACCAGCGGACGCGGATGGGCCCTCAGCAGCGCCTGCACCTGAGGCGTTTCGAGCAGCGCGGAGACGGAAGGAAGCTTGCGGCGCGGGTCGCTGGCGTTCCCATGATTGGCTTGGCTCATAGTAAGGCCTCAAAGAAAAAGTGGCGGAGGTGAATGGGAGTCGAACCCACCCGTCGCCGTTAGGCGGCATGACGGTTTTGAAGACCGCAGAAGCCACCGGGCCCCTCTCACCTCCGTAAACCGGATCACGAATAATCCCCCACAATAGTTGACACGGTTCTGGCGGGCACGATGTGCGCGTGTGCCCGCTGACCCCACTGCCACTTGACGCCGTTAGTCTACTTCATGATGGTTATACCCGCAACCCGCCACGATATTCACACAAGACCACATCTGATAGTTTCCACTCCCTTTGACGCGCAATGCGATGCGCCTTTCCCGAAATCCTCTGAACGCCAAGTTCCCTCACCCCAAACGGGGACACGTAGCCGCGCCGCGGACGGTGCTTATCACTGCCTCGAAAATTCATATCCCTTCCGGAATGTGGGACCGGTGCCCTCACCGGTCATTTCAATTTTCATCGTCAATGGGTGAGCCGCGGGCTCATGGTGCGCTGCCTCGAGAATTTGTTTCCAAACGGGGACACATAGGCGCGCCGCGGACGGCGCTTTGAACATGTCCCCGGTAGTTCTTTCCGTTTGGGGGGGAGTGCCGGTGCAAGGTATGATTGCGCTGCGTGCTGAATGCTGCGATGAATTGCACTGGCCATCAGCACCGAACGTTTACCAACTCGTTCGGGTTTTCCACGGGCCGGGTGGCGGCGCCGCAGGTGTGAACAGTATCGTGAG
>CAZFOG010000387.1:0-5790 GCA_964520685.1 uncultured Nitrospiraceae bacterium | reverse complement strand
GTTCTAGTTATGGATGGGCAAAACTAATGAGAGATATTGGGTGGAAATTAAAAGAATTTGATAAAGAGTTCGATATAAGTGAATTTCAATTTTATTATCTTAGAAGAAATGAGAGAAATGATGAAACTTCATGAAAAATCAAAAAAAATTAAAAATGTTTTAGATCGTCTTTTCAATGGGCAAGAGCTGGAAATTGAAATTTGTAAAGGTTTAAAACAGAAAATTGTTATGCGTAATAATAAATTAAAAATAACTTCGATCGAACCTTACAATCAACCTGAATTAAAAGTTGATCTTACATGTGATATATCATTAAATCAATTTATCGAGTTATGTAATAAAGTTGTATAAAAAATAAAATAAGAATTGGAGTGTAAAAATAATGCAAATCGTTCTTGGCAAAACAGTTATTGGAGATTTCGTAGTAGGTAAATTAGAATCGAAAAAAGATCTATCTGGTAATGATATTCCTATTTTAATGGATGTTTATAGTCTTGTAATGATACCAAATCCAAATGATAGAGAACATATGAAAACTATGATTCTTCCATTGTTATATCCGTTTGATGATAAAGCTATTAAAGAAGTAACATTTGATAAAATATTTGCGGTTATAGATGCTCCAGAAGATATTCAAAATGTATATATTAAAATAACAACAGGTATAGATGTAGTACCAGCAAATACAAAAATTATACAGTAAGTTATTAAAATAGAGGGAATACATATGTTGATAAAAGATTACTCAATACTATCAAAAGATAAAAGACACGAGTTAATTATAGATATTGAAATTGATGATATTAAATGGGACAATGATAGTATAGGTTGGTATGAATATTGTGGACATATGGAATATGACCACCGGCCAGATTATGTTAGTGAATTTGTTATTGAAACTATATATTATAATGATAAAAAAATTCATCATAAGAAAATTTTAAAGTTCTTGATGGATATATTATATGAGGATGAAAGACTCAGAGAAAGAATTGAAGAAATAGCAAAATATGATAGAGATGCCGACAAATATGAGAGATTAGTTGAGAATCGAGAATACGAAGCAAGAGGAATATAATGAAGATTGAAATTGATGCTCGACCAGCTACAAAAGATAATAGTTCTCCCTTCTTTGCATTGAGGTTGTATCCAGAAACAAATGAAGAAATGGGAGAAATGGAATGGGGAATTAATGTTTGTTCTAAACCATCTGAAATTAGAAGAGTATGTAATGGAACTGGTGATAAAACTTTTCATTACGCTTTAATTTTTGAAAAGACTCAGGATAGAGGTAAATTGTGAAGATTTATAGTGATGATTTTTTAGAAGGGATAAAACATCATAGAATTAGACAAACAGTTACTAAACGATTTGATAAATTTTATTATATACCGGAAAGAGCTGTGGGAATAGCTACAGAAATTGACTTTTCGAAAAACCAAATGTGGTTAGAATTTCCAGATGATTCAATATCATGTTGGGTATATAGTAGAGATTGTGTATTCGTCCCAGAAGTGTATAATTCCAAAAATGTATTGAGAAGCTTAATGGGAATGATTGGAAAAACATATGAAATCACAGTTAAATCACATAAAGGAAAAACGATTTATGATATTAAAGTCGTCTCAAGAAAGAATCAAAATGAAATGATATCCTTTAAAGGGACAGACTTCCAAATGCTATTATTGGAAGCTGCAATATATAAGAAAACTGGTGAGAGATGGCGAAAGAGTAAAAAAATGTGGATTACTAAATTAGAAAAAAAAGAATAGTGAAATTTTATATCGGCAAGATCTGAAACTAGATCTTGCCGAATTTTTTATTATTTAAAACTTTTATATAGAAATAATTCTATCAAAATGAATATTTTTATTTGGAGAGAACTGAATGCGACAGTGGATGTGTGACCCTAGATTCATGTGTAACAAACATTTATTTGGAGAACATGTAGAACATCACATGTTCATTGGTACATTGGAGAGAAAGAAATCAATTAATGGTTATATTAAAAATGATCTATTAGAACCTTTATCATTAAAAGCTCGACATGATGCTCTTGCCGATGAAATTATCAAAAGAAATTTTAATCATTATACTCCATTAGTATTTGAAGATTCAATTTTTGATTATTTACAAAAAGATCAAATTGATCATAAAATAGACAAAAATAATTCTTTATTATTATTATTATCAAGATGCGATACATGTCAACAGAGATATGATTATTTTTACTACAAATCGTTAGAAAAGGGAGAAACATGAGTGAAACTTTAAAAAAGATTTTATTGATTACTTGTTTTGGGATAATTATTTGGTTAGTTATTATATTTATGGTCTCTGCTGGAGTAATTATTCTAGTATTAACAGTAATAGGATTAGTAATATTCGGAGCATATAAACTCTGGGAAGATTATGCAAAAAAAGAGTTATTAAAAAGAGAAGAAAACTTTGACATTTTAAAAGATTCCAAAAAAGAAGAAAAGGAGTAAGAAATAATGTACGCTGTAACAAAATCATTTAAATTTGAAGCTTCACATAGATTATTTACTATACCGAGTGAGCATCCTTGCTCTAATTTGCATGGCCACTCCTATGTTGTTAGAGTGAGTATATGGACAGAAGATATTAAAAATCTTGAAAACCCAAACATGGTTATTGATTTTGGAAAACTTAAAGAATTTCAAAAACAATTAGATGAACATTTTGATCATTCTCTAATATTACACGAAGATGATCCAATTTATGATGCTGTTAAAGAATATGTTTGTAGAATCATTAAAATGCCAAATAAAATGGATGTAACAGCTGAAAATATGGCTTACTTATTTGCTAATTCAATCAATGCAATTTGTAATAAATTTAAAATTAAAAGTGGCAATATTCAAGTTGATGTAGATGAAACCGTTGGTAATACAGCTAGTTATGTTAGAGAAATAGGAACAATATAACAAAAGATTATAGTTCAGTAAAACCTAGTTAAGGTTTTACTGAACTTTTTATTTTTCAAATCTTTCATATAGAAATAATATAATCAGAAATAGAACTTGTGATAGTTCTATTTACTTTTTCGAAAAATGAAAGGAGAAAGAATATGAATACGCTTCAGTCAGAACTTTATAGAACCAAATTAACAACTGAAGTTGTTGAGCCGAAGATGGAGTCAAATTTTGAAACTTTATTAATTAATGAGGTTTCAAAATCGGAAGTGGCGAATCGTTGTCAAATGATTCGGAAAGGGATCAAAGAAAAGTATAAACTTTATGACACTCATCAAAAGAATGGGGAAGTTAAAGTACTATACAAGAAAGGGGAACAAAAAATGGCAAGACACATGAATCAAGAGAAGTATTCATTTCTCAGAATATTGGTTGAGTATCTGATTGGAAATGAATTAAAAATGAAAAGCATGCTTGACGTAATGAAAGATCAACCTGGTGGAAATGAAAACACCATCAGAAATTTTCTATCAAGTGCAAAAGTGTGTGTCCCTGAATTTATCACGAATATCTGTCGCGGCATGTGGAAAATTGATCCGAATATTTCAGCGGAACAGTTTATGTCCTTGTATGTTGATAATATGCCAAAATACTGGAAGAAATATCAGAAACCAGTAAAATTAATTCCAAAACCAGTTGAAAACCCAGAGCCAGAGACTGAAACTAAATCGTTTCAGATTTCTGCAAGTGAACTCCTGGAATTTTTAAAGAATAATAAGATTGCTCTGGATGTATCTGGAGCGATCAACGTGACAGTGAATGTCAAGTTCGACATTAGTAGGTAATAAAAACACAGTTCTTGGAATCGGACAATTAAAAAAGGATGATTAAAGGTGTCTATGCCTCATCGCCAAGAACTTTCAACTTTATAAAGAAAGGAAAAAGAATGCCATATTTCAGTTCATGTTGCCCAGGGGCAGATGAATACATCTGTCAAAAATGTGGAAAGATAAAATGCGACAAGTGTCAGCCTCCTAGCTGGCGACCAGATATTACTGGCTATAAATCAGCTGGAAATGTTTGTCCTACTTGTCTTAAAAACTATGAGGAATTAAACAATGGCAACTCGAAATAAATGGATTTGGGGCATATCTGGAAACTCAAAATATGCTGTTAAAGATCTTACAGAAATTTGTATAGGTTTTAATCCTGTATTAAATTCTGAAAAACCATTTCAAGTGATTGCTAAAAAAAGAGTAGGATATCAAAATGTTTTATTGAAAAATTATTCAACTCATTTAGAAGCTCAAAAATTTATTAATGAAACATTTATATCAAAATAACGGAGGAAATATATGATTCATTATTTTGTAGAAGAAGATGGAATGTTAATTGATGAAGAAGATCAATTTCGCGGATATTTTGATAAATCTGTAAATCCAAATATGTTTCTCACTCGGAAAGGTGCAATAAAAGAAGCAATTCGATGTATCAAACATCGAATAAAAGAAATGAAAAATCAACAAACCGAGTATGAAAAAGAACTAAAGGAGCTTGAAAAATGTCTAATAAAATAGATCTTGCCGAACTAATAACAAAATTCGGTAACGAAAATTTTCAAGACTTCGAAGGATTTTCTTGTTCAGAAGAACAAGAATTATTAATTAATGAAATTAATAAACACAAGAAATTATTCACTTATAAAGATTCTCCAGAATTCACTCAAGCAGTTTGTGATATTGTTTTAATTAAACTTGTTGGCTACCTCAATGAAGGTGAGTTTGATGTAACATATTGTGTTGATAAAGTATTTGATTATATGATATTTTGGGGTGATGTATTAGATTGCAGATACTTACTCAAATCTGGAATTGATTGGAATAAAAAATAAATTGGAGGATAAATATTGTGAAAATCATAGATTGGATAGTTAATCATGTATTTTCAAAATGGTTCTTAAAGAAAAATGATCTGAAACTTGCTGAATTAAAACCAATATCACGTTCAATATGGTTAGCAATTAATAATACAGAACGTGACAGATCAGATAAATTTAGGTAAACATATGCAACATAAAAAAATCAAAGGACAAGTAGAGTGGATCTGCAAAAATTGCAATTCTGTTCATATTCAAAGAATTTGTAGTTCTGACGATATTATAAATATTACATGTAGTGATTGTGGTTATATGCGGCGAATACATTTAATTAATAAACCAGAAAACGAAATTGTTTCAGATTGGTTATCTGAAAAATGTCCTCAATGTGCTGTTCTCAAAGATTGTTTTTCATCTACTAATAAAAAACTTCTTGAGAAAAGAATGACATTAATTGGAAAATTAAGCTTCTGTGAAGAGTATGTTGTTGATTTCTCAAAATTACCATCTAATCCCAGACAGGTTTGTCAAGAGGAAAAAACATTTCACGAAATTTACAACAAAGGGGAAATATGAAACTTGAATTGATCAATGAAGAAGAGTGGATAGAAGAACAAATAAATATTTTAAAGAGCGAATTCGAAAGTTGTTCTAATATTAATCTTAAATCAAAAGAAGATGTTGAGGTGTGGTTAGATGATTCTGATTTAATCCAAATATTAACAGAAAATTTTGATTATGATACTGTTCTTAGTGAGCATATTGATTTTACTAACGAAGAGTTTTCGAGGCAATTCAATAAATTATTTAAGAACGTAAAAAGTAAAGTGATTGATAAATTTATTGAAGATGTTATTAATATATAATTTATTCGGCAAGATCTAATTTAAGATCTTGCCGAAATTTTCGTTTTCTCAATTTTTATATAGAAATAATACTATTGTAAATAACAATTTTTAATTGTAGATGTAAAGGGGC
>CAZFOG010000386.1:446-5803 GCA_964520685.1 uncultured Nitrospiraceae bacterium | reverse complement strand
GGGTCTGTCCCGAGGTTTTTGCTCTAGCCCATTTTCATCGTCTACGGGTGAGCCGCACGGCTCATGGTGCGCTGTCCCTTGAGGCGCTGTGTCCCGGCGCGACAGTGTTTTCCCGTTCAGGAAAGACGGCTGGCAGTACACTTCCGCACCACGGCACGCAGTATAGCGGGTTTGGCCGCGCTGACGCCACAGCGCAGGAAGAAATACGCCCTATAGGACCCATAACCCTGCGCCTGGGCGGGGAGCGCGCAAATGCCGCCCTCCCTTCCGGCCCCGCTTTTCCTGTACCATAGGGTCTCGCGTGAGAAAATGGGCCTTTTTCAACGGAGGATATGTCCATGCAGCAAGCGATGGCGTGTGTGCTGGTCTTGGCGGCGTCTTGCGGGGGGCTTGCCGCGGCGCAGGAATCGGAGCTGTGGCTGAATCCCCTGTGCGAAAGGTTGGAGCTCCCGTACAACGGCCCCTTCGAACAGCTCGAAGACGGCACACTGCTGGTCATCGACAAGAACGTGTTGCGCAAGAGCACGGACGGCGGTCAGACCTGGGAAGCGGTGAGCGGCGAAATCGCGTCGGGCCTGAACATCGGGTTCGGGGGCCATCCGGGCCAATTTCTGCAAACCCGCAACGGAACCCTCGTGGTGCTTTACCTAGATTTCGACAATTACAAATTCATCTGGAACGACGAGAAGGGCGAGCCGAATCCCGAGTGCCGCCTCGAACTCTGGGCTCTCCGCAGCACCGATGGCGGCCAGACCTGGACGGACAAGCAGCAGCTCTTGCCGGGCTACAATGCGGATTTCATGGGGTTCATCGAGGTCGAATCGGGGCGTCTCGTCGCGACGGTCGAGCATCTCGACCCCGAACTGTGCCGCTGGGTGGCGATGTCGTTCTTTTCCGACGACGAAGGCAAGACGTGGCAGCACGGCAATGTCATCGATCTGGGCGGCCGGGGCCATCATGACGGCGCAGTCGAGCCGTGTGTGGTCGCCCTGAAAGACGGGCGGCTGCTCATGTTCATCCGCACCGGGCTGGGCCAGTTCTGGTACGCCTGGTCGGAGGACGACGGCAAGTACTGGCGGACTATCCAGCCCAGCGGCATCGACGCCAGCAGCGCGCCGGGGTGGGTCGAGCGGCTTGCGAGCGGGCGCCTGGTGTTTGTATGGAACCGGTCGAAGCCCGAGGGCGCCGAGAAACCCACCAAACTCTGGCACGGTCAGGGTCACGAAGTCCCGGCCCCGAGTCATCGCGAAGAACTCTCCATCGCATTCTCCGAAGATGACGGTCAGACCTGGACCCGGCCCGTGGTGTTGATGCGCGAACCCGACGGCCAGTTGGCCTATCCCTATGTCCTCGAGCGCACCCCGGGCGAGTTGTGGGTCATGACACGCTACACCTATTCCGCGGGCGGGAAGACCGCGCCGCCGATCAAGGTGCGCATCTTCGAGAAGGATTTCGTTGGAGGCGAGGAATAGCTGTGAGGACTCACGAAAAACAGGGCCTGACCCGGCGGTTTACACAGCAAACCGGGGTCTGTCCCGAAGGCTTTTCGGCGTTTCGATTGTGGAGACCTTCGGTCGCAAGAGCGGCTCGGTCAGGAGACCGCGCCGCAGCAACACGAGCAATACCATGGATTGCGCAGTCACATACGAGGTAGAGGCGAGGGATCCCAACTGCGGGGCACGGGCAGGGCGGCTTCATACGCCCCACGGGGTCGTGGAAACGCCGGTGTTCATGCCCGTGGGCACCCAGGCTACGGTGAAGGCTATGACCCAGGAGGAACTCCGTGCTCTGGGAGCGCAAATCATCCTCGGGAATGCCTATCATCTCTATTTGCGCCCCGGGATGGAGGTGCTGGCCGACGCGGGCGGGTTGCACCGGTTTATGAGTTGGGACCGTGCTATTCTGACCGACTCGGGGGGATTTCAGCTTTTCAGTCTGGCGGAGCTGAGCAAGATCACTCCCGAAGGGGTCGCGTTTCAAAGCCACATCGACGGTTCGCGGCACATGCTTACTCCCGAGAGCGCCGTGGACGTGCAGATTACCATCGGCGCCGACATCATGATGTGCCTTGACGAGTGCACGGGCTACCCGGTCGAGGAGCACGTTGCAGCGGAGTCCATGCGCATGACCGCCGAGTGGGCCGCACGCTGCAAACAGCGCTGGGCCGAGCGTGAGGCCATGAACCAGGCCCTGTTCGGCATCATCCAGGGCAGCACCTTCGAGCATCTGCGCCGCGAGAGCCTCGAACGCACCGTGGCCCTCGATTTTCCCGGCTACGCCATCGGAGGCGTCAGCGTGGGCGAGGGCAAGGAAGCGATGGTGCAGGCCGTGGAGTGGACCGCACCGCGCCTGCCTGAATACAAGCCCCGCTATCTCATGGGCGTTGGACCGCCCGAGGACATCCTCGAGGCGGTCGAGCGGGGCGTGGATATGTTTGACTGCGTGATGCCGACGCGCAACGCGCGCAATGGCTGCCTGTTCACGTCGCAGGGCAAAGTGAACATCAAAAACCAGAAATACCAGCGGGATTTCGGCCCCCTCGATCCGGCCTGCGCCTGCCCGGTGTGCAAAACATACAGCCGGGCCTATTTGCGTCATCTGTACATGGCGCGCGAGATCTTGTCCCTGCGCCTGAATACTTTACACAACCTTTTCTTTATGCTACACTTATCCGCTGCAATGCGCCAGGCTATCCACGCCGGGCGCTTTATCGAGTTCAAGGCCTCCTTTCTCGATTCTTACCGGGCCTAGGGGGGCTTTCCATTTCCAAAACGGAGGATTGCACGTCGTGTGGAGATTGTTGTACGCAGCCGAAGCGGCGACGGAAGTGGCACAGAATGGCGGCGAAGGCGGCCAGGGGACCGGCACACCGGGCAGTTTCCTTGGAAGTCCCCAGGTTCTGATGCTTGTTGCAATGGTCGCCATTTTCTACTTCCTGTTGATCCGTCCCAACTCCAAACGGGAAAAAGAGCGCCAGCAAATGCTCAACAGCCTTTCCAAAGGCGATAGCGTTGTGACTGCCGGGGGCATCCATGGGACCATCGTCGGAATCACCGAAAAATCGGTCGTCCTGCGCGTCAGCGACGACCCGCCCGTGAAGATGGAGTTCCAGCGGAGTTCCGTTTCGCGGGTAGCGCCTCGTGATTCCGGTAGTGGTGACGAGTAACCGCGCGTAACGCGCAGATTCGCCGCGCACCCCGCGGCCCATGGAGACGTTCTCATGAAAAATCCGACCCTGCGTACCATTGTCGTTGTCGGCGTGTTGGTATGGGCCGGCATCTATATCTATCCCACCCTCGGGTGGATGACCCTGAGTCCCGAAGAACGCACTGCACGCCTCGAGATGTGGAAAAACGAAGACCTGACCATCCAGGAACCCAGTTTTTTCCGCGATACCCTCGCCGGCATCAAACGCTGGTCCCAGTTCGACAAGGACTGGGTGATTAACCTGGGTCTCGATCTTCAGGGCGGCATCAACATGATCGTGGGCTTCGACATGACCAAAGCTTCGCCCGAGATCATGGCGAGTTTCCCCGAGGAATGGACCCAGACCGATATTGTCCGCCATTTCCAGGAGCAGACCCTGCGCACCATTCAGCGGCGCGTGTTCGAGTTCCAGTCCACCGAACCGATCATTACCCGCTTGGGCGACGACAAAATCCAGGTGCAGCTGCCCGGTGAAAAGGACCTCGAGCGCGCGCGCGAATTGATTTTCAAATCGGCGTATCTGACCTTCCATATCGTGGCCATGCCCGATGAACAGGAGCAGGTGTTCCTCGCCATCGACCGGCACTTCAAAACCACCGGCAACAGTGATTTCATGGGCCTCCTGCAGAAGCCCATCGAAGGTCCTTACCTGTGGATTCCGACCGAAAACATCGAGAAGGTCCGGATGCTGGTCGAGGAAGCCCGGAAAGTGGACGGCCTGATTCCCGAGGGAATGGATATCGCCTTCAGCGGGCCGCCGCAGCCGTGGGAAGACCATCAGGTCTATACCATCTATCTGCTTGCCAAAGAGCCCGCGATCACGGGTGAGGGGCTCCAGCAGGCCTTCGCGCGAATCGACGAGAGCAGCCCTCAGGGCAGCTACATGATTCTGTTCGGGTTCGACGCCGCAAGCGGCGCCCGCATGGGCGAGGTGACCGAGGCCAATACCGGCAAACCCCTTGCCATCGTCATCGACGGCGTGGTCGAGTCAGCCCCGAACATCCAGGAACGCATCACCACCAACGGCCAGATCACGGGCAATTTCAGCCGTGAAGAAGCGGTGGACCTTGCCATCGCCCTGCGCTCGGGTTCGATGCCGGTGCCCCTGATCGAGGAATCCAGCGCCCAGGTAGGCGCGAGTCTGGGCCGCGACCTCATCCGCCGCGGCGTCATGTCGTCCGTGCTGGGCATTGCCATCGTGGTGCTGTTCATGGCTGTGTATTACCTCTGGGCGGGACTGGTGGCGGATATCGCGCTCGTCGTGAACGCCGTGCTGCTACTGGCCGCGCTAGCGTATTTCCGCGCAACCCTGACGCTTCCCGGGATCGCGGGCCTGATCCTGACCGTGGGTATGGCCGTGGACGCCAACGTGCTCATCTACGAGCGCATCCGCGAAGAGCTGCGCAACGGACGATCACTCCTGGCCGCGGTAGACAGCGGCTACGCCCGCGCGACCATCACCATTCTGGACGCTAACGTGACCACGCTGATTGCGGCAGCGGTGCTGATGCAATTCGGTACCGGACCAATCGAAGGGTTCGCCGTAACCCTGAGCATTGGTGTATGCACCAGTGTATTCACGGCCTTGATCGTCAGCCGCGCCATCATGGATTTCCTGACCCAGCGGAAGATCATTACCAAACTGACCATGTTGAGCGCGATCAAACCCGAGACCAAAATCCGGTTTCTCGAGCGCCGCAATTTCGCCCTGATTGGCAGCGCCATTGCCATCGTCGTGGGCATGGTGGCATTCGGAATGCGCGGCAATGACAACTTCGGCGTGGACTTCACGACCGGCACCAACATGGTTGTCTCGCTCGATGCGCAGGAGACCATCGCCGATCAGGAGGTGCGCGACAGGCTGTCGAGCGCCGGTTTCGTCACGCCCATCGTGCAGTTGTACGAAAAGGACGACGATGAAATGCCCGGTACGCAATTCCTGATTCGCGTCAGCGAAGTCAGTCAGCTCGAGCAGGACATCGAAAACGCCGCGGGCGGCGCCGCACCCGGCAGCGGCGAAACCCCGGCAGAAACGGCTGCGGTGAGCGGTGATGACGTCACGGTCTCGGCGCGCATTGTGGCCGCCCTGGCGGACCTGAGTACTGATCCGAGCCAGTTGGTGCAGCGCGTAGACACGGTCGGGCCGGCGG
>CAZFOG010000386.1:0-436 GCA_964520685.1 uncultured Nitrospiraceae bacterium | reverse complement strand
CAGCGCCCAGTTGCGGCGCGACGCGTTCCTGGCGATGCTGGCATCGCTGTTCTTCATCGTCCTGTACCTGTGGTACCGCTTCGAGCTCAAGTTCTCGTTGGGAGCGGTTACCGCCCTGGTGCACGACGTGCTGATTACGCTCGGCATCTTTGCCCTGCTGGGACGCCAGATCAATCTGCCGGTCGTGGCGGCGATTCTGACCATCATCGGTTATTCGCTGAACGACACGATCGTGGTGTTCGACCGTGTTCGCGAGGATATGAGACTGTATCGCGGGCGCGGCATGACCTACCCCGAGATCATGAACCTCAGCATCAATCAGACCTTGAGCCGCACGCTGCTCACGTCGTTGACGACGTTGTTTGTGACCGTGGTGCTGTTTGTTTTCGGCGGCGACGCAATCAACGATTTCGCGCTGGCGCTGTGCATCGGCGTC
>CAZFOG010000385.1:0-5829 GCA_964520685.1 uncultured Nitrospiraceae bacterium | reverse complement strand
TTAGTTCCCGGAGTGCTACTCCGGGGAGAAGAAACGCGCGGTTCCCTCTGTCTATATCTTACGCAAGCAGGAATCCAGTGGTCTTCCGGCAGGTTGCGACGTGCGTTGCTGCGCAGCCATACGGGGACCTAAACCCCTGCTTTCGCAGGGGGGGGCGGGAAGGCGCAGGGGAGACGGGAGGGGCAGCGGAGACGGCAGGAACAGGTGCCACAAGCGGCCCGTTTCGCAAAGACCATTCGTGTGGGGCGCATTAAGCGCGATTGCCCTGTCTGTGGTATGACGTGGTTCCGTTCTCATCCACGAAATTGGTAAAGTACGGCTGACGTCCTTGCACGGGCCCTGTGATTGGGTCAATGCGGATTTTGGGAAGTGTTTAAGCGAGGTGCTCGATAATGAATCGGGAGTTGAGTTCCCGGGAGGTGATGGATTCATGCGCAAGATGCTGCCCGTGATGTGGTTAATGATTCTGGTGCTGGTGACTGGCGTCCCGGCGTTGGCCCAGGAATCCTCCTCGAAGGCCGACGAGACGGTGCAGGCGCAAGTCATCCTGACTGTTTCCGAAGGAAAGCGGCTCATCGCCAAAGCCGTCGCGCAGATGCCCGTCGTGAAAAAGGCGTTACAGGACGGCATGGTCATTATCGGAAGAGGCACGACCAACACCTACGTGGCCGAGGAAGTCACCGGCCGGAAAATCGCCCATGGCGCATACGTCATCGGCTGGACCGGTCCGGCCGTCGGCGGCAGCACTCTTGACTCGACGGAACGAATGGATGAGATCGTGCTGGTGAAAGGCGAGGTTCAGCCGGACCTGAGCATGGATGACGCCTTGAAGCAGATGAAAGCGGGCGATGTCGTAATCAAGGGGGCGAATGCATTGGACCGCAAGCGCCAGCTGGCGGGGGTTCTGATTGGGGGTGGTCCCAATAGCAGCTCCGGCACAACCGGCAAACTCATGCCCGTTGTCGTAGGCCGGAAAGCGCATCTCATTATCCCTATTGGTCTCGAGAAACAGGTGGATGAGGACGTGGTCGAGATTGCCAACAAGATGAGGGAACCGCTCGAAAGCCTGAACAGCATTCCCTCGATGTTTTTGCTGAACGGCCACATCCTGACCGAGATTGAAGCGCTGGAGCTCCTGGCCGGGGTGTCGGTTTTTCAGGCGGCCGCGGGCGGCATCGGCGGCGCGGAGGGCGCCGCCAGACTCATCTGCCGCGGGACGCGCGAACAAGTGGAACGGGCGCTCAACATCGTCGGGTCCATCCAAGGGGAACCGCCGTTCCTGGAGTGACATTCCAAAGAGTTACGCGAGTATGCCGTGACCCAAAGCCTGTGCAGCGGTAATTCCTGCTCAGGTCAGATGGCGGCTGGCGTCACCGACAAGTTTCTCGATGGCGCGCCTCGTGTCGTCGGGCAACGGGCGCGGCTCGTGTTCCTGCACGAGGCGCTCTTTCATCTCGCGGCACCGGGTGGCCATGTCGGAAGCGCGGCCCTCGGCCCATATTGAGAATACGTCCCGGTCCAAGAGTTCCGGAAACCACAACTCGCTGCGGAAGTGTTCCGCGGTATGCGCTTCAGCCAGGAAGTTTCCCCCAGGCCCGACGTTCCGGATCACATCGAGCGCAAGCGTTGCATCATTCAGGGCAATTCCCTGCAGGACACGCTCGATATAGGCAATTGCCTCGTGCTGCATGACCAGCATGGTGAGCGACGCGCCCTGGTCCATGCCGCAGATGCCCAGATGACCGAAGATATCCGCTCCTGCGAGTACGGCAGCCAGCAGGGTCATGCCGCTTTCAAGGCCTGCTTGTGCGTCGGGAAGCTTGCTGTCCGTGAGCCCGGCATTGACGTACACAGGCAATCCATAGCGGCGCCCCAGTTGCGTCATTGCAACGGCCATCAGGAGTTGTTCGGGCCCCCCGAATACGATCTGGCCGGCTCTCATGTTGAATGCGTGAGGGATACCTCCGAAACAAACCGGCGTTCCTGGCTGGATCAGCTGCACAAGGCACAGTCCCGCCAGGATCTCCGCGTTCTCCTGCGCCATCGTGCCTGCGAGAGTCCCCGGTGCGGTGCAGCCCACCTGCGCCATGGGCCCAATGACTACGGGCAATGGCAGGCGGCATGTCTCGAAGAGCAGGTCAACACCGTCGTGAGGGAAATGGAGCGGACTGATGGGTTCGAAGAGGGGAAAGGCCAGGGGATAGTCCCGTGCCTCGGATTCACTGCCGGCCACTACGGTGAACAGCTCGACCAGGAAACGTGCGGAAGCACGATCGTGGAACCAGAACGTGATCGGCTTGGTGGTGTTCTTCAGCATCTCGGCTGCTACGCACACGCAACGATAGGCGGGCGGCAGGTCCTGGGGATCGGCCATGGCGCCCGGGATGGTGAGCAGGGGCAGGGCATCGCCCAGTCGTGTAGCAGTAGCTACATCTTCAAGACGGGGATACCGGCGCCGGCCTGCGTCATCCTCCACCCAAAGCGCCTGGCCCGCGCTGCTGTTGTAATTGCGTGCTCCTGCCCCGAACGCCGCCTTTTGGCTCCGGTCGCGTCCGTAGAGCGTGAATTCTTTCCCGCAGACATCCATGGCGCGGCGAATCACCGGCTCGGGGATCCGCACCCGGTGTGTTCGCATATCCACGAATGCGCCCGATTCCTGGAAGAGTTCGAGCGCTTGGGTGTGTGGAATCTCGACGCCCACCGTCTCGAGGATCTCGAGCGAGGCCGTGTGCAGGCGGTCCAGTTCCGCGTCAGTTAAGAAAGCCAGGTTCATGGGCGGTCCTCCCCGCGCGTTCAATCCCCGAAATTTCGTGCAACGACGCTTCGGTATCTGTGCCCCTCCGGTCCTCGCGCAAGAATCGGGCATAGTCATCGCCTGATTCCGGCCGGATGCCCGCTGCGCTCGCTCGGGCCGGTGCAGGACCGGTCAATGCCCCGTTAGTAGCCGCAGTGGTAGCCGGTCGACAAACAACTCGCGCCGCGAGCCGATGTCGATTGCCTCACGCGAGACCGATTCCTCTGCCTTCAGGGAACTGGCCAAGAGCACCAGGAATCCGAAAAGAGTCAACCTGCTGGCGGCGGCTCTTGTCATCCTGGCAACGCTCCTTGCTCACGGCGATGTTTGCCGGTAGCCTGCCAAACGGGGCCGACCGAGTCAATTATCGGAACGGGGTCTCGCCGGGGCGCGCCGCAGCCAGCGTTCCTACCCGCACAATTTGCCTCGGGCTTCGCAGATGGGTATTTTAGGCTTGCGAGTCTTGTGCGGTCGGATTCGCGGCGGCAAAAGAACCTGGACACATCCTGAGGTCTCGAGCCTGGGGAGGTAGAAACCATGCGTAGATTGGCGTTTTTCGGTTGCCTGGCAGCGCTGGCCATAGGCTGTGCGCTCACTCATGAACTGCCGGGGGTGCAGCGGGCGCTCGATGCGGGACCCGATGCATTTCTCGAACAAGCCGTGGTGGGTCCGCAGGGTGATGGAACCTATGTCGTTCCCACGACGCAGGTGTTGAATCCCGCGGGCACCACGCTCGAATTCCCGGGCCGGCCCTTGGGGATCGCGGTGCATCCGGACCAACGGCTCCTGGCCATCAAGAACCGCGGCGATGTGGTGTTTTTCGATGCGCTCGACTGCCAGATCGTCCAGACGCTCGGGATGCCCAAGGGGGGAAGCGCGTATTGCGGCATCGCGTGGTCCGCTGATGGAAATCAGGTGTGGACCACCGCGGCCGAGGCGGCCATTCATTGCGCGACGAAGGGAGACGACGGAGCATTCGCGTGGGCAAAGACAATCGAGCTGCCGGGGCCCGAAGGCAAAGGTTCTTCGGCTCCCGGTGGATTTGCCCTGGATGAAACGAAAGGCCTCATCTATGTTGCGTTGAGCCGGAACAATAGTATCGGCGTCGTCGACGTAGCCTCGGGGAAGGTGTCGGCCGAGATACCCGTCGGCATCGCGCCGTATGACGTCTTGCTGCACGGGACCAAGGCCTACGTGAGCAACTGGGGAGGGCGGCGTCCGACGCCTGACGACATAACGGGGCCCACCTCGGGAAGCCGGGCGGTTGTAACCCCGGCCGGTATTGCGTCGACCGGCACGGTATCCGTAATCGATCTGGCGTCCAGGAAAGTGACTCAAGAAATCGCGGTGGATTTGCATCCGTGCGGGATGGCGTTCTCGCCCGATGGTTCGCGTCTTTACGTGGCTAATGCGAACAGCGATACGATCTGCGTGATTGATACGGCACGCGATGTGGTGATGGAACGCTGGCTGGCGCGTCCGTCGCGCGAGCTTCCTTTCGGCAGCGCGCCGAATGCCCTCGCACTCTCCGGCGATGGTCTTTCGTTGTATGTGGCATTGGGCGGAAACAACTGCATCGCGGTGATGGATACCCTTAACGGGGCCGTTCGCGGGCTGATCCCGACGGGGTGGTATCCCGGTGCGGTGCAGTTTGCACAGCATGGCGCGTTGCTCTGCGTGGCAAACACGAAAGGCGTGGGGAGCCGGCACGCCGAGGCCAATGCCTCGCGGAAGGAGGGCATGTACGGCAAGGACTGGCACGGGTTCAATTCCCACGACCACATGGGCTCGGTTACCGTGGTCGAGACGCCGGATCTCCGAACGCTCGATGCTTACACCCACCAGGCTGCCGTGGCGATGCGCCTGCCCCACATGCTGCGCGATACGGAGAAAGCCGCGGGAAACGAACGGCTCGTCCCGGTGCCTGAGCGCCCGGGCGATGTGTCGCCCATCAAGCATGTGATGTACATCATCAAAGAAAACCGCACCTACGACCAGGTATTCGGGGATTTACCCCAGGGGAACGGCGAGCCCTCCCTGTGCCAGTTCGGCCGCGAGGTTACCCCGAATCATCATGCCCTGGCCGAGGAGTTTGTCCTGCTCGACAATTTCTACTGCAACGGCGTCCTGAGCGCGGACGGGCACCAGTGGACCGACGAGGGCTATGTGACGGACTACATCGAGAAGGCCTTCGGCGGTTTCCCGCGAAGCTATCCCTACGACGGCGACGATGCGCTCGCCTACGCATCGTCCGGCTTCATCTGGGATCACGTGCTGGCGGCGGGGCTGACCTTCCGCAACTACGGCGAGATGGTCAAGGCCCAGATTACCCCCGGCGATGCAACGTGGGCCGATATCTATCAGGATTATCTGAATGAAACCAGCACGGTAAGGATCACCGCGGTGACGGAGGTGAATGGACTGGTTGACTACCTGTGCCCGACCTTTGTCGGATTCCCGGGGAAAGTGCAGGACGTGTACCGCGCGCGTGAGTTCTTGAAGGAGTTCCGGGCTTGCGAGGAAAAGGGGGAGTGGTACAATTTCGTGATCATGCTTCTGCCCAACGACCACACCGTAGGGACGCGCGAGGGCTATCCCACGCCCCGGGCGACGGTCGCGGACAACGATCTCGCCCTCGGGCAGATTGTCGAGGCCGTGAGCAAGAGCCGGTTCTGGCCCGAGACGGCCATTTTTGTGGTCGAAGACGATCCCCAGGCCGGGCTGGACCATGTGGACGGGCACCGCACTGTCGCCCTCTGCATCAGCCCATACACCAGGCGCGGGGAGGTAGTCAGCACCCATTACAACCAGAGCAGCATGCTCCGGACCATGGAGTTGATCATGGGCCTGCCGCCCATGAACCAGTTCGACATGGCCGCGAACCCCATGTTCGAGTGCTTTACCGATACCCCTGACACAACCCCGTACACGTGCTTGCCAAACCAGATCCCCCTCGATGAAATGAATCCGAAACTGGCGGGCTTGAAGGGCAAACAATTGCATTATGCGCAGAAATCCATGGAAATGCCGCTGGA
>CAZFOG010000384.1:1185-5848 GCA_964520685.1 uncultured Nitrospiraceae bacterium | reverse complement strand
CATCAAGAGTTCCTGTATGGTCATCCTTGAGGACACCGATCCGGGCGTCTTCGATCGCGGCAGCCCGACGCTCAAGCTTGTTCACCAGCTCTCCAACACGCACGATCCGATTTTCAGCCTGGACATCCCGGCCAGCCGCATCGTGGGCGGCTACACGGTCAAAGACGGCGTGATCGTCCCCAACCTGACGCACAGCGAGATCATCGAGGCGGTCTTCTCCCGCACCCGTGTGGCCGTCGGCCTGATGACCGCCGAGCGCCTGGCCGAGATCCACCGGCGCCGGATCAGCCTGCTGTCCTCCCTGCTGGTCACCCGGCTGCACCGCGAGCTGTCCCCGACGGAGGAGGCCGCGGTGTCCATGGCCATCCACCACGCCACCGGACAACAGACCGCGGCCACCACCCTGGTCGACCCGACGATCCCGCAGGTGTGGACCCTGCTGCGCGACCCCACGCCTGAGATGGTCGCCGAACTACGCGCCCCCGCAGGCAGTGCCGCGCAGTTGCGGGAGATGATCCGCCCGGTCGCCGACGCCCTCGGCAACATGATCACCGGGTCGTTGTCCGGGCTGTTCGACGGGGCCACCACCGCGGCCCTGGACTTCGCCGCGCCCATCCAGAGCGTGGACCTATCCCGCCTGGAGGCCCGCGGCGACGAGACCGTGGCGATGATCCTGGCGTGCGTGTCCTCCTGGGGACAGGCCGCCATCGACGATGTCACCGGCGGGGTCCGCCTCGTCGTGCGCGACGAGCTGTGGCGGGCCCTGCGGATCCCGGCGATGATCCGCCAGGTCGACGCCGACCTGCGTCTGTCCCGCTCCCAGGG
Source organism: uncultured Nitrospiraceae bacterium (assembly GCA_964520685.1). Lineage (GTDB taxonomy): Bacteria > Hydrogenedentota > Hydrogenedentia > Hydrogenedentales > SLHB01 > UBA2224. The sequence continues at coordinate 5,023 of CAZFOG010000384.1, read as the reverse complement.
CACCATCCAGGTCCTGGCCACCCACCGCCTAGCCGACTTCGAGGCCGTCGGCGCCGCCGGGTCCGCCGAGGTCGCCATCGCCTCGAACCTCATCGCCTCCTGCGACGTACGGGTCTGCCTGCGCCAGGACACCGCCCCGCTGGCGATGACCCGGGCCGCGATCGATCTGACCGACACCGAGGCCGCCCACATCGCCTCCTGGACCGGGGAACAACTCGGCCGCAGCCTGTGGAAGATCGGCCGGTCCTCCTCCCACATCGTCCAGGTCGTCCTGCACCCGTTGGAGCGGCAGCTGTACTGGACGAACCAGCGCATGACCAGCGTCTCCCGTGGGTTCGCGGGAACCGAAGTGGCTACGACCGGGAACCGAAGCGGTGGAGTGCCTGCATGAGCAGTGTAGAGCACTTGGGTTCAGGTTCCCGGGTATTGGTCGCCGCGCAGGTCGGGGTGTTCCAGGGCCCAGGCGTAGCGGGTGGCCCCGGCGATGCTCAGACCGAACAGGTCGCAGATGCGGCGGAGATCACCACCGGTGGCGTGGATCTCGGCCAGGATCCGGTCCTCGCGCAGGGCCTGCGGACGCACGCCGAGCTCGATCCACGGGTAGTTCGGTCCGACGGGGCAAGTCCGCGGGGCGGTGCGCCGGTTGATCAGCAGATACGGGTTGATCGTCTCCGGCCAGGTGCGTTCGCGGTGGTCGAGCCAGGCGCCCAGGCGGGTGCGGACCGGGGCGGCCAGCGGAAGGGAGCGTTCGCCCACCGACAGCCTCCCGTCGTGCGCGTCACTCAGCCGCAGGTCGCGGACCTGCCGTGCGGTCAGGGCGTGGAAGACGACCAGTGCCGTGGCCAGGGCAGCGGCCGGGTGGCGGCTGTCCAGGGCCTCGCGGATGACGGCGGTGTCCAGGGGCATCGGGACGGTCTGGCGGGTCGACCCCGTGCTGATGCCCTTGGTGGGGTCGGCGAACAGTTTGCGCCGGCCCTTCAGGACGGCGAAGAGCCCGTGCAACGCTGCGGTCAGGTTGACGACGTCGTCGCTGGCGGCGATGGCCGCGCGGACGTCGGCCTGGGTGACCTCGCTCAGGGAGGTGTAGCCGGCCTCGGCCCACAGGTGGGCCGTGCGGGTGACGAAGCGGACATGGTGGTGGACGGTGGCAGGGTGCCGGGGCAGGCGACGCGGCGGGCGGGTACTCCCGTCGATCATGATGTCCAGCCACAGGCGCAACTGCTCGCCCATCGGCTCGGGAAGCCCGGCGGCTCGCGTGAGGAAGTAGGCGCGCACCGGGCAGAGGCGGTCGTCCTCGAGCATCCCCGCGGCCCGCAGGACCTCCAGGGTGGACTCCACCGGCAGGTGCCGGCCGGTGAGGTCCTTGACCTGGGTCGCGGTGATCGGCGCGCCGGGGGTGTCTTGGGTTTCCTGCAACAGTCTCAGGCTCAGCCGGACCCGACGCAGATGCCGCGGATGCCAGCCATGGGCGGCCGCGTGGTCGGCGAGGACCCGTTCGAGATCGGCTGCCGCCCCCGTCGAGACAGCGCTCTTCCCGGTGACCTGGGTCAGGTCGCGGGCCATGGCGAACAACGCGAGTTGGATGTCCTGGCGGGCGTCGGGCCGCACCGGCTCGATGGGCGGTCGCGCGAGGCGCGCGGATGTGCGGGCCCGACCCGGGGCCAGGTTGGCCAGGAACAGCTGCTGGCCGTATCGGTTGGCGCCCATGAGGTCGAACGGCCGCTGTGGCTCTCGGCAGGAGACGGCCTGCTGGTAGCACAGCCGGCACACGCCCATGTCTCCCAGGGGCACAGGCCGCGTGCAGGAGGGGCAGTCCGCCACTGCGTGGCGGGCCCGCCAGCCGCGGCAGGTCCAGCAGCGCCAGTTGTTCGCGCGCAGCACGCCCCAGGCCAGACAGTCCTTGCAGGAGCCGAGGTGCCGCGGGGCGCCGGGATGGCATCGCTCGCACAGGCCCTGGCTGAAGTAGGCCCCCGACCCGCACGAGCAGCGGGGCGCGGTGAACGGGCCTCCGGGAAGGCAGCTGTAGCAGTAGTCGACCCGAGGGTCGGTCCAGGCGACCCGGTTGACGCCGCAGACGGCGCACATGCGCGGCGGACGGCTGATCCCGTCGGAGCGGGCCCTGCCGGGTGCGGTCCTCACGCAGGCGGAGCCGTGTGTCCGAGCCCAATCCGGGGCACCACCCTGCTCGGCGCCGTCGCCGAGACCGACGCCGACGCACTGGCAGCGGACCGTGGGCGTCGTGCCGCGACCTTGTCCGGTTCACACACGAGCAGATCCGTCGGCGCACAGTCGAGCACCGAACAGATCACGTCCAGGTCTTCCAGACGGATCGTGGTCGGAGTCCCGGTCCACAACGCCGACATCTTCCCCGCGCTCAGCTCCAGGCCGGCCTCGGCCAGTAGACGGCGCAACTGGGTCGACTTCCAGATCCCGCGCTCGGCGGCCTTCATCCGCATGTTCCAGCGCACCGGCTCACCCCTGCCCCTCGTCGAGACGCTGTTGCACCCGTTGGTTCGCCTGTTCCCACGCCCGATCGATGTGATCGCTGTGGACGTGCACATACCTGGTCGTGGTGGACAACCACTCATGACCCAGCAGCTCCTGCACAGCCTTGAGGTCCATACCCCGACCGTAAAGCGAGGAGGCGCAGTAGTGGCGCAGCACGTGCGGGGACAGGTGCCCGCACCACGCAGGCAGCCAACGCCCGGTCGCCTCGGCCAGACCGGAGCGCAACGCGTCGTCACCGACCCGGTGGCACCGGCGCCGATCGCGGTCGTGGCGTTCGCTGGGCAGCATCGGCGCGTCCGGATCAAGGCCCCCGTCGGCGAACAGCGGACGCACCTCTGCCAGCCACCAGTCGATCAGCACGTCGGCGGAGTTGATCGCCGGCACCAGACGCACTTTCGGACCGCGGCCGCGACTGCCCTTGCCGAACCGCACGTGCAGCTTGCCGTGCGAGCCCAGGTCAGGGCGCCAGTCCCGCACGTCCAGCATCACCGTCTCACCGATCCGCAGCCCCAGCCTGCGCCACAGCGACGCCGCGAAGTAGTCCCGTGCCGCGGGCAGGTACTTGCGGGCCTCGGGCAGTGTGGGACCCCACGCGCGGAACAAGGCCTCCACTTCGGCGTCCGAGGGCGGAACCCGAACCGAGTTCTTCAGGCAGCCAGCAGGACGGTTGTACTCGTCCACCGGCGACCGCACGCCGACACCGGCGACACGACGGATCTCGCCCTGATAGCGCTGTTCCACGAACTCGTAGAACCGCGCCACCACGGCGGCCTTGGCGGACACCGTGCTCCGGGACTGACCCCGCCCGCGAAGCTCGGCCAGGAACCGGTCGGCGTCCTGCGGGGCGGCATCCCACAGCGGACGCCCCACCGACCGCGCGAACGCCACGATCACCGCTCTCGACGCGACCACATGACGGTCGCCGCACCCGGCAGCCGCCATCGCCAACGCGTACTGGTCGACGATCTCCTGCTCGAAGTCCTCCAGGTCCTGCGGGGAGCACGAGGCGCAGTCGTCCGCCCGCGCGCTCACCAGCTTCAACCCCACGAGGCACTCCGTTCACCGAGAACTCGATTACGTCGAACATACCGAGGAACCGTCAGGAATCCCGACCGACACTCAGACAAGGAGTCACGTCCGATGCACCGTACGTGGCCTGCGACAGGGTCTGAGATCCGCCTACGGGGTCTGCGGGAACCCACGGGATGCGGGGCAGCAGTCGCCACCGGGCTCGTGCCCGCCCCAGGGTTCACGTCCGTCCCCGCCCCCGGACAACCGGTACAACCGCCTTCGGGAGGCATCGACCCGCGAGCGGCTTCTCAGCACCTCG
>CAZFOG010000384.1:0-1175 GCA_964520685.1 uncultured Nitrospiraceae bacterium | reverse complement strand
ACAGGGTCTGAGATCCGCCTACGGGGTCTGCGGGAACCCACGGGATGCGGGGCAACAGCTTCGACGTTCGTGCCCGCCCCCGGGCACACCGTGCACCCGGTTCCCGGAGGCGCCGTCCCGGAGACCTCCTCCCCGTACCCGGGCGGCGAGGCATGGTGACCCGGTCCGGTCCCGGCAGCGGCGGGTCAGGCAGCGACCACACCGTCGTCAACCGGCCGCTGTTGGACGGCCCCGGTGACTACCTGCTCGCCGTCGTCCTGGCCGTGGCCGCGGTGGGGTCCACCCTGACGTGGCTCATCGGGCAGACCGCCGCGCTGATCACCGGCGGCGAGTGGGCACCGGTCTCCCCCGCCGAGACCTTCGCCGTGGCCACTCGCCTCCCGGGCCACCTGGGCGATCCCGCCGCCGCGTGGCCCGTCTCGGCACGGGCCTACCTGCCCGGGCCGGACGGTTTCGCCGTCGCCACGGTGCTCGACCTGCTCATCATCGCCACGGTCGCGGCGGTGGTGCTGCGCCGTGTCGGAGGCACCCGGCGCCGCCGGGGCATGGCCTCCCCCGCCCAGATCGCCCGGGTCTTCTCCCCCGCCGCGGTCCGCGCCGCTGGGCAGCGTCTGCGCCCCACCACGCAGCCCCCGACCGATCCCGGGAGTCGGGTCACGCGGTGGGTCCACCGGTTGACCGGCTACCCACACACCGGGTCCCAAGCGAACCTGGATCAAGTATCCGTGGACGCCGGCCGCACCGATGCCACCATCCACGGCACCAGCCAGGTCGTGCGCCTGGGCATCGAGAACTCCGTCTTGGTCCTGGCCGCCGCTCGGCAAGGCAAGACCAGCCAGGTCGTCATCCCCTGGGTCACCTCCTGGCCCGGACCGGTCCTGGTCACCTCGGTACGCCCCGACGTCACCCGCGCCACCGCCGCCCTGCGCCCCGAGGCCGTCGGGATCCTGGACCTCACCGGCACCACCTGGCCCCAGGCGATCAGCTGGTCACCGACCACCGGATGCCAGGTGCTCGACACCGCCCGCCGCCGCGCCGACCTGATGATCACCGTGGGGAAGCAGGGCCACTCCGATGCCACCAATGCCGTGTTCTTCGGCACCTCCGCCACCAACCTGCTGGCCGGGTGGATGCACGCCGCCGCCCTCACCGGGCGAACGATGCGCGAGGTGCTC
>CAZFOG010000383.1:0-5852 GCA_964520685.1 uncultured Nitrospiraceae bacterium | reverse complement strand
ATGCGCCACGGCGTTGAGGTGGCATGCGCATCTTGCGCATGATTTTGGCTCTGGGCCCAAAAACCGGGACTGACCCAAGCGAGCGACGCAGGAGCGAGACGGGTCTGTCCCTGGGTTTTTGATCCAGCTCGTTTTCATCGCCTTCGGGTGAGCCGCTGGCTCACGGTCCGCTGCCTCGAAAATTCATATCCCTTCCGGAATGTGGGACCGGTGCCCTCACCGGTCATTTCCATTTTCATCGTCTATGGGTAAGCCCCTCGGCTCATGTTTGGCTGCCTCGGAGGTTTACCCGGCGTATCCCCGTCCGTGTATGTCCGTGTGGGTCCGTGTTTGTCCGTGTGTTCGGAGGGGCAGACTCCGGTTTCCGGGGTTTTTACCTTCACGCACCCCAGGAAAAGCCAAAGAAAAAGACCAGAAGAAGCAAAGGCCTTCCGGGCGCGATTCCTGCCACGATTCCTTGCGAAAGCACACGAACCGGCGTGTTGCCGGAAGGAGGAATCACCCTATGGAAGCCCCGAACTGGTCCTGGCAGATGGAATTCCCGGTCGATCCCGCAACGCTTGGCAAACTGGACGAAACCCATGGTCTCTGGCACGAAACCCCCGAGGAGATCGAAGAGGCCCTCGAATTGGGACGCGAAAAGGCCCGCCTGCTCCGGTGGGTGCGGCGGCACATGCGATCGCGGCTTACGCCTCTCGAGCGCTACTACGTGCAAGAGCTCTTTTTCCGAGGGCGTTACTACCGCGACGTGGCGGCGCGCAGGGGCGTCGACCCCTCCGTGGTGCACCGCTCCGTCCAGCGCGGCCTGGCCAAACTGCGGCGGCAACTCGAGAAAGGCGGCACCCGCACGCGCCTGCGGGCCACCCGGTTCCGGGGCGCGGCAAAGGATGCGTTCGATGGCGACGACGGGGTATACTAGCCGCCTCAGAAGGTTTGGCGGAACGCGGCGTATCAGCCTCCTTCCGCCGGGGGCGTTCGCGTTGGCCTCTGTGTCTAAGGACCGGCAGTCCCAGGAACGCACTATCAACACCAATTCCGTGCCGTACCCGCGCACCGGCTGCACGCCGGGCGCCGTACCGCTGGCAGGAGAACAGGCATGATTACCCGCGAAGACGCGTTGAAGTACCATTGCGAGGGACGGCACGGCAAGATCGAGGTCACATCAACCAAGCCCTGCCAGACCCAGCGCGACCTGGCCCTGGCTTACACCCCGGGCGTGGCCGAACCGTGCCGCGACATCGAGAAGGACCCCAGCCTCGCCTACGAATACACGGCCCGGGGCAACCTGGTAGCGGTGGTCAGCAACGGGTCCGCCGTGCTGGGTCTCGGCAACATCGGCGCGCTGGCGGGCAAACCCGTCATGGAAGGCAAGGGGGTCCTGTTCAAACGCTTCGCCGACATCGATGTGTTCGATATCGAGCTCGATACGGCCGACCCCGAAGAGATTATCCGCGCCGTCAAGCTCATGGAACCCACCTTCGGCGGCATCAACCTCGAGGACATCCGCGCCCCCGAATGCTTCCTTATCGAGGAACGCCTCAAAGAAGAAATGGATATCCCCGTCTTCCACGACGACCAGCACGGCACCGCCATCATCTCGGGAGCCGGACTCATCAACGCGATCCAGCTCGCCGGGAAAGACATCGAACAGGTCAAGGTGGTGTTTAACGGCGCCGGCGCCGCGGGCATCGCCTGCGCCAAATTCTACATCGCCCTCGGTGTGAAACCCGAGAACGTCATGCTCTGCGACAGCGGCGGCGTCATCTACAAAGGCCGCACAAAAGGCATGAACACGTACAAAGAGGAATTCGCGGTCGAAACCGGTGCGCGCACCCTCGAGGATGCCCTCGTGGGCGCCGATGTCTTCGCGGGACTCTCGGTTGCCAATTGCGTGACGAGAGACATGGTACGCTCGATGGCCGACAGGCCGATCATTTTCGCCATGGCAAACCCCGACCCCGAAATCACCTATCCCGAAGCCATAGCCGCCCGCGACGACCTCATCATGGCGACCGGGCGCAGCGATTTCCCCAACCAGATCAACAACGTCCTGGGCTTTCCCTTCATCTTCCGCGGCGCCCTCGACGTCCGGGCCCGCGCCATCAACGACGACATGAAGATCGCGGCCGCCTACGCCCTCGCCAACCTGGCCAAGGAGCCCGTGCCCTACCAGGTCGAGAAGGCCTACCGCGGCGAACGGCTTCGCTTCGGGCCCGAATACATTATCCCGAAGCCGTTCGATCCCCGCGTGCTGATTTGGGAGGCCTCGGCCGTGGCCCAGGCGGCGATGGCCACGGGCGTCGCCCGTATCGAGATCGACATTGACGAATACCGCGAAGCCCTCGAGGCCCGGCTCGGCATGTCGCGCAAGATCATGCGCGTTGCAATCAACAAAGCCCGCAAGGACCCCAAGCGCATCGTCTTTCCCGAGGGCGACCAGCTCCCCGTCATCAAGGCCTGCGAAACCATCCTCGACGAAGGCATGGCGCAGCCCGTGCTCCTGGGACCGCGCGAGCGCATCGAGGCCATGGCCGAAGAAGCGGGCATTGCGTTTGATGGCGCCATCGAGATCATCGATCCGCGGGCAACCGAGCGGCACGATCGCTACGAACAGGAATTCTACCGCATGCGCCAGCGCAAAGGCGTGACCCTCCCCCTCGCCCACGAGCTGATGATCCTCCGCAACTATTTCGGCGCCATGATGGTCCATCTCGGCGAGGCCGACGGCATGGTGGCCGGGCTCACCACCAGCTATGCCGACACCTTGCGTCCCGCCCTGCAGATCATCGGCGCGCGCCCCGATGTCCGCCGCGTCGCAGGCATGACCATGGTCGCCGTACGCGGCGAAATCTACTGCTTCGCCGACGTCTCGGTTACCATAAATCCAACCGCCGAGGAGCTGGCCGACATCGCCGTCCTCTGCGCCAACGCCGTGCGCGGATTCGAGGTCGAACCCCGCATCGCCATGGTGTCGTTCAGCAATTTCGGCAGCGCCCAGGCGCCGGAAGCCGAGAAAATGCGTAACGCCGTCGATTTGGTGCGCCAGCGCGCCCCCGGACTCATGATCGACGGCGAGATGCAGGCCGACATCGCCATTTCACCGGAATTGCTCAAGGAAAGCTTCCCGTTTTCGGGCCTCAAGGGGGGCGCGAACATCCTCATCTTCCCGTGCCTCAACTCGAGCAACGTCGCGTACAAATTGGCTCAGAAACTCAGCGGCGCCGAGGCTATCGGCCCTATTCTGCTCGGCATGAACAAGCCCGTCCACATCATGCAGTATGGCGGCTACAACGAGGCTGATGTGGTCAATATGACCGCCCTCGCCGTGGTCGATGCACAGGACGCCATGGCCAAGCTCCTCCAGAAATAGGGCGCATCATTTGCCGTGCGGCGGGTTCTTGAACAACGCGTACAAGGGCAGCAGCTTGCGTTTCACCACATTCTTCAGGGGACGCGGCGCGAGGCGCATCGCCGTGTCCCACAGCAAATACCGGATGTGCGCAAACCGCTGGCGCCCTCCCACGTTCAGCCGGAACAGCAGGGCCTGGCGCGCGGATAACGCGCTCGTCCGCTTCTTGGTCACCATCGAATACAGGGCGAGCTCATCGAGAGCGCGTTCCTGGAATTCATGGGGCTTGCGCGCCTTCAGAAAGACGCCCACCTCGATGGGGTCCTCCTCCAGGGCTTCAATCTCGAGGTCCCCGAAGATCTGCCGCATATCCTCGACTTCATAGCGCCAGAAATCGCTCGGATACCCGTGGTAAGGATGCCCCCGGGAACGTGTCGTCACCAGCAATACCCCCCCGGGGCGCAGCACCTGCTTGAAGCCGTGAATCACCGCACGCCAGTCCCGAACGTGCTCGAGGAGTTCCGTCGAAATGAGCACATCGAATGATTGGGGACCGTACCGCTCGAGCAGGTCGCGGGCGTCGCAAACCTCGTCCACGCCCGGTCCGGGGGCAATATCCACCCCCACATAACGTGCGGGAGCCAGGCTCTCCACAAACGCACGGAGACTGCCATTGACATCCAGGGACCCGACCTCGAGCACGACCCGGTCGCGCACCTCCCAGGCCTCGAGGTGCTGGCGGGCAAATTCTATGCATGCGGGATTACACATGTGAAACAGGGCTGTTTATCGGGTATACCGCGGAACTCTCGACCCCAAGTATCCGTAACTCGCGCAGCATTTTCAACCAGGCGCGGCGCTTTTATGGTTTTCGCGGACACCGCGGCCGGAGGATCCGGGCCGTTTGGCGGAAAACCCTGCGAGGATGTAAGATATCTCCCTGGGATCGGTATGGAGGCGTGGGGGCGGCTCCGGTGGGCACGGTATTTCCGGAGGGGCCGGTGTGTGCCCGAGAGGCAGGTCGTGACAGACGTCTACAAAAGAAAAGAAGATGTGGTCGCCGAGCTCGAGGCGGCGCGTCAACGCATAGCGGAACTTGAATCCGAAAAGGGCCGGCGGAAGCGCGCGGAGAACATTCTGCGTAAAAATGCCGAGTTTTTGCGCGGCATTCTCGATACCACCGCGGCAGGCGTGTTTGTAGCGGATCGTGAAGGCACTGTCGTGTTTGCCAACCCGCGAACCGAGGATTTCTCGGGGATCCCGCATGAGCAAACCATTGGCCGGTCATGCCTTGCAGCCGAGTGGGGATTGCGCGATTTCTGGGGACGCCCCCTTTCACCGGACGAAGACCCCTTCGTCCTCGTGCGGGATACGGAAAGACGGGTCGTGAACCGTGAGGTGAGTTACATTCGCCCCGACGGTTCTCTCCACTATCATCTCATCAATGCCGCGCCTTTACGGGACCACCAGGGACATGTGAGCCACGTCGTGGTTGCAGTTCACGAAGTGACTGACCAGATACGCGCACAGGAAGCCTACCGCGTGCTTGTCGAGGACTCCCGGCAGGGGTTATCCCTCTCACAGAATGGCCGTGTGGTGTACGCGAATCCGGCCCTTATTGAAATGCTGGGTTGCCGGAAAGAAGAATTTGTTGGGTTATCCGTCGCTGACGCCACGAACCTCTACGTCCATCCCGAAGATCGCGAAGCCTTACTGGCCGTCTATCAGTCCATCATTGAGGATAGGCGCCAGCAGCGCGCGGTGACCTATCGCTTGGTGCGGCCCGACGGCGCCATACGCTATATCGAGAGCTATGTCAGCCTTACGCATTTCGAGGGCCAGCCTGCGGTGCAGATCGTCAACCTCGATATTACCCGGCGCAGATCTGCCGAGAAGTCCCTCGAAGACACGCGCCAGAATCTGCAGGAGTTGTTTAACCGTCTCGATGACTTCGTGTTTGTGCTGTCTCTTGACGGGCGCATTCTCCAAGTCAATCCGGCTGTGCTAAACCGCTTGGGGTATTCGGAAGAACAGCTTATCGGCTCGCCCATAACCCTGGTTCACCCGGTGGAACGCCGCTGGGAGGCCCAGGAAGTCGTTGGGGCCATCCTCTGCGGCAGACGCACCACCAGCGAAATTCCTCTCCAGACCGCAAGCGGCGAACTTATCCCCGTCGACACCAAGGTGACTCACGGACTGTGGAACGGCGAGAAGGTCTTCTACGGTGTGTCGCGCGATGTTTCCGAACGCCTCGAGGCCGAAAAGAAGATCCGCCAGGGGGAACGCCGCTTCACCGAAGCGCTGAAGGCCTCGCGGCACATCCTCTACCGCTTCAACGTACTCGAGAACCGGTACGATTACGTCAGCCCCCATATCGAGGAATTCACCGGGTTTTCGTATGAAGAATTCGTCAGCAAAGGCATGGGGGATATTGTCAAGGAGATACATCCCCCCAAATCGCCGGATAACTTCGCGGATTTGGCTGCGGGCTGGACTGGGAGCC
>CAZFOG010000382.1:0-5886 GCA_964520685.1 uncultured Nitrospiraceae bacterium | reverse complement strand
CCAGTGTCGAGGGGGAATGCACGCCGGAACGCCCATCGAGAGACCTTGGGGGGATGGCCGCTTGGTCGGTTCTACTGCCCGGGCCATGGGTGTACAACGAGGTGCTGGGCGGCCAATCGGCGCCGTTCTGGTGCGGTACGGAGGGGGCCGCGTGGGCGGCGGTGGCCGGCGTCTGGGCGGTCGCGGCGTTGGTGGTGTTTCTGGCGGGGTTGGCGGCACGGTGGGCGGTGGTGCGGCTGGTGCGCCGCGGGCCTGCTGCGCCACTCGCGGGTTTGGTGGGCATGGCGGCACTTTGGGCGGCGCTGGACTTCCTGGTTGCCGACGCGACTGTTCTGGTGGCGGCGAAGGCCGTCCTTGCGCCTGTCGTGCTGGCGGTTCTGGGCATTTCGATGCGCCTGCTCTTCGGAATGCCCTACAGGGTTAGCGGAGTCGCCGGGATTACGGCGCTGGTGGGGGGTATCGGAACCCATGAAGCGGCGGCGCGGTACTTTCTGCTGGAAGAGAACCGGGCAGAGACTGCGCTGACCCTATCGCTGTGGTGGATGCTGCTTGTGGGTCTGACCGGGGCGCTGCTCATGGCGTTTCCGCGGAAGGGGTATCGGTGGTACCGCGCGAGCGTGGCCGTATTGCTGGCGGTTGCCTTGCCTGCGGGCCTGCTTGTGGTGCCGGGATTGCCGGTTCGGGAAGACGGGATCCAGCAGAGCCTCCTGCTCGTTACGATTGATGCCCTTCGCGCGGATTATTGTTCGGTGTACGGCGGCGACAACCCGACACCCAATATCGACGCCCTTGCCCGGCGGGGCGTTGTATTCGACCAGGCCTATGTGACAGCGCCATGGACGCTTCCGTCGGTATACAGCATGTTTGCGTCGGACTATTCGCCGTTGTGGTTGCCGGGGCAGGATTTCAAGGAATGGGGCAACCGCGTGCGGACGGCTTTTTACGACCTCCACGAGCCCACGCTCGCGGAATTGTATCGCGAGAAGGGGTATCGGACCGCGGCGATTATCGGCAATTCGCTGTTGTACGACCGGAAGCGGCTGTTACGGGGCTTCGATGAGATTTACGGTTTGCCGATCCAGGTCGGGGAAACGCATAACCCGTGCAAAGGAATGCCGTTGCTGGGACCGGCGCTTGAACGGGTGTGGCCGGAGCTGGGCCGTACGTGGCCCCTGGATTCGACCCGGCGGATTACGGCATATGCACAGCGGTTCCTGCAAGAGCAGCGTGACGGTCCGTATTTTCTTTGGATTCATTACATGGACCCCCATGACCCCTACAACCCGCCGGAAGCCTATCGGGATGTGCCGACGGAATACGCGTTTTTTCCCGCCGATCCTCCCGTGCACATGTGGGACCCGGCCCCGAAGGATCCGGACTGGGTGAAGCCCGAAAACAGGATCGTAATAGACGCGGAGCGGTTGTATGCGGCGGAAGTGCGTTATGTAGACGATATGCTGGCGCGGGTTTTCAATGTGGTTTCGCCGTTCGCGTGGGTGGTGCTCGGCGCGGACCATGGGGAAGAGTTCTTCGAACACGGCCGGATGTCACACCGCAATACGTTCTACGAAGAAAGCATTCACGTGCCGCTGATTGTTGCCGGACCCGAGGCGGCGCCGGGACGTGTGGGGACGCCGGTATCGTACGTGGATCTGTTGCCGACGCTGGCCGGGTTGACGGGGTTGGATGCTCCGGACTACTGGCGAGGCAAGAGCCTGGAGGCCTTCGTCATAGGGCCGGAATGCGAGCGATGGGACCGGCCGTGTTTTGCCGGTGCGAACGATGCGTCGGTAGTGCCCCCGTCAGCAATGGTGGTCGAGGGAAACACGAAGCTCATTTTGAACTTGGCCGACGGCAGCGCAGAGCTTTATGACCTGGCGGCGGATCCCCGCGAGAAGAATAACCTGGCTGCAGACGGGCTCCCCGCGGAGGCGGAAGCGCTCAAAGCCAAGGCGGCGGATTGGGCCCGGTCCGTGACGGAAAGGCACCGCAAATGCGATGAAACCCCGCCGCCGGATACGGAGCAGTCGGAGGAGCTGCGGCGGCAATTCGAGGCGCTGGGGTATCTGTAGGCTATGGATTGGGGAATAGGGGAGAGAATACAGTGGGACTCTGTCTTCGTCACGCGGAAACGTGTGGATCCGGGGTGGCAGGGGCGGGCAAGGGCGTGGCGATTCCTGGTTTCTGCTCTCAGATTGCCGGTCTCAGTCCTGTGAGACGCGAGCGATATGCACGTTGGAGATGAGGCCGCCGCGAGGCGGTGCAGGCAGTGAAATGCATCATACGATGAAGGGAGAACCGGACACCTCGGGGGAGATGAAGCGCCCGGGATTTATAGTTGGCGCGGTGGCGCTGGCGCTGTGGTCGGCTGCGCTTCTGGGGCCTTGGCTCTTTCTGGAATTAGCGAGAGCGCAGCATTCGCGGTTCTGGTGCGGTACGCAGGGTTCCACGTGGATCGTGGTGGGGTGCGCGGCGGGCGTTGCGGCGTTGTTTGTTTTCGTTGCTGGTCTGGCCGTGCGCGGCGCATTGGAGCGTTTCCTGAAAATGCGGTTGCCTGCGCCCGCGGGGGCCTTTGCGGGCATGGTGTTCTTCTGGGCGGTACTATTGTTCGTGGCGGACCCAGTGGCGGTCTCGGGTTCGAATGCGCTCACCCTGCCGGCCCTGATGGCGGGGGCGGGCTTGCTGGCAAGGCGGCTTTTTCGCACACCCGACGCGGCCAGCGGTTTTGTGGCATTGGCCGCCATGGCATCGGGCATTGCGGCAAACGAGTTGGCGGGGCAGGCGTTGCTTCTGAGCGAGCACAGGGGACAATTGGCCGAAGACGCCGCCACTGGATGGGTCGCAGTCGTATTCTTCGCAGGACTGGCGATCATGGCATTGCCGCGCAGAGGGCACCGGTGGTACCGGGCGGCCGTCGTCGCGCTGCTCGCCGCTAGCCTTCCGCTGTGGCTGGCAGAGCAATTGACCAAGCCTTTCTTCCTCTTCTCCAAGCGGGGGAGTGTCGTGGTAGTCACCATCGATGCGCTCCGTGCCGATCATTGCTCGGCCTACGGCAGCACGAATCCGACGCCGAACATCGATAGGATGGCGAATGGGGGCGTTGTATTCGAACGGGCCTATGTGACAGCGCCGTGGACGCTTCCATCGGTATACAGCATGTTTGGGTCGGACTATTCGCCACTCTGGCTGGAGGACCAGGACGTCAACGAATGGGGCGAGAGTGTCAAGACCGCCTTCTTCGACCTGCACGCGCCGACAATTGCGGAGCTGTATCGCGAGAAGGGGTACAAGACCGCCGCGATCATCGGCAATTCGCTGCTGGACGACCGAAAACGGCTGTTGCGTGGTATGGACACCGTGTTCGTCTTGCCGAATGGAGCGGCAGAAACGCACAATCCATGCGCGGGCATGCCCGTGCTCGAGTCCCTGGTCGCGCGGATTCGGCCGGACCTGGAACGGAAATGGCCGCTGGATACCACGCGCAGGATTACGGCCTATGCGCAGCGGTATCTGACGATCAACCAGGGTCGGTCCGTTTTTCTCTGGATTCATTACATGGACCCGCACAATCCGTACAACCCGCCGTACGAATATCGCGATGTTGTTACAGAACATGCATTTTACCCGGTTGAACCGGGCACCGATTGCGACTGGGAGCCCGCGCCGCTCGAGCCGGCCTGGGTTGCGCCGGAAAAGCCGCTCTTCATCCCCCAGGAAAAGCTGTATGCCGCGGAAGTACGGTACGTGGACGCCATGCTGGGCCGGGTTCTTCCGTGTATCGCAGGCCCGTCGTGGATTGTCATTGGCGCCGACCATGGCGAGGAGTTTCTGGACCACGGGCGGATGTCCCACGGCAACACGTTCTATGAGGAGACGACTCGAGTGCCGCTGATTATCGCAGGCCCGAATCGCGTGCCGGGGCGCGTGGCGGCGCCGGTTTCGTACATCGATCTCATGCCGACACTCGCAGATTTGATAGGGATTGAAAGCCCCGAAGGATGGACGGGGCAAAGTCTGGCCCGGTTCTGGAGCAAAGAAGAGACGGGAGAATTGCAGCGGGAGTGCTACGCCGGGTCGAATAACCGGACCGTGCTGCCCTCGTCGGTGATGGTGGTCGAGGGAAACACGAAGCTCATTGTGAACTTGGCCGACGGCAGCGCAGAGCTTTATGACCTGGCGGCGGATCCCCGCGAGAAGAATAACCTGGCTGCAGACGGGCTCCCCGCGGAGGCGGAAGCGCTCAAAGCCAAGGCGGCGGATTGGGCCCGGTCCGTGACGGAAAGGCACCGCAAATGCGATGAAACCCCGCCGCCGGATACGGAGCAGTCGGAGGAGCTGCGGCGGCAATTCGAGGCGCTGGGGTATCTGTAGGCTATGGATTGGGGAATAGGGGAGAGAATACAGTGGGACTCTGTCTTCGTCACGCGGAAACGTGTGGATCCGGGGTGGCAGGGGCGGGCAAGGGCGTGGCGATTCCTGGTTTCTGCTCTCAGATTGCCGGTCTCAGTCCTGTGAGACGCGAGCGATATGCACGTTGGAGATGAGGCCGCCGCGAGGCGGTGCAGGCAGTGAAATGCATCATACGATGAAGGGAGAACCGGACACCTCGGGGGAGATGAAGCGCCCGGGATTTATAGTTGGCGCGGTGGCGCTGGCGCTGTGGTCGGCTGCGCTTCTGGGGCCTTGGCTCTTTCTGGAATTAGCGAGAGCGCAGCATTCGCGGTTCTGGTGCGGTACGCAGGGTTCCACGTGGATCGTGGTGGGGTGCGCGGCGGGCGTTGCGGCGTTGTTTGTTTTCGTTGCTGGTCTGGCCGTGCGCGGCGCATTGGAGCGTTTCCTGAAAATGCGGTTGCCTGCGCCCGCGGGGGCCTTTGCGGGCATGGTGTTCTTCTGGGCGGTACTATTGTTCGTGGCGGACCCAGTGGCGGTCTCGGGTTCGAATGCGCTCACCCTGCCGGCCCTGATGGCGGGGGCGGGCTTGCTGGCAAGGCGGCTTTTTCGCACACCCGACGCGGCCAGCGGTTTTGTGGCATTGGCCGCCATGGCATCGGGCATTGCGGCAAACGAGTTGGCGGGGCAGGCGTTGCTTCTGAGCGAGCACAGGGGACAATTGGCCGAAGACGCCGCCACTGGATGGGTCGCAGTCGTATTCTTCGCAGGACTGGCGATCATGGCATTGCCGCGCGGAGGGCATCGCTTGTACCGGACGGCCGTCGTCGCGCTGCTTGCTTCGAGCCTTCCCTTGTGGCTGGCAGCCCAATTGAGTACACCCTTTCCTGTCATCACAAAGCATACGAGTGTCGTGGTAATTACCATCGATGCGCTCCGTGCCGATCATTGCTCGACCTATGGCAGCACGAATCCGACGCCGACCATCGACAGGGTGGCGGAGGGGGGCGTTGTATTCGAACGGGCCTATGTGACAGCGCCGTGGACGCTTCCGTCGGTATACAGCATGTTCGCGTCGGACTATTCGCCGTTGTGGTTGCCGGGGCAGGATTTCAAGGAGTGGGGCACCCGCGTGCGGACGGCCTTTTTCGACATCCACGAGCCCACGCCTGCGGAATTGTATCGCGAGAAGGAGTATCGGACCGCGGCAATTATCGGCAATTCGAGGCGCTGGGGTATTTGTAAGGGCCGGGGTTACAGGAGCGCTTCGCTATACGGCAGGCGGCCGCATTTAATCTGCAGTCCCTGATCACCAGGCCAGAAAGAGCCGCCGGTCTTCTCTCCGTCCACACCGTCCACTCAGTCCACAGAGTCCACGCGCGTCGCTGGGCAGGGGTAGCGGGCCGTTTGAACCCCGCGCCGCGCGTTTGCTATACTCACATGGTTTTGCCGCCGGGCAATCCGGCGCGCGAGGTAGAAGTGTGCCGGTCCGAATCG
>CAZFOG010000381.1:0-5889 GCA_964520685.1 uncultured Nitrospiraceae bacterium | reverse complement strand
CCCGGTCCACTCAGTCCACCCGGTCCACTCAGTCCACCCGGTCCACTCAGTCCACCCGGTCCACTCAGTCCACCCGGTCCACTCAGTCCACCCGGTCCACTCAGTCCACCCGGTCCACCCGGTCCACCCGGTCCACTCAGTCCACCCGGTCCACTCAGTCCACCCGGTCCACTCAGTCCACTCAGTCCACGTGAATCACCGGGCCAGGTTTTTTCATTGATTTGCAGCCCCGGAACGGCCACAATGCGTCCCCGCGCGCAATGGTGAAGCCGGAAATCCGAGGCAGGGTATGGACATCGAACTGTATGACGTACAGACCGGGTTTGGCGGGGCGGAGCCGGGCAATTCCATGGTTGCATCGATGGACGGCCTCCTCGCGGAGATGGCGCGTCTCAGTATTGCGCGGGCCCTCGTGCGCGAGGCGCCCGATACCCTGATTAATGATGTCCCCCGCTCGAACGAGAAACTGTTCGAGGCGCACGCCCGGCATGCGTCCCTCTTGCCGTGCCCCATCGCCGTGCCCAGTACGGGCGGCGACCTGCCCGAGGAAACGGAGCAGATAGATGCCGCAATCCGGGCCGGTTCGGGTGCCGTAACCATCCGGCCGGTTCAGGACCACTGGTCGCTTGCAGCCTGGTGCTGTGACCGGCTCTTCAAAGTCCTCGAAGAGCGCCGCATGCCCGTTCTCTGCATGCTCGACAAGATCCCCCTCGAGGCCCTCGCCGACCTCGCCGGGCGCTATCCCGGCATTCCCTTCATCCTGGCCGGCATCGGATACCGCACCCAGCGCATCATTCTTCCCTTGCTGGCGGCGTTTCGGAATGTCTATCTTTCCCTGGGAAGCAATATGAGCGTGCATCGGGGTGTCGAGCAGCTCGTGGAACGAATCGGCCCGAATCGGCTCCTTTTCGGTACCGGCTTCCCGCAGATCGAGGCCATGTGCGCCGTGACGCTCCTCATGTACGCCGCCGTCTCGCCCGAGGATAAGGCCCTCATCGGCGCGGATAACCTGGCTCGATTGATCAGCGAAATCCACAGATAGTCCTTTCGCACTCAATCCCGGAGCGATGAGGCGGGATTGTGTGCGGTCAGGCCAAAGCATCCCCTTCGACAGAAGCCGCCCGGCCTCTCACCACAAGATAAGATCTATATGTAGTATATTTTCCTTCTTTTTTTCGATATATTGTGTTATTCTCGGTGCGTAGGACCAGGAATGGCATCATAACTACCATATATTGTAGTTGCTGGAGGTTGATATTGGAACCAGGCATCCAGAGATGTTGCCGGGTGGCGTGCGAAGTTCTGGGCCGTTCCCGGTGCCGAAGGCTCGTGGCGCTGACGGTCCTTATCGCCGCGCTGGGCGCGGTCTCGTGCGCCACACGCGCCCCGGAGGCCAATCGAGCCTATCCAGTGCCCTGCATCTGGCCGACCCCGGCCGCCGCACGCACAGTCACCTCGGAATTCGGAGAGGCGCGCAGCGCCGGGGGCGGAGGAAGCTATCGCCATCAGGGCATCGACATCCGCGCCCCGAAAGGCTGGCCTGTGTATGCCACCGCGGATGGGGTGGTGTGCACAGTGGATCGCGACCGCCGGGGGTACGGAAAATACGTTGCGATAAGGCATTCCAGTGGTTACAGCACCCTCTACGCCCATCTTTCTGAGGTCGATGTCAAGGAAGGCGAGGCGGTCCGCGCCGGCTGGGTCATAGGCGGGATTGGCAAGACGGGCCGCGCATCCGGATATCACCTCCACTACGAAGTCCGGCAAGACGGCGTGCCCATCAATCCCCGGCCGTTTCTCCCGTCGCAATGAGCGGCCACCGGCATGGTCAGGCGGGTGTGAATCCCTCGTCGAACGCATCGCGTGTCAGGGAAGGATCTTTTGCCCAGGCCACCTGTGCCTGATAGTTGCGGTCCGCCAGGAGATTATTCACCGCGGAAACCTCGCCATAGGTTCCCGCGAAATCGAACGCGAGCGTGGCCAATCCCGGAAACACCCGCGCGATCTCAGCAACGTAATCCGTGTCCATGGTGTTGGTGGAGGGATTGAACCAGTGCAGGTAGC
This sequence comes from uncultured Nitrospiraceae bacterium, assembly GCA_964520685.1. Taxonomy (GTDB): domain Bacteria; phylum Hydrogenedentota; class Hydrogenedentia; order Hydrogenedentales; family SLHB01; genus UBA2224. The sequence goes on along the minus strand of CAZFOG010000381.1, from coordinate 3,825 downwards.
TGTACTTGCGATGGTCCGGCATCCCGCGGAACGCGTCGGGGAATTCTGGGCGGCGCACCGTCCCGCGCATCGAGTATTCCCACACGGTTCTTGGATGGAGAGCGTTGACGTAGGGCATGTTGGGGAAGCCCGTAATGTCCTGGAGCCCGCGATACGTGCAGTTGATGAACGTGCCGCCGGGCAGGGCCTGGTGGGCGTAGTCCATCAGCTCCTTCGTCGCGATTATGGAATCCAGGATATTGCCGTCGGCCTCGAATCCCAATGCGGCGCGGGCCGCCTGGGCTTCGGGCGAGGGATTCACGACGAAATCGCCCATCTCGTAATCGATGCCGCCGATCTTGAAGGTCTCGAGCATCCATTCGAGGCCGTCGCGCCACCACGCGCGGTTGGCCTCGAGGGCAGGGTCGAGCACGGGGGTCACGACCCGTCCGCCACGCTCCTCGTTGGCGCTCGAGATGCGTTCGGGATGCTTCTTCAGGTACGTGTCGAGGTTGAACGGGTGCTCGCCGTCGTAGTAGTAGCCACCGTACGAGCACAGGCCCACGCCGGGAAGGATGCCGACCCCGCGGTCGGAAGCGTATTCACACAGCTCGCCCGCCGCCTTCACCCCGCCGTGGGCGTCGCGCAGGAATCCCCAGACGGTGACGCTATGCACGCCAATCTCCGCGCAGTAGTCCACCAGGCGCTTAAACCCCACCAGGAACGATTCGGGCCGCTTCGGATACGGAAACTTCTTGTCGGCGGCCGCCATCCGCAACGCGATGGTCTCCGGTTCGTCGTCCCACGTCATGCGTGCATCCCAGCACCAGAGGCTGACGCGCATGGGCGCGTTTTCGGTGGGCGCCACCGCCTGTGCGGCCGTTTCCGGTTTCGTGGTCAGTGCCGCTGCGGCAGCCCCGGCGGCGGTAGCAAGAAAATGGCGGCGATGCATCGTAATTGTTCCTGAATACTTCGGTTGTTTTTACTGCCTTCGCGATGTGACGCAAAGTGCACTCGTAACACACATAATTGCGCCGGCCTGTAGCGCCACCTCTCCCCAGAGGATTTCTTTCTCAGAGACCGACAGAAAATAGAGCACCGGTCTCACCAACGATCGGCTTCCCGTGCTGCGGTGTTGCACGTATGAGGTCCAGGGAAACAAAAACGTGAGAGCAACGAAGACCAATCCTGTTGCCAAGACGCGTCGCCAATTCATTTGATGCACACTACCCCCTCTCCCTCATGCCTTGAGATACGGCTGCTTCTGATGGGAAGGCTCCCCTCTTTAAGCCTTTGACTATTTCTATTACTGTATTATCCAAAGCGCCCATTAGCCTGTCCCCCTGCAATAGGTTACAGAGTACTAAAGGCTGCTCGCATGTGCAACTCGTCTATGCGCAAACGGTGACTAGGAATCTAGATCTCAGAATTGCATTTCCGCCAGCGCGACATAGCCTCCTTCGCTGTTCTCGAGTCGCAGCAGTTCAAGGCCGGCGGTTTGGATGAGGCGGGTCATGGCGAAGTCGTCGGGGAGTTTGTGGCCGCCGACGACATCGCCGACTTTTTCGTGGTGAGCGTTGATGGCTTCGCGGCTTTGCGAGTGGAGTACGGCGAGGCGGCCGCCGGGTTTGAGGAGCGCCGCAAATCCGGTGACGGCCTTTTGCTGATCGAGGAAGTGGGGAAACACGCTGTAGCAGATGACCCAGTCGAAGGCGGCGGAGCGAAACGGCGCGTCGAGCACGTCGGCCTGAAGCCATCCGATGCGGGCACTGGGGAAGAGGCCTCTTCCCTCGCGTAACATGGCGCGGGACAGGTCAACGGACACCACGAGGCCGTCCGGACCCACGCGGCCGAGCAGTTCGGCGGCCAGGATGCCCGTACCCGCGCCGACGTCCAGCACGATGTCTCCCCGGGCGATGCCGAGGGTGTCGACGATCGCCTTGAGGCGTCCCGCATAGGGCGAAGCGACGTCTTCGTGCCAGGTGTGCGCGAGGCTATCGAAAAAGGTCTCGATGCGGCGGTTCAGTTTGCGCCGGTCTATCTCCGCCATGAGGTCATCCTCCGTTTGGGTGACACCGCGAGGGCAATACCGAAAATGATGGACGAGGCGATCACAATTGACGCGCCCGTGGGCAGATCCCAGAGATACGAGCCCACCAACCCAATCCAGCAGGACAGTACGCCAAAGAGGGCCGCCAGGATGAACATGCGCTTGAGGCTGAAGGTCAGTTGAAACGCCGCGGCGGCGGGATTCAGCAAGAGACTGTAGATGAGCAGGCCGCCTACGGTTCGAAGCGACACGGCCACCGTGGCGCCCGTCGCGAACAGCAGCCCATAGAACACGAGGGTTGCCGGAATGCCCACGGAGAACGCCACACGCCGATGGCAGACGACCGCTTGAATCTCCTTGAAGAACAAGGCCAACAGCACCACGATGGCTACGGCCACCGCGATGAGATACGCCAGGTCGGCCGTCGAAACGGTGAGAATGTTGCCCCAGAACAGACTGAGCGCCTGGGTTTTCGCGCCCGGAGTCAGCCCGACAAACAGAAAGGCCAGACCCAGCATAAACGAGAAGACAATGCCGACGGCACTGTCGGGATTGAGCTGGCCGCGATCGGCCAGGGGCCCCACAAATGCCGCTGCTGCCAGGCTGAACGCGAGCGCACCCGCGAGAGGGTCGAATCCCAGCCAGATGCCCAGCATGGCGCCGGCGAAGGCCGCGTGGGCAATGCAGACTCCCAGCAGCGAGAGGTGCATGGTGACCACGAAGACACCGACCAGGCCGCAGCTCACTCCCGCGCACAATCCCGCGACCAGCGCGTGCTGCATGAACGCCCGTTCGAACATCGCTAACATCACGCTCCGTCCCCCGATGCCGAACCCTCGGCATACAATTCGGCCAGCCGCGTTTCCTCGAGCATCGCGACGCGCGGACCCGACGCCCAGATACGTCCCTCGCGGAGCAGCACGACGGTCTCGCAGCTTGCCGGGAGGGTGTTCAAATCGTGGGTAACATACAGCGAGGTAACGTTGCGGGCGCGGTGTATCTGTTCGACGAGCGCCACGATTTCGGACTGCAGGCGCGGGTCGATGGAGGCCGTGGGTTCGTCAAAAAGAAAGATGCGCGGTTCCTGGGCCAGGGCGCGCGCGATGGCCACGCGCTGGTACTCCCCGCCCGACAACTGGCCCAGCGGACGCTCTGCAAGGTGGGTCATGCCTACGGCCTCGAGCGCTTCCGAGACGCGGGTTTGATCCTCTGGGCCGGGGCGGTACATCCACCCAAGCCGCCCATAACGCGACACCAGCACCGTTTCGCGCACGCTGAGGGGCAGGCGCCGGTCGACTGGTTCCGCCTGCGCGACATAGCCGATCTCGGTGCGCAAGCGGTGGCCTTCCCAGCCGTGGGGCCGCTTGCCCAGCACCGTGACCCGGCCCGCGGTCGGGTGCGTCAGGCCGTTGATAAGGGTCAGGAGCGTGGTCTTGCCGGAACCGTTGGGACCCAGAATCCCCACAAACGAGCCTTGCCGCACCTCGAGGCAGATATCGCGGAGAAGATGCGCCTTGCGTACGGCAACGGTGACCTGTTCGAGTCTTACTGCATCTACATCCATTGAACCCGCCTGGGTCAGGCAGCAGGCGCTTCGAGCTGCTGCAGGGCCTCGATAAGAAGTTCGACATTGCGTGTGATGGCGCGGTCCCACGTGTCCGTATCGGGCAGTCCCCCCGGAAAATTCGAGACGACCACGCGATGCGCCCCAAGCTCCGTTGCCAGCGCGGCCCCCATCTTCTCATCGCCGCCCTGGAGATTGTCAATGACAAGGGCTACCGCGCGCGCTTTGCCCA